>DASQMN010000078.1:0-6031 GCA_035645475.1 Nocardioidaceae bacterium
GCGCAGCACCGTACGCCTGCTTGCTGCTGCGCCGACCACGACCGGACGCTACCGGAGCATGACGACAGCGCCCGCGAGAAGCCGTCCAGTGGCGCGCGGCCGCTACTCTGAGCGGCTGGTGCTGACGCCCCGTCGTGTCGCACCCACAACAGCACACCGAGGAGGGCCCCGTGAGTCATTCGCAGGAGAGCGACCGGCTGCTCACCGTGCTCGGTCCTCCGGCGGACCGCCTCGGTCTGGACCTCGAGGCCGTCGAGGTGTCCGCCGCCGGCCGCCGGCGCCTGCTGCGCGTCGCCGTCGACAAGGACGGGGGAGTGTCGCTGGATGACATCGCGGCGGCGACCCGTGCGCTCAGCGCTGTGCTCGACGAGTCAGAGGCCATGGGGGATCGCGCGTACACCCTCGAAGTCACCTCGCCCGGTGTCGACCGACCGCTCACGCTCGCCCGGCACTGGCGCCGCAACCAGGACCGCCTCGTGGCTGTGACGCTGCGCGAGGGCGGTGCGCTCACCGGACGCATCAGGGCCGCCTCCGACCACGCCGTGGAGCTGGACGTGGACGGCACGGCGGTGTCGCTGTCGTACGACGAGGTCGCCAAGGCCAAGGTGCAGGTCGAGTTCAACCGCAAGGAGGCGTGATGGACATCGACATGAGCGCTCTGCGCATGCTCGAGCGGGAGAAGGAAGTCCCGCTCGGCGTGGTGGTGCAAGCCATCGAGCAGGCGCTGCTGATGGCCTACCAGCGTACTGAGGGAGCGCAGTCGACGGCTCGGGTGGAGCTGGACCGCAAGACCGGCCACGTCACCGTGTGGGCACGGGAGCGAGGCGAGCTCGACGAGAACGGGGTACGCGGCCCCGACGGACCCGAGTACGACGACACCCCCAGCGGCTTCGGTCGTATCGCTGCGATGACCGCCAAGCAGGTGATCCTGCACCGGCTGCGTGACGCCGAGGACGAGCAGAAGTACGGCGAGTTCTCCGGCAAGGAGGGCGACATCGTCTCCGGCGTGGTCCAGCAGGGCCGCGAGCCCGGCGACGTGCTGGTCGACCTCGGCCGCCTCGAGGCCCTGATGCCGAAGGCCGAGCAGGTGCCCGGGGAGCGCTACGCCCATGGGACCCGCCTGCGGTGCATCGTGATCGGCGTGCGCAAGGGGCTGCGTGGGCCGCAGGTGCAGGTGTCGCGCACGCACCCCCAGCTGGTGCGCAAGCTGTTCGCCCTGGAGGTGCCCGAGATCGCCGACGGCACGGTCGAGATTGTGGCCATCGCCCGTGAAGCGGGGCACCGGTCCAAGGTCGCTGTGCGCTCCACGGTGGCCGGCGTCAACGCCAAGGGGGCGTGCATCGGCCCGATGGGTCAGCGTGTCCGCAACGTGATGAGCGAGCTCAACGGCGAGAAGATGGACATCGTCGACTACTCCGACGACCCAGCGGAGTTCGTCGGCCAGGCCCTGTCACCGGCCCGCGTCCAAAGCGTCAGCGTGGTGGACGCTGCGACCAAGTCGGCCCGCGTGATCGTTCCCGACTTCCAGCTGTCCTTGGCCATCGGCAAGGAGGGCCAGAACGCACGGCTGGCGGCGCGGCTGACCGGCTGGCGCATCGACATCCGCTCCGACACCGCCCCCGACGAGGCGCCAGCCGTACGGGCCGGGGCCGGTGGTACGCGCCGCCCACCGGCTCCTCGGTCCGGCGCCGCTGCTCGCGGGTCCGCGCCCCGGTCCGGCGTCTCGCCGCCGCGTCCACCCCGGTGAGCGCCCGCCGCCCCGTCCATCGTGAGCGTGACGTTCCCGCCGCGACACGCGGGCGTGTCGGTCAGACGTCACTCTCGAGCCGAGGTGCGCCGACACCCCGGAACAACGAAGGGAGACGCATGTCCTCCCAGCCGCTAGACTCCGGGTGATGGGCCGCACGCCTTCAGACCCCTCCGGTGCTCGCACCGGTGACCGCGAAGGCACCGTCGCCCCCGTCGACTCCCCCCACGGCACCACATCTGGGGAGAGCCTGCGCGGGCACGCCCGGCCGGTGCGCACCTGCATCGGCTGCCGCGAGCGGGCGAGCGCATCCGACCTGGTCCGCTTGGTGGCGCAGGGCGACGGCACCACCTCGGTGGTGCCAGACCCGCACCATCGGGCTCCTGGTCGTGGAGCGCATCTGCACCCCGCGACCAGCTGCCTGGACCTTGCCGTACGACGACGAGCGTTCGCTCGGGCCTTTCGTCATCCGGGTCCGATCGACACCGCCGCCGTACGCGACTGGGTGGAGCGACACCAGCAGGACAGCAGCGGGGCCTGACCTCGCGTGATCGACAAGGATGACCGACAGCTCGCACCGACCGGTGCGGGCTCCGATGCGGAAACGGAGCACCAGCTCATGAGCCCTCGATGAGTTCTCAGTCATGAGCATGCACGTCAACTAGCGGTCCGCACGCCTGCACCAGGCTCGGACCAGGAGGAAACAGTGGCCAAGGTCCGAGTCCACGAGCTCGCCAAGGAGCTCGGTGTCGAGAGCAAAGCTGTGCTCGCGACACTCAAAGACATGGGGGAGTACGTCAAGTCGGCGTCCTCCACCGTCGAAGCGCCGGTCATTCGGCGCCTGAAAGAACAGCACGGCGAAGCCCTGCGAGCGACGGCGAAGCCGGCCGCGGCGAGCAACGGCGCCAACGGTGCCGCGGCAGCGCCGACAGCCGGCACCGCACCCACGCCGACCGCGCCTAGCCCGTCGGCTCCCGCTGCGGCGACCCCGTCCGTCACCCCGACGCGACCTGGCACACCCGGCCCGACCGGCATTCCCGGCCGGCCCGGCGCCGCCCCCTCGAGCGTCCCGTCAGAGCCATCTGCGCCGGCGCAGACCAGTACGCCCACGCAGCCCAGTGCTCCGATGCAACCGGCAGCCCAGGCCGGGTCGGGCTCACCGGAGGCACCGGTTCAGGCCGAGTCCGCTCCGACCCGTCCGGTCTCGGCGGCTCGCCCCGGCACCGCCCACCCCGGCGTCGTGCCCGGGCAGCGGCCGGGCGGCGCGCCGCGTCCAGGCACGCCCGGACGCCCTGGTGCGCCACGGCCGGGGAACAACCCCTTCTCCTCCCAGCAGGGCATGCAGCGTCCTGGCCGGCCTGCGCCCGCTCAGCCCGGCGGCGCACCCAGCACCCCAGGGGCCCCTGCGGGGATGCCGCCGCGTCCGCCGTCGGCCCGCGACGGCCGTCCTGCTCCACGCCCGGGAGGCCCCGGAGCGCCTGGCATGCCGCGTCCCAACCCGGCGATGATGCCGAAGCAGTCCTCGCCGGCTCTCGGTGGAGGGCGCTCCGGTCCCGGAGGGCCCGCCGGCCGTGGTCGACCGCCGAGCTCCCCGGGAGCCCGTCCCGGCGCACCGGGACGCCCCGGCGCACCCAGCAGTGGTGGCCCGGGAGCCCGTCCCGGCGGGTTCGGTGGCGGCCCCGGCGGTCGCCCACCAGCCGGCCGAGCCGGCCGTGGCGGCACGCAGGGCGCCTTCGGTCGCGCCGGTGGTCCGGTGCGGCGTGGTCGCAAGTCGAAGCGGGCGAAGCGCCAGGAGTTCGACAACATGCAGGCGCCCGCCATCGGTGGTGCCCGCGTACGCAAGGGCGAGGGCGAGACGGTGCGCCTGGCGCGTGGTGCCTCGCTCACCGACCTGGCCGACAAGATCGGTGTCGACCCCGCCCAGCTGGTGCAGGTGCTGTTCGGGCTCGGCGAGATGGTGACGGCCACCCAGTCGGTCAACGGCGAGACCCTGTCGATCATCGGTGAGGAGCTCAACTACAACATCGAGGTCGTCTCGCCCGAGGACGAGGACCGCGAGCTGCTCGACTCCTTCAGCCTCGGCTTCGGTGAGGACGTAGGCGACGAGTCCCAGCTGGCGCCGCGGCCGCCGGTCGTGACCGTCATGGGTCACGTCGACCACGGCAAGACCAAGCTGCTGGATGCCCTGCGCGACGCCAACGTGGTCGACAAGGAAGCCGGCGGCATCACCCAGCACATCGGCGCCTACCAGGTCGCGACGCTGGTCGACGGTGAAGAGCGACGCATCACCTTCATCGACACCCCAGGTCACGAGGCCTTCACCGCCATGCGTGCCCGCGGGGCGCAGGCGACCGACATCGCGGTGCTGGTGGTCGCGGCCGACGACGGCGTGATGCCGCAGACGGTCGAGGCGCTCAACCACGCCCAGGCCGCCGGCGTACCGATCGTGGTTGCGGTCAACAAGATCGACAAGCCCGACGCCGACCCGTCCAAGGTGCGCGGTCAGCTCACCGAGTACGGCCTCGTGCCCGAGGAGTACGGCGGCGACACCATGTTCGTCGACGTCTCGGCGCGTGCCGGCACCAATTTGGACTCGCTGCTCGAAGGCATCATCCTCACTGCGGATGCGGCTCTGGACCTGCGAGCCAACCCGCACCAGGACGCCGAGGGCCTGTCGATCGAGGCCCACCTGGACCGCGGTCGTGGTCCCGTCGCCACCGTGCTGGTTCAGCGCGGGACGCTGCGGGTCGGCGACTCCGTCGTGGTCGGCCCGGCGTACGGCCGGGTGCGGGCGCTGCTCGACGAGCACGGCGGTCCGGTCGAAGCGGCCACGCCGTCGCGCCCGGTGCTCGTGCTGGGGCTCAGCGCCGTACCGGGGGCCGGTGACAACCTCATGGTGGTCGCCGACGACCGGGTGGCCCGGCAGATCGCGGAGAAGCGTGACGCACGCGAGCGCAACGCGATGCTCGCGCAGCGCACGGGCCGCCGCACCCTCGAGGACTTCATGTCCAGCATGGAGAAGGGCGTCAGCAACGAGCTGCTGCTCATTCTCAAGGGCGACGTTTCCGGTTCGGTGGAGGCGCTGGAGGATGCTCTGGCCAACCTCGACGTCGGAGACGACGTGTCGCTGCGGGTCATCGACCGCGGTGTCGGTGCCATCACGGAGACCAACGTCAACCTGGCGGCGGCATCCGACGCGATCATCATCGGGTTCAACGTGCGACCGCAGGGCAAGGCCACCGAGCTCGCCGACCGCGAGGGCGTCGAGATCAAGTACTACTCGGTGATCTACCAGGCGATCGAAGAGGTCCAGGCTGCCCTCACCGGCATGCTGAAGCCGATCTACGAGGAGATCACCCTCGGCCAGGCGCAGATCCGCGAGATCTACCGTTCGTCGAAGGTGGGCAACATCGCGGGCTGCATGGTGAGCTCCGGTGTCATCCGTCGCAACGCCAAGGCGCGACTGCTGCGTGATGGCGCTGTGGTGGCCGACAACCTCGACCTGTCCAGCCTCAAGCGGTTCAAGGACGACGCGACCGAGGTCCGCGAGGGTTTCGAGTGTGGTTTGACGCTCCGCGGCTACAACGACATCAAGATCGACGACGTCGTGGAGAGCTTCGAGTCGCGCGAGAAGGCGCGAGCCTGAGCGAGGGCTGCACCGCGCGGCGCCACCGCACCTAGGTGAGCGCCGCACGGTGCAGCCGTCCTCGTCCATTACGGCACCTGCAAGGCGCAGTCGGGGGCAGAGTCCCGGCTGCGCCTGACAGGTCAACGAGGAGGCACAGTCCATGAGTGGCCAGCGTGTACGCAAGGTCGCCGACCGGATCAAGGTCGTCGTCGCGGAGATGCTCGAACGGCGCATCAAGGACCCGCGGCTCGGCTTCATCACCGTGACCGACGTTCGGGTCAGCGGCGACACCCAGCAGGCCACGGTCTTCTACACCGTGCTCGGCGGTCCGGACGAGATCGACGGCACCGCCGCGGCGCTGCGAAGCGCCACCGGGCTCCTGCGCAGCGAGGTCGGCAAGGCGCTCGGCATGCGCCACACGCCGACGCTCGACTTCATCCTCGACGCCGTGCCGGAGAACGCCCGCTACATCGAGGACCTGCTCGCGAAGGCGCGCGAGTCCGACGCCGAGGTCGCAGCCCGAGCGGCCGGCGCCAGCTATGCCGGCGACCCCGATCCGTACCGTACCGACGTGGAGGACGACCTGGCGGACGACGACTCCGAGGACGACTACTTGGAGGACGACGACCTGGGAGACGACGAAGAGGATCTAGCCG
>DASQMN010000079.1:0-3198 GCA_035645475.1 Nocardioidaceae bacterium
GTGAGACAGTTCGGTCCCTATCCGCCGCGCGCGCAGGAAACTTGAGAAAGGCTGTCCCTAGTACGAGAGGACCGGGATGGACGAACCTCTGGTGTGCCAGTTGTTCCGCCAGGAGCACGGCTGGTTGGCTACGTTCGGAAGTGATAACCGCTGAAAGCATCTAAGCGGGAAGCACGTTTCAAGATGAGGTTTCCCACAGGGTCAACCTGGTAAGGCCCCCAGTAGATGACTGGGTTGATAGGCCGGAGGTAGAAGGCAGAGATGCTCGGAGCCGACCGGTACTAATAGGCCGAGGGCTTGTCTCACAAAGCTGCTACGCGTCCACTGTGTGGTTCCCGAGATACGGTCGGGAACTACCGACACATCTCCATAGAGTTTCGGCGACCATGGCGAAGGGGAAACACCCGGTTCCATTCCGAACCCGGAAGTTAAGCCCTTCAGCGCCGATGGTACTGCGCGGGTGACTGCGTGGGAGAGTAGGACGTCGCCGGACATCTTCTTGAACAGGGCCGCCCTTCGGGGCGGCCCTGTTGCATTTGTACGGCTCTTCGCGGTCTCTCCGCTGCGGTGACCTATCGTGTCGAATACTTCTATGCGCAGGAGACAACATGGCCGCCGACGACGCTCGTCGTTCACCGCGGCGGGCGACGAGCAACAAGTCTTCGTCCGGTCGCTCATCACGTTCTGGGCCCAACACCGGTGAGCCCCGTCGCCCCGGCGTCCGAGGAAGGCGCCCCGAGCGTTCCGCCGGACCGGCGCCGCGCACTGCAGAACAGCAGCGGTACGACGGCCCCGACCTTCCTGACGACGTATCCAGTGCCGAGCTGGATCGGGCCGTGCTCCGCCAACTCTCCAGCCTCCCGGAACGGCTCGCCGACCGAGTCGGACGACATCTGGCAATGGCCGGACGCACGCTGTACGAGGACCCTGAGCTGGCCTATCAGCATGCCCTCGCGGCGCGGTCTCGCGCCGCGAGAGTAGGCGTGGTGCGCGAGGCTTGCGGAGAGACGGCCTACGCAGCGGGTCATTTCGCGGACGCGCTGACAGAGTTCCGCGCGGCTCGTCGAATGACCGGCTCGCATGCCTACCTGCCGATGATGGCTGACTGTGAGCGAGCCCTGAAACGTCCCGCGCGAGCGCTCGCCCTTGCAGCCGATGCGGCGGTCGGTCAGCTCGACCGCGCCGGGCAGGTGGAGATGGCGATCGTGGCGGCGGTAGCGCGCCGTGACATGGGTCAGCTGGAGTCCGCCCTCCAGCTGCTCGAGGCAGAGGACCTCCGGTCCCGTTCACACGCCGACTGGGTCGCTCGGCTGCGCTATGCGTACGCGGACACCTTGCTGGCCGCCGGCCGTCATGATGATGCGATCGAGTGGTTCCACCGCACGGTGGCCGTCGACTCAGAGCGGGTCACCGATGCGGACGACCGTCTCGGGGAGCTGGGCGAGACCGGCCGCTGATCGCGCTGTCCGTCAAGGCGGTCGTCGTTGGCGTGGCGGCCTCGATGCGCCGATCAGTCGATCTGCTCCAGCCGGCGCATGAGCAGGCCGATACGTGGCTTGGGGGCGAAGGACGTCGCCTTGCGTGGAAGCACCGCACCCGCGCGCGCTGCGGCGAAGACGGTGTCGAGCGACAGGGTGGGCAGCAGGACAGCCAGACCGCCGTCTCGACGCACCAGCATCTGTGCGACGTCGGCATCGTGGACGTACTCGATTCCCGACTCAGCGCAGTCCCAGGACGAGAGCCACTCCGTGTGCAGGCGGCTGACTGCAAGGCTGTCCACCGCAGGCACGACCGCCGACTCGCCCGGCGGCATTCCGGGCACTCCCAGCCACTGTCGCCCGTCGGTCAGCACACACGATGACGGGTCCCGGGCCAGCAGTGCGTACGCGGCGCTCTGGTCGCACAGGATTCGACCTTGGGGTACGCCGGCGGAGTGGACACCGGCCCACGTGGCATCTCGAAGCACCCGATGGATCGGACCCAGACGCAGTCCTCCACGGTCGACGTCGACCAGCATCACCAGGGCATCGACACCGGGGGAGGACGCGGCCAGTGTCTGGAGTGCGGCCCAGCGGTGGTGTCCATCGGCGATCATGCACTGACCGTCGGCCAGCTCCGACGCCATCGCGGCCGATACTGATCGGTCGGTGCACGCCCACACCTGGTGGCGCACATCGTCCTCGGTCACCGTGACGACGTCGGGCGCTCCTGCGGTGACCGCGTCGAGCATCTCCTGCCAGCGGCGCGTCGCCCGATGTACGGCCACCACCGGCTCGAGCTGGGCATGTGTGCTTCTCGCCAGGCGTGCCTGGCGCTCCACCAGGGACGGGATGAGCCCTTCGTGCGGGAGCATCCGACGCGCGTTGTCGGCGTGCACGCTCATGGCGGCGACCACGCCTGTCATCGCATCCGCTGCAGAGCGTCGGTAGACGTAGATCGCCTCGAACGGATCAACGCCCAGCACACCGGACTGCAGCCACTCCTCGAGGCGTCTGCCCACCACGTCGCTGTAGGCCGGATCGCCGTCCCCTGCCAGCACCGGCGCCAGCAGACGCACGATGTTGTGCGGATCGCGGCGCTCGAAGGAGGCCACCTGCTCGTCGTCCCAGTGATCGGGCGGCGCGATGGTGACCCGCGCGAGGGCGTCACCGCTGCTTCGATACCGCAGCGCCGATACGGGTCTCCACCGCACCGGGTCGGTGATCGTGCCAGCCGAGGACTCGTCGCCGCCGGCTGAGGCGGTCAGCGGGTCGAGCACGTCCGCATCCTAGGCTCGGGGTCCCCACACCAACCCATGACCGATGAGCTCCTCGACCCGGTCGGAGAGGGCAGCGCCGGTGACCTCCCGCGACCGTTCGGTCCACGAGCTCAGCAACGCGACGGCTCCGCTGATCGACGGCTACGACGTGGTGATGTTCGACCTCGACGGCGTTCTCTACCTCGGCGACGATCCGGTGGCCCACGCGGCCGACGGGGCGGAGCGGGTCCGCGCTGCCGGGTCCAGCGTCGCCTTCGTGACCAACAACGCGTCGCGTACCCCGGAGCAGGTGGCGGCTCAGCTGAGCGATCTGGGGATCACAGCCGAAGCCGCCGACGTGGTGACATCGGCGCAGGCCGCCGCCCGCCTGGTCGCTGCTCAGGTGCCGGCAGGTGCGGCGGTTCTCGTGGTGGGAGGCGTCGGGCTGGAGGCGGCGCTGG
>DASQMN010000080.1:0-7533 GCA_035645475.1 Nocardioidaceae bacterium
CCGCAATGTCGACAGATCGGTCAGGGCACGAAAGAGACGTGCACGCCCACCTCCGATCAGCCCCTCCGCATCCCGGGCTCACCTACGATCGGCGCCGTGACGCCCGGGTCGGTGAGCGCGACGGCGTGGCGCGAACGCACCGTCGCGCTGGGCCGTACGGCAGCAGGTGCCATGTTGCCCACAATGCCCGTGCGCCTGCGCTCCCCCGCTAGCCGGTCGTCGCGGCTGTGGGGGTGGCTCGGCCCGCTCGGCGTCATGCTGATCGCCGCCGTGCTGCGCCTCTGGCGACTCGGCGAACCAGAGATCGTCCTCTTCGACGAGACCTACTACGCCAAGGATGCCTACTCGCTGCTGCAGCACGGGTACGTGCGCGAGTTCACCGAGTCGGCCAACGACCGCATAGTCGACGGCAAGCTGACCGGAATCTTCAAGCCCGAAGTCACCCAGATCGTGCATCCCGACGGCGGCAAGTGGCTCATCGCCGCAGGCGAGCAGATCTTCGGCATGACGCCGTTCGGCTGGCGGGTGTCCGCCGCCATCGCCGGCGCCCTCACCGTCCTGATCCTGTGCCGGCTCGTGCGTCGCATGACCGGCTCCACCCTGCTCGGCTGCGTCGCTGGCCTGCTGCTGGCCACCGACGGTCTGCACCTGGTGGTGTCCCGGCTTGCTCTGCTCGACATCTTCGTGGGCCTGTGGGTGGTCTGCGCGGCGTCCTGCCTGGTGGCCGACCGCGACTGGGCTCGCGGCCGGTTCGCCCAGGCGGCCACCACGGACGTACGCGGGTGGGGGCCGGTACGCGGACTGCTGGTCCGGCCGTGGCGGATCGCGGCGGGTGCCTGCTTCGGCGCGGCGTGCGGCACCAAGTGGAGCGGCCTCTACGCGCTCGCCGCGTTCGCGTTGCTGTCGTGGGCGTGGGACGCCCGGGCCCGCAGCGCGCTGGGCGTACGGGTCGCCTGGTTGCGCTCAGCTGTCGTCGACGGACTGCCAGCCTTCGTGAGCCTCGTCGTCGTCGGGCTCGGCGTCTATCTGACCACCTGGATCGGCTTCTTCCGCCACCGCTCGGAGTACGAGGACCGCTTCGGTCACGGGTACGGCGACGAGCCTGCCTGGGGGGCTTACCTGGACTCGCCCGCGACGTCGTGGCCGGGAACCTGGGCAGACGCCCTGCACTCGCTGTGGAACTACCACCAGATGATCTATCGCTTCCACACCGGCGACTACCTCGCGGGCAAGACCCACCCGTACGGCTCGAACCCGCAGGGGTGGCTGCTGCTGAACCGCCCGGTAGGCATCGAAGCCCAGAACGACCTCCCCCGCTCGACGCCCGGATGCAACGCCGAGCAGGGTGACACGTGCATGCGTCAGATCCTCGCGCTCGGCAACCCGGTGCTGTGGTGGGTCGGGGCGGCGGCATTAATGGTCTGCATCGTGCTGCTGGTCGTGCGGCGCGACTGGCGCTACACCGTGCCCCTGCTCGCAGTGGGGAGCGGCTGGCTGCCCTGGCTGCGCTTCGACGACCGACCGATCTTCCTGTTCTATGCGACCGCCTTCGTTCCCTTCACCGCGATGGCGATCGCGCTTGTCTTCGGTTGGGCGCTGGGTCCGCCGGGTGCCGATCGTGGGCGGCGGCGCCTCGTCGCGGGCCTGCTGGTGGTCATGCTGGCGCTGCAGCTGGCGGCGTTCGCGTACTTCTGGCCGATCTGGACCGGCGAGCTGATCACCCGCTCGCAGTGGCATGGTCGCATGTGGTTCGACCGCTGGGTGTGATGCTGAAGACGCCACGACGAGAGGACAGGCATGCGGGTGCTGGTGGTCAACGCAGGCTCGAGCAGCCTCAAGCTGTCGGTGCTGCACGACGACCGGTTGGTCGACTCCACCTCCGTCCCGGCCGGCGCCGACGGCTGGGCGCCCGAGGAGCTGGCCAGGTTCTGCGACAGGATCGAGGTGGACGCCGTCGGGCACCGGGTGGTGCATGGCGGTGAGCTGTACGCCGCTCCCGTACTCGTCGATGCGGCGGTCCGCCGGACCCTCGAGGACCTGACCGCCCTGGCGCCGCTGCACCAGCCGAAGTCACTGGCGGGCATGGACGCGGTCACCGAGCTGCTGCCGGGTGTGCCGGCCGTCGCCAGCTTCGACACCGCCTTCCACGCCACGATGCCGGCCGCGGCAACCACCTATGCGCTGCCCCGGGAGTGGAGGGAACGGTGGGGGCTGCGCCGCTTCGGCTTCCACGGACTGTCCCACGCGTACGCGTCACGACGCGTCGCCGAGCTGATAGGGAGCACACAGCTGAAGGTGGTGATCTGCCACCTCGGGGCGGGCGCCTCGCTGTGCGCAGTGCGCAACGGCGCCTCGGTCGACACGACCATGGGCTTCACCCCGCTCGAAGGGCTGGTGATGGCGACCCGGTCCGGGTCGGTGGACCCGGGCTTGCTCCTGTGGCTGCTCGAGCGCACCGATCTGAGCGAGTCGGAGCTCGCCGAGGCACTCGAGCACCGCTCCGGTCTGCTCGGGCTGAGCGGCACCAAGGACATGGCCGACCTGGTCGAGCGGGCGGATACCGGCGACGACGTCGCTTCGCTGGCGCTCGATGTCTACGCACACCGCGTGTGCACGGGCATCGGGGCCATGGCTGCGTCCATGGCCGGCATCGACGCACTGGTCTTCACCGGCGGGGTCGGCGAACGGTCGGCAACGGTGCGTGAGCGGGTCTGTGCCGGACTCGACTTCCTCGGGGTGGACATCGACCGGGATCGCCGCGCACCTGGCAGCGGCGACGCCGAGATCGGCCGTGACGACGCGCGCGTGCGTACCTTCGTCATCGCGGCTCGCGAGGATCTCGAGGTCGCCCGCGGCGTACGTGAGCTGTTGCAGTGAGCCACCGCATCTGTGCAGCACGCGGCGGAACGTGACTCGCAGGCGACTCCGACGTGAACGCTGTGGACAGGTCCAGTCCCTCGAGATGCCTTGTCGGGTGATCCGAGTAGCGTGCCGAAGGCCTCGACCTTCAGCCCTGGAGATCTCATGACTCTGCACGCGCCGGCAGTGCCCGATATCGAAGATCTAGCCCTCACCGACGACGAGCTCGCATCGGTCGACGCCTGGTGGCGCGCCAACAACTACCTGACCGTCGGGCAGATCTACCTGCAGGCGAACCCGCTGCTGCGCGAGCCGCTCAGCTCTGAGCACATCAAGCCACGGCTGCTCGGTCACTGGGGCACCAGCCCGGGGCTGTCCATGCTCTACGTGCACGCGTCGCGTCTGATCCAGCGCACCGGCCAGCAGATGATCTACCTGGCCGGCCCAGGTCACGGTGGCCCCGCCCTGGTGGCAGCCGGGTACCTGGAAGGCACCTACTCCGAGCGCTATCCGATGGTCGGCCGTGACGAGCCAGGGCTGCAACGCCTGTTCCGGCAGTTCTCCTCGCCCGGTGGCATCCCGAGCCACGTGTCGGTGACCACACCCGGCTCCATCCACGAAGGCGGTGAGCTCGGATACGTGCTGGTGCACGCCTTCGGGGCCGTGATGGACAACCCGGACCTGATCGCGCTCGCCGTGGTGGGGGACGGCGAGGCAGAGACCGGGCCGCTGGAGGGTTCGTGGAAGGGCATCTCCTTCCTCAACCCCACCCACGATGGGGCGGTGCTGCCCGTGCTGCACCTCAACGGGGCCAAGATCGCGGGTCCTACCGTGCTTGCTCGCAAGGACCCTGCCGAGGTTCGCAGCCTGCTCGAAGGCCACGGGTACGAGGTGCTCGAAGTCGAAGGCGACGATCTGCCGGGCATGCACCACCGGGTCGCGGAGGCGATGGCCCAGGCGTACGTCAGCATCCGGCGCATCCAGACCGAAGCACGAGAAGGGCGCTGGGACGGCACCCGGCCGCGCTGGCCGATGATCGTGCTGCGTTCCCCTAAGGGGTGGACCGGGCCTGAGGAGGTCGACGGCATCCGGGTGACCGGCACGTGGCGCTCGCACCAGGTGCCGCTGTCCGGTGTGAAGGGCAACTCCGACCATCTCGCGGTGCTGACCGACTGGCTGCGGTCCTACCGGCCCGACGAGCTGTTCGACGCCGACGGACACCCGACCGAGCTGGTTCTGCGCGCGAACCCCGAGGGAACGCTGCGCATGAGCGACACCCCTGCGGCCAACGGCGGAGACGGCGCCGGCCTGGACCTGCCGGACTTCCGCGACTACGCCGTCGACGTACCGCATCCGGCCGCGATCAAGCACGAGTCGACACGCGCGCTCGGTGAGGTGATGCGAGACCTGTACCGGCGCAATCCCGACTCGTTCCGGCTGTTCTGCCCTGACGAGACCAACAGCAACCGGCTAGGCGCCGTCTTCGAGGCCTCCGACCGTGCCTTCGCCGAGCAGGTGCAGCCCGACGACCTGTCACTGTCGCACGAAGGCCGGGTCATGGAGGTGCTGAGCGAGCACAACTGCCACGGCTGGCTGGAGGGCTACAACCTGACCGGCCGGCACGGCTTCTTCGCAACGTACGAGGCCTTCGCGATGGTGAGTGCGTCCCAGACCATCCAGCACAGCAAGTGGCTGAAGGAGTCGCGGAACCTGCCTTGGCGCAATCCGGTTCCGAGCCTCAACATCTTGTTGACCTCGACCGCGTGGCGAAACGATCACAACGGGTTCTCACACCAGGGCCCCGGGCTCATCCAGAACGTGATCACCCAGCGCGGAGCCGTGGCCCGGGTCTACCTGCCACCGGACGCCAACTGCCTGCTGTCGGTGTCCGAGCACGTGCTGCGTTCGCGTTCCTACGTCAACCTGGTGGTCATCGACAAGCAGCCACAGCTGCAGTGGCTCACCTACGACGAGGCGCAGCGGCACTGCGCACAGGGCGCCGGGGTGTGGGAGTGGGCCGGCAACGACGACGGCGCGAGCGACCCCGACATCGTGCTGGCGTGCGCCGGCGACGTGGTGACGATGGAGACGGTCGCGGCCGCATCGATCCTGAAGGAGCACCTGCCACACCTGCGGGTTCGCGTGGTCAACGTCGTCGACCTGATGACGATGCCGCGCCCCAAGGACCACCCGCACGGCATGAGCGACACGCTCTTCCGTGAGCTTTTCACCGATCACGTCGACGTGGTGTTCGCCTTCCACGGATACCCGGGCGCGATCCACCACCTGGTGCACGGCAGGCCCGACACCGACCGGTTCCGGGTGCGCGGCTTCATCGAGGAGGGCACCACCACGACGCCGTTCGACATGGTCGTCCGCAACCGCACATCGCGTTACCACCTGGTGATGGACGCGTTGAACAACGCCCGGCGCACACCCCCGGGAGCCAGCGACCTGCTGGCGTACTGCCAGTCCCAGCTGGCACGGCACGACGCCTATGTCGTGGAGCACCTGGAGGACATGCCGGAGGTGCGTGACTGGACGATCGGGGACTGGGCACAGGAGGGCTGAGCCGAGGCCACGATGCGTCTCACGTGGCTTCTCATGGGTTCGGCGCTGCTTCAGCCAAGTCTGTCAGGAGCTCAGACCGGTGTGGTCCGGGCAGCATCGCCGCCAGCCTCCACCCGCAGCCGGTCGAGCCGGTCCATCACCGGCGTGGCCAGGACGCCGTGCAGGACGACAGAACCGAGGACGACCAGCCCGACGACCGACCAGATCTGCGCCGGATCGGCGAACTGTCCCTCCTCGATTCCGTAGGCGGCGTAGTACAGCGAGCCGATGCCACGCACGCCGAAGAAGGCGACGACCCACCGCTCCCGCAGCCCGGTCCGCCCCCGAGCGAGCCCGATCTGACCGCTGAGTGGGCGCACCAACAGGAGGAAGACCGCGGCGAGCACCACTTCGGTCACGCCCACCCCGGTGAGCAGCCCGCGCGCCAGCGCGCCACCGAAGAGGATGAGGATTGCGACGGTGAGCAGTCGCTCGAGCTGCTCGACCCAGTTGTGGAGGATGCCGTGGTACTCGTGGGTACGCTCCGCCGCACGCAGGGAGCAGGCACAGACGAAGACGGCCAGGAAGCCGTAGCCCTGGCAGAGCTCCGCGAACCCGTACGCGAGCAACGTCGCCGCCAGAGCGACGAAGCCCTCCGCCTGGTCGGCCAGCCGGGCGCGCTCGAGGCGTGACCTGAAGAACAGCCGGCTCAGCAGCCACCCGGCCGCAAGCCCCACCAGCGTTCCGACCGTGAGGCGCCAGGCGACGTCGACCAACAGCCAGTCGGCCAGCCAGCCGCTGGGATCGGCTCCGACCATGCTGATCGCGATGGCCGCGTACACGAACGGGAACGCCAGGGCGTCGTTGAGTCCGGCCTCGGAGGTGAGCGAGAACCGTGCCTCGTCCTCGGGCTCGTCCGGATCGTCCGGCTCGCCGACCTGCACCTCACCGGCCAGCACCGGGTCGGTCGGCGCGAGGACGGCGCCTAGCAGCAGCGCGGCGCCGATGCCGAGGCCCAGCAGCCACCAGCCGAGCAGCGCGCAGCCCAGGATCGACAGCGGCATCGTGATGCCGAGCAGCCGCCACGTCGTTGCCCAGCTGTGCAAGCCGATCGGCCGGTCGATCGCGAGGCCCGCGCCCATCAGGGCGATGATCACGCAGAACTCGGTCAGGTGGAGGGTGACGGCGCCGTGCGCCACCGGGTCGGGCGAGGGGAGATCGTCGACCAACGTGAAGGCGAGCACTCCGGCCGCGACGAACACCATGGGCATGGAGACCGGCGCCCGGCTCAGGAAGCGGGGCAGCAGCGCCGCCGCGAACGCGGCCAGGCCGGCCGCGGCGTACACGGCGCCCGTGGTGTCGATCACCGGCGCCAGTCTGCCGTCAGAGCCGCACCGGCGCAGAGCCGAGGGCCCTGCCACCGACAGAGCGGACCCTGCCGGCGGGTGCCGACGGGCTGGTGCGTACGCGCAGCGCGGCCGCCCGGGCGCATAGCCGCTGGCAAAGGAGACCCCCGATCAGGGTCTCCGCTGGCCAGAGACCGAACCATTCGGTGGAGCTGAGGGGATTCGAACCCCTGACCTTCTCATTGCGAACGAGACGCGCTACCAACTGCGCCACAGCCCCTGAAGCGGCGCCAACCTAGCACGCAGCAGCGCCTGTCCCAGGCTGAGGGACGGGTCAGCCGCCGACGGCTCGGCGCTGCTCCACGGGCTTGCCGTCCGCCTCGTCGCGCACCGGCCGGGCACCGCTGTTCCGGCCCGAGGACCAGCTGTCCGCGCCGGTGCGTTCAGTGCTGCGGACGGTGCGCGGCGCGCGTGACTTGGTGATGTACGTGGGCAGCGTGACGGGTCGCAGGTCCCACGTCGCCGGCGCCGCCGGCTGGGCGGTTGTCGGGGCCGGGTGAGCGCCCGGTACGGGTACCCCGACCGGCTCGGCAGTCGCCGCGTGGGATGCCGCGGCGGCAGATGCCGCCGGTTTGGGCTGCTCAGCAACTGGGGGGCTTGCCGCAGCGGCGACAGGCTGCCGACTCGGCGGTGGAGCCGGGTGCGCCCCGTGAGCGATGCGGACAGCCGGCTGCGACTCGACCGGGAACGCGGGATGGGCACCAGAGGCCACGGCCGG
>DASQMN010000081.1:0-2413 GCA_035645475.1 Nocardioidaceae bacterium
GCGTGCACGATCGAGCCGACGGTGGTGCCCCGGTTGCGGATCGTGGCGTGAGCCACGTGGGACAGGGCCAGTGACACAAGCGGCTGGACTCGGCGTACCTCAGCAGAAGCAAGGACCTCGGCGTGCCGGGCCAGGGCACCGATCCGCACACCCGCATCAGCCACCTCGATGCCGGAGAGGTCCGGCAACCCGTTGATGTCAACGAGCAGACTGGGAGCCGCCAGCCGCATGGACAACAGGGGAACCAGGCTCTGGCCGCCGGCGAGCACCTTCGCGTTCGGCTCCTCCGCCAGGGCCGCCCCCGCTTCGGTGAGCGACCCCGGACGGAGGTAGTCGAACGGTGCCGGCTTCACAGGGGCTTCTTCAGGGTTTTCTTCACAGGGCTTTGGTCACCTCGTCAGCCCACGGTCGCTTCCAGGAGACCGACGAGAACCCACGAGGTGGTAGAAGACGATCACCAGGATCGTGCCCAGCGCGATGCCACTGAGCTCGAAGTCGTCGGTGATCTGCAGCGTCACGCCGCCGATGCCGGCGATGATGCCCGCAGCCAGACCGACGAGGTTGACCGGATCACCGAAGTTCACCCGGTTCTCGACCCAGATCTTGGCGCCCACGAGTCCGATCATGCCGTACAGCACCACGGTGATCCCGCCCAGCACTCCTCCCGGAGTGGCACTGACGATCGCTCCGAACTTCGGGCAGAGTCCGAGCAGGATGGCCACGGCCGCGGCCACGTAGTAGGCGGCGGTGGAGTAGACCCGGGTGGCACCCATGACACCGATGTTCTCGGCGTACGTCGTGGTCGGCGATCCACCGAAGGCGGACGCGAGCGCGGTCGCGAACCCGTCCGCGCCGATCGCCCTGCCCATGTAGGGGTCGAGGTTCTCGCCGGTCATCTCGGCGACCGCCTTGACGTGTCCGGTGTTCTCGGCGACGAGGGCGATCACGCCTGGCAGCACGAGCAGGATGAAGGTCATCGAGAAGTTCGGCCCGTGCACGGCCGAAACGCCGTCAGCGAGGGTGCCACTGGGCAACCCGATCCATTCGGCGGCCTTCACCGAGGCCCAGGTGACCCGGTCGTGCTCCTCCACCTTGAAGTTGTTCAACGAGTTCGGCGAGTTGACCTGACCTAGGACCAGGTCGAAGAGCCAGGAGATCAGGTAGCCGAAGATCAGCGCCAGAAAGACCGCGATCCGCGCCCAGAACCCCGGGAACAGCACGGCGGCACAGACCATGAACGCAGCCGTGAGCAGCGCGACCCACTGGTCCTGCGGCCAGTAGATCTCGGCGACCACCGGAGCGAGGTTGAACCCGATCAGCATGACCACCGCTCCGGTGACGGCCGGCGGCAGGATCTTGTGGATCAGCCCCGAGCCCGAGAAGTGGACGAGCACACCCACCAGCAACAGCACGATGCCTGCGATCATGATCGCACCGGTGACGTCCGAGGAGTCACCGCCCTGGGAACGGATCGCCGCGACGCTCGCCACGAACGACGCGCTGGTGCCGAGATAGCTGGGCACCTTGTTGCTGCAGATCAGCAGGAACAGGATCGTGCAGATTCCAGAGAACATGATCGCGAGATTGGGGTCGAGACCCATGACGATCGGGAAGACGAACGTCGCCCCGAACATCGCGACGATGTGCTGGGCGCCGAGCCCTGCCGTTCGTCCCCAGCCCAGGCGCTGGTTCGGCGCGACCGCCTCGCCCCGTCCGGGATCGACCACGTCCCACTTGAACATCGATGCCATGGCCGTTCCTCTCACTCGAGGGTCCCGAGATCCCGACCACTGCTCGGAAGGGGTGGCACGAGGCCCACGGCGTCACGGACACGGCCGGGCCAGCCGACACGCTCCCGTGGTCGTACAACTTCATCTTCACAGAGCACAGCCCCGAGCATCTCCAGCGCCGTCTCGCCGCCAGTGTCCCGACGCTCGACTGGACACCTACGCCGGCCGCTGACTTCGGGCGGGGTCATGACCCAGTACAGCTGGCACCTGGTACGCGGGGCCGCTGTGGATGCCTGAGCAACCGTCGTCCACGCCTGACTCGCCCTTGCCTTCGCAGTAGTCAGGGACCCGCGATCAGAGCGGGAGCGTGGCGACAGTTCTTCCATCGGCGGCGAGAAGCGTGCCGCCGACGAGGGCGGCTCGCTCGCGCATCGAAGTGATGCCGGTACCCGGCCGCCAGGGGGCGGCGATCATCCCGTCGTCCACCACTTCGACAGTGAGCGAGTGGGGGCCTGCCATGAGGGTGAGGGCAGCCGACGTCGCCCGTGAGTGTCGGACGACATTGGTGAGGGCCTCCACGGCGATTCGGTAGGCCGCCACCTCTATCGCCGCCCCGAGGTGCGGAAGGTCGTTGGACGTGACCGTCACCGGTAGCGGCAGATTGAGGGCGTGCTGACGAAAGG
>DASQMN010000082.1:0-5602 GCA_035645475.1 Nocardioidaceae bacterium
CAGAACGGGCGGGTGACCGACGCGATGACGCCGACCGTCGCCGGCCCGCCGTCAACGAGGAACTCCTCGGCCGGCGCAGACCCCCGCGGCCGTCCGACGGGCGTGAGCTGCACGGTCTGCTCCAGTGCCGCGACGATCTCGTCGGCCGTCACCATCGCGGCGCGACTCCAGCCGTGCTGGGCGTCCAGCGGCATCTGCTCGATGAAGCGCAGCTGGTAGCCGCGCTCCACGCACCAGCGCAGCAGCTCGCCGGCCTGTTCGTCGTTGACGCCGCGCAGCAGCACGGCGTTGACCTTGACCGGGTGCAGGCCCGCGTCGTACGCCGCCGCGAGCCCGGCGACGACGTCGTGCAGGCGCTCGCGGCGAGTGATCTGCCTGAAGGTGTCGGGCCGTACGGTGTCCAGGCTGATGTTGACGCGGTCGAGACCGGCGGAGGCCAGCGCGGAGGCGGTGCGTGCCAGCCCGAGGCCGTTGCTCGTCAGCGCGATGGTGGGACGCGGCTCGAGCTCAGCGGTGCGAGCGACGAGACCCGCGAGCCCGCGGCGTAGCAACGGCTCCCCGCCGGTGAAGCGCACCTGGCGTACGCCGAGCAGCTCGACGGCGATACGCACCAACCGGACGACCTCGTCGTCGGTCAGCGTCTGCTCGGTCGGCATCCAGTCCAGGCCCTCGGCCGGCATGCAGTATTGGCAGCGCAAGTTGCAGCGGTCGGTCAGCGACACCCGCAGGTCCGTCGCGACGCGTCCGTACTTGTCGACCAACGGGAAACGCACGTCGGCAGGAGCCTGCGTCAACGTGGTCACCATGCCAGCCTACGTGTCGCACGCCGCCACCGGCGACGACGACGGCCGATGAGGCCACCACATCGCTTGACCGGCCGCCGCATCGCCGCACCGGCTAACGTCGTCGCGTGTACCGCTTCCTGCTGAGCGCGCGCTGGCTCGGCTTCGCCGCTGTCGTCGCGGTGGTCGCGGTAGTGAGCGCGCGCCTGGGACTGTGGCAGTGGGAGAAGCTGGACGAGCGCAAGGCCACGAATGCGGTCACCGAGGTCAACCTCGAGGCACCCGCGGTCGGCTGGTCGCAGGTGATGGCGCCCGGCCAGAACCCCGACGAGAAGGACCTGTGGCGCCGGGTGCAGGTGATCGGCACCTACGACCCCACCGAGCAGGTCACGGTCAAGTACCAGGTCCGTGACGGGTCTCGCGGCGTCGACGTGGTCACGCCACTGGTCACCGACGAGGGCACCGCCGTCCTCGTCGACCGGGGCTGGCTGGCTGCGGAGGGCACCTCCGCACCGACCGACGTGCCGGCTCCACCCAGCGGCGAGGTCACGGTGACGGGGTGGCTGCAGCCCGACTCCGGCGCTGACTCCGGCGCGGTCACGCCCACCGACGGCCAGGTGCGGGCGATCTCGAGCGAAGGCTTCACCGACGCCCTGCCGTACCCGGTGGCCGGTGGGCATCTGCTGCTGCTCGACGAGCTTCCCGCGCCCGCCACACCGCTCGAGCCGGCGGACGACCCCGACCTGGGCCAGGGACCGCACTTCTTCTACGGCCTGCAGTGGTTCTTCTTCGCTGCTCTGGCTGTGGTGGGGTACGTCTGGTTCGCCTGGCTCGAGGTGCACCCACGTCCCCCGCGCCGTACCACCAGCGCCGAGGACGACATGGACGACGGGGACGACATGGACCACCCGCACCCGGCACTGCGACCGACCGGCGCGACCGTCGAACGAGAGGGGCTGAGCCGGTGACTGGCTCGATCGAGGACTACGCGATGATCGGCGACTCCGAGACGGTTGGCCTGGTCGGCCGCGACGGCTCCCTGGACTGGCTCTGCCTGCCGCGTTTCGACTCCCCTGCCTGCTTCGCAGCACTGCTCGGCGACGAGGAGAACGGGCACTGGACGATCGCCCCGGCCGGTACGGAGACCTCGGAGTCCCGGCAGTACGTGCCGGGAAGCCTCGTGCTGGAGACCTTCTGGACCACCGACACCGGCACGGTCAAGGTCGTGGACTTCATGCCGCTGCGCGGTGAGGCGCCCGACGTCGTGCGCATCGTCCATGGCGTCAGCGGGACCGTCGACATGCGCATGGTGCTCCGGCTCCGTTTCGAGTACGGCCGGCGGGTTCCCTGGGTGCGCCGGTCAGCGGGCTCGGTCGTCGCTGTCGCCGGCCCGGACGCGGTCTACCTGAGCAGCGACGTGCAGGTGCGCGGCGAAGGGATGTCCACCGTCGCCGACTTCACGGTCTCCGCCGGAGAGCGGGTGCACTTCGTCCTCATCTGGAAGGCCTCACACGAGCGCGCCCCCCGGCCGGTGGACGCAGAACGAGCTCTCGAGCACACCATCACCGGCTGGCAGGAGTGGTCGTCACATCACCGGCCCGAGCCGGGCTGGAGCGAGGAGTGGCAGGCGGCCGTCTCCCGGTCCCTGCTGACGCTCAAGGCCCTGACGTACCGACCGACGGGAGGCATCGTCGCCGCTGCGACCACGTCGCTACCCGAGGACATCGGGGGCGAGCGCAACTGGGACTACCGCTACTGCTGGCTGCGCGACGCCACGATGACGCTGGAGGCGTTGCTGCGCTGCAACTTCACCCAGGAGGCCGAGGCTTGGCAGGGCTGGCTGCTGCGGGCGGTCGCCGGGTCACCGGACGACCTGCAGATCATGTACGGCATCGCCGGTGAGACCCGCCTCACCGAGTTCGAGGCCGACTGGCTGAAGGGGTACGAGGGGTCCCAGCCGGTTCGCATCGGCAACGCAGCCGCCGACCAGCTGCAGCTCGACGTCTTCGGCGAGGTCATCGACGCGCTCGCGCTGGCCGAACGCCACGGCGTCAACAGCGGCGACCAGGCCTGGTCGGTGGCGGTAGCCCTCGTCACCCATCTGGAGAAGATCTGGGAACGCCCGGACCGTGGCCTGTGGGAGGTGCGCGGACCCGAGCAGCACTTCACCCACTCCAAGCTCATGTGCTGGGTCTCCTTCGATCGAATGGCGACCCTGGGCGAGGAGCGTGGGCACGAGCGGGCCGCCCACTGGCGTGAGCTGGCCGCGACCGTGCACGCGCAGGTCTGTGAGCGCGGCTGGAATCCCGACGTCGGGGCCTTCACCCAGTCCTATGGGTCGAGCGCGCTGGACGCCGCGGTGCTGATGATCGTGCGCACCGGTTTCCTGCCTCCAGACGACCCGCGGGTGCTGTCGACACTCGACGCGGTGCACGAGCACCTGGTGCGCGACGGGTTGCTGCTGCGCTACGAGCTGCCTGCCGCCGACGCCGGCGAGGCTCCGGTCGACGGGCTCGCCGGTGACGAGGGGGCCTTCTTGGCGTGCTCGTTCTGGTACGCCGAGGCGCTGGCGCTCGTCGGCCGCCACGACGAGGCACGGGAGCTGTTCGACCGACTGCTCACGCTGCGCAACGACGTCGGGCTGCTCGCCGAGGAGTACGACACGGTCGCGAAGCGGCAGCTGGGCAACGTGCCGCAGGCGTTCAGCCACATCGGGCTCATCAACACCGCATGGGCGCTGACATCGGTACCTGACCCGGCGACTCCCTGACCGGTCGGCTCACAGCGTCCGCAGCGCTCCTCCGTCGACCGCCAGCGCGGTGCCAGTGAGGTACGACGCCGCTGGGCTCAACGCGAAGGCAGCCACCCGGCCGAACTCCTCCGGCCGGCCGTACCGGCGCAGAGCGATGCCTGCCTCGGACGTGCGCCGCTGCTCGGTGGGGTCGTCGGCAGTCGCGTCCAGTGCCGCGGTGCGCTCGGTCTCGATGCGACCGGGCAGCAGCGACACCACGCGGACGCCGCGCGGCCCGACCTCGTCGGCCAGTGTCTTTGCCACCATCGCCAAGCCGGGGCGCAGCCCGTTCGACACCGCCAGCCCGGGGATGGGGCTACGTACCGACGACGACAGGACGAACCCGATCGCGCCACCCGCACCGAGCGCGGCAGCCAGCTCACGGCCCAGACGCACCGCGCCGAGGAACACGGTCTCGAAGGCACCGCGCCAGGCCTCGTCGTCCACATCCAGCACACCGCCGTACGGCGGTCCGCCGACGCTGACCAGGGCCCCGTCCACCCGGTCCCACCGAGCCTGTGCAGTCTCGATCAGGCGGTCGGGTGTGGCGGCGTCGGCGTTGTCGGCCTGCACCGCCACGACCTGCTCGCCGTGCGCCGCCGTGACCGCGGCCAGGGAGTCGGCGTCGCGTCCCGACACCACGACGCGGGCTCCCTCGGCAACGAGCACGTCGACGGTGGCCCGGCCCAACCCTTTGCTGCCGCCGGTGACGAGATACACGCGCTGGTCGAGTCCCAGGTCCATCGCTCCGCCCTTCGCGCGTCGTGCCTTGACGGGGCGAGCAAGCCCCCGCTCCAGTCTGCCCGGTGACGGTTGGTGGTGGCACGGCAGTGCTGTTGAGGGTCGGTGAGGGCTAGGCTCCCGGCGTGGCAGAGCGGGTGATCCTCCACGTCGGGCCTCCCAAGGCCGGCTCGACCTTCTTGCAGACGCTGCTGTGGAACAACAAGAGCCGACTGGCGAAGAGTGGCGTGCTCATCCCCGGGCGCCGCCAGTTCGACCTCAACCTTGTCGCGAAGGCCGTCCGCGAAGGGCCGCTGGACATCGAGGCTGCCGGCCCCGCACATCGAGTGATGCACCGGATCGTGAATCAGATCCGGGACTGGCCCGGAACCGCCGTTCTCAGCAACGAGTGGTTCTCACTCACTCCACGCTCCTCGGCTGAACGTTTTCTCGAGGCTCTGGCACCAGCGCAGGTGCACGTGGTCGCAACCGCCCGAGCGTTCGTCGAGCAGGTGCCAGCGGCCTGGCAGGAGACGCTCAAGCTCGGGCAGGCCACGTCGCTTCCTGCATTCGTCGCCGGCCTCGACCGGGACGGTGAGCGCTGGAGCTGGGGGAACCTGGACCCGTCAGCCCTGCTGGCGCGCTGGCATGGGCTGGTGCCGGCCGAACAGGTGCACGTGGTGACCGTGCCGGCACGGGGCTCGGACCCGCGGTTGCTGTGGCGCCGATTCGGGGCCTTGGGCGGGGTGGACCCCGATGCGTACGACGCCTCCAAGGCGCGGCCCAACGCATCACTGCCGGTGGAAGGCGCGCGGTTGCTGCAGCTGCTGGGAGCGCAGTTGCGTGCCGCTCTGGACGAGGGAAGCGACGACGGCGCACCGGTGCACCGCTGGATACGGGACTTCATCGGCAACGAGCTGCTGGCCGAGTCGGGCCGCAGCCGGATTGCCCTCGGCCGCGAGGAGCTCGCGCTCGTTCGGCGTCGCACCGAGACCGCGGCCGAGAAGCTCGTCGAGGGCGGTTTTGACATCGTGGGAGATATGGCGGAGTTCACTCACACCCGGCTGCCGGAGAACGCGCGAGCGCCGGACCAGGTGAGCGCCGAGGAACTGCTGGCGGTCGCCGCCCCCTTGGTGAGTGCCCTGCTCGAGCGGGTCCGACTCGAGTACGACCGGGCTGAGTCCGCGGAGGCCAAGCTCGCCCAGTCAACGAACGGACGGACGTTCGCCCGCTCGACGCCTCAGGCTCCGACTGGCTCGCGGACGTCGTGGTGGCGCCCGGGCGCGAACTGGGTGCGGTAGAGGTCGGC
>DASQMN010000083.1:0-4421 GCA_035645475.1 Nocardioidaceae bacterium
GCGGTGCCAGCAACGGGGTATCGGTCAGCCTGTCGCGACATGCGGCAGCGAGTGTGGCTCGCCAGCGGGGCGACTGGCAGCGAACGTCCGAAGGTCACCCATACGGCCTTTGGTCCTATGGGGGAGGGGGTCCATTGACTCTGTGACGTCGCGGCCGCGTCCAGAAGACTGCAAGCGGAAGGGGTAGCGAGATGAGAGGCATCGTTGTCTACGAATCCTGGTTCGGAAACACCGAGCGTGTGGCCCGCGCTGTCGCCGCTGGATTGTCAGCGCGCATCCAGACCGAGCTCTTCCCCGTCGATCAGGCACCTGTCGACATCAGCGGTCGATACGACCTGGTGGTGGTGGGTGGCCCCACGCATGTCTTCTCCATGTCTCGACCCAACACCCGTGAGGACGCCATCCGACAAGGCGCTACGGGCGAGCACGCAACCGGTATTCGGGAATGGCTCGACCGCCTTCCCGAGCAGCCCTACACAGGTGTGGCGGCCGCCTTCGACACCCGAGCCGAGAAGGTACGGCACCTACCCGGTTCCGCCGCCAAGAAAGCAGCCAAGGTGCTCCATCACCACGGCCTGGTGATGCTGGAGAAGCCACAGAGCTTCTACGTCTCAGGCGTCGACGGGCCACTGCTCGACGGTGAGACGGAGCGCGCCGAGATGTGGGGTCAGGCGCTCAGCCAGGCGGCCTACCGGACGATCGTCGCACCCATAGCCGACTGACCACGCTTGCGAATGTCAGCAACCGTCAGCCGTCGACGGTCTTGCTGTTACGCCAGATCAAGCCAACCCGAGCGCGTACGCCTCCTCGCGCAGCTCTTCGCGCATCGAAGGGTGCGCCGCATTCTCGATGAGGTGCATCGCCTGGTCCTTCTCGTTGTTGCCCCGTAGCCTCGCCGCGCCCTGCTCGGTCACGACGCTCGAGGGCTGGAAGGACGTCACCGGCTCGTCCACCATCGGCACGATGGTGGAGACATCGGCTTTGGCATGCCAGGACTTGAGCGCGATGAGCGCCTGCCCGCCTGGAGCGTGCAGCGCTCCGACGATGAAGTCGGTCTGGCCGCCGAAGCCACTGTGGATGCGGCCCTTGATGCGCGAGGCGTTGACCTGGGCGAAGAGGTCAACCTGTAAGGCAGTGTTGATCGACACCATGGCCGGGTTGCGGGCGATGAGTGCCGGGGCGTTGGTCGTCTCAGTACGCAGGAGTCGCAGGCGTGGATTCTGGTCGGCCCATTGGTACAGCTCAGGCGAGCCGAACAGGAAGGACGCGGAGATCGGAACGTCTCGATCGAGACGGCCGGCGCGCTCCAGCGCCAGGACGCCGTCGCTGATCATCTCGCTCCACACCCGCAGCTCCCGTCGTCTCATCAAGCCGCCCACCACAGCATCCGGGACCTCGCCGATGCCGATCTGGATCGTGGCGCCGTCGGCGATCTGGCCGGCGACCTGCTCGGCGATGTGCTCCGCTGCCGCGTCGGGGGCTGAGACGCGGGGAGAGCCGAGCACATCGGAGGCCTCCACTGCCCAGTCGACTTGATCCGTCGGAAGCTCACCATCCCCGAAGGTGTACGGCATGGAGGGGTCGAGCTGGCAGACGACCACTCCCCCGCGGTCGCGCACAGCCTCCACCGCCGCGGGCAGCACATTGACCTCGATGCCCATCGACACTGCCCCGTCCCGCGGTACTGACGTGCGCAGAAGCACGACGTCCGGAGCGAGCGCATCGGAGTAGAGGAGTGGCAACATCGACAGCCGGGTGGGCACGTACGACAACTGGGGGCTTCGGCGCGCTCCCGGTCCGACGAATGCCGTCTCGAGGCCGACTCCGGGGCGATCCGGAACACCTGGATGCGGGTTGAGGAGATGCAGGACGTAGCTGTCGACAGCCTCGTCGAACAGGCGCAGCAAGGTCCACGGGGTTGCGGCGTTTCCACTGACGACAGCTCGGGGCCGACCCGGGAGCGCCGCGAACTCCGCACGGACTTGTTCGGGGGTGCCGATACGCATGTCAACCCTTCGCTGCACGGGGACGCGACCACGCTCATCATGGCGGGCTACCTGCCGGTCGTTGACTGAGGGTCCGCGCGGTGCGAAGTTGGCCCGATGACGCTCGGCGCAGACGCACGCTGGCCCCCGCTGCCGTACGGGCCCTGGGAGCCGACCAAGGAGACGCTGCACCGCTACACGCAGATCATCGGCAAGATCCGGATGGCGCTCGTACCGTTCCGAAACCACTGGTGGCACGTCACGTTGCTTCCGTCCATCTGGGGTCTGACCACCGGGCCCATGCCCTACGGTGAGCGCGAGCTGGAGATCCAGCTCGACCTGCTCAACCACCGACTGCGGGTCAGCACCAGCGACGGTCAGCAACGCGAGATCGCTCTCGGACTCCGCCCGGCGTGCGCTGACTTCTACCGCGACCTCATCACCGCACTGCGCGAGCTCGGTGTCGAAGTGGACATCCACCCGCAGCCGTTCGACCTCGGCGACAGCCCGTCGTTCGCGGAGGACACGATCCACGACAGCTACGACGCCGACGCTGTCACGCGGTACTGGCGGGTGCTGACCGGCACGCACCAGGTACTGGCCCGGTTCGGGTCACGCTTCAACGGCAAGGCCAGCCCGATTCACTTGTTCTGGCACAGCTTCGACCTGGCGTACGCCCGCTACTCAGGGCGCAGGGCTCCGGTCGGTCCCGGAACAGACGCGGTGACAGCCGAGGCGTACTCGCACGAGGTCATCGCTTTCGGCTTCTGGCCCGGCGACAGTCGGCGCACCCCTTTTCCGGCGTTCTACTCCTACACCGCTCCCGAGCCGGCCGGGCTCACCGACCAGCCGCTCGACCCGCCACAAGCGAAATGGCAGGACACCGGATCGGGTCACCTGGCACTGCTCGGCTACGACGACATGCGCGCCTCATCAGATCCCGCGGAGGCCCTGCTGGACTTCTACGAGAGCGCCTACCGTGCCGGTGCCGGCCGCGCGGGTTGGGACACGGCCGACTTCGCGACCCACGCCACCGCAGCGCCGAAGCGTCGGACAGGGGGCGCGTGAGCCATTCGACTCCGCCAGGTTCCGACGTGCAGGACAGGACGGACCACGGGTTGTCACTCAGCCGAACGCGAGCGCTCATCGGCTGAGCTCGGCCTCCCGATCAAGCCGAGCCAGCTTGTGCGGGTTGCGAACCGCGTAGATGTGGGTGATCCGGCCGCCCTCGATCCCCAGGCTCGCCACCGTGTTGAGCTCCCCGTCGAGCGCGAAGCGCGCTGCCGGCGCCCCGTTGAGCCACACCGGCATCGCCTCGAAGTCGCCCGGTGAAGCGGCCAAACCGCTCAGGAACGCCCCAACCCGGTCCGCACCCTCGATCGGGCGGCGAGCTGCGGCAACCACGCCGCCACCGTCGGACACCACGACAACATCCGGCGCGAGTACCTCCAGCAGAGCCTGGATGTCGCCACTACGGACGGCTGCCAAGAACCGCACAACGACCGCCTGTCGCTCCGCCTGGCTCACCTGCACGCGGGGGCGCCGCGCTGCCACGTGCTCTCGGGCACGGTGGGCGATCTGCCGCACCCCCGTCGGCGTCTTGCCCACCGCATCCGCGATCTCGTCGTACGGCGTCTGGAACACCTCACGGAGCACGAACACCGCCCGCTCCATGGGACCCAGGGTCTCCAGCACGGTCAGCATCGCGAAGGAGATGCTGTCGGCGAGCTCGACGTCCTCGGCGACGTCGGGGCTGGTCAGCAGGGGCTCGGGAAGCCACGGGCCGACGTAGTCTTCACGCCGCCGCACCTGCGTACGCAGCCGGTTGAGCGCCTGCCGGGTGACGACCCGAATGAGGTAGGCCCGCGGGTCGCGCACTGCCGCCTGGTTCGCGCCTCCGAGATCGGCCCACCGCAGCCAGGACTCCTGTACGACGTCCTCCGCGTCGGCAGCGGAGCCGAGCATCTCGTAGGCCACCGTGAAGAGCAGGCTGCGATGGATGACGACAGGGTCGTCGGTCATACCTTCGACGCTACGCCGCTCGGCTGAGCCAACGGCGGCAGGCCGCAGGCTGCCGAGAACCCCTGCGCCTCGATACCCAGCGTGGAGTTCGTGCGCGTGAACACGTTGGTCAACGCGATCCATGCGGTGAGCTCCACCATGGCCGGCGCGCCGAGCTGTTCCAGGAGCCGCGCGGACAGCTCGTCGGTGACGGTCGGTGGCGTCTGCGACATCGCCTCGGCGTACTCCATGACTTCGCGCTCCAGCGGCGTGAAGACATCGGACGTCCGCCACCGCGGCACCTCGCGGGCCTTGCCAGCGTCGAGCCCTGCGTTGGCGGCCTGGAAGTAGCCGAGATCGAGGCACCAGGTGCAGCCGACGAGCGATGACACAGCCATGTGCGCATAGGACTTCAGGTTCTCGTCGCACTCGCTC
>DASQMN010000084.1:0-1952 GCA_035645475.1 Nocardioidaceae bacterium
TCCACCGCTTCCGAAGAACTCGTAGGAAAGAGAGCACATGCCTCCCAAGGGCCGTACCGCGGGCGCCAAGAAGGTGCGCCGCAAGGAGAAGAAGAACGTCGCTGTGGGCCAGGCCCACATCAAGAGCACGTTCAACAACACGATCGTCACGATCACCGACCCCACCGGCGCGGTGATCGCGTGGGCCAGTGCCGGCACCGTCGGGTTCAAGGGCTCGCGCAAGTCGACACCGTTCGCTGCTCAGATGGCCGCCGAGGCTGCGGGACGCCGGGCGATGGAGCACGGGATGAAGAAGATCGACGTCTTCGTGAAGGGCCCGGGCTCGGGCCGCGAGACGGCTATCCGGTCGCTGGGTGCCGTCGGCCTCGAGGTCGGCACCATCCAGGACGTGACCCCCAGCCCGCACAACGGATGCCGGCCGCCCAAGCGCCGTCGCGTCTGAGCCTCGTTCGCACTCGGTTTAAGGAGCAGCCAGCATGGCCCGATACACCGGCCCCATGACGAAGAAGTCCCGCCGCCTCGGCGTGGACCTCGTCGGCGGCGACTCGGCATTCGAGCGTCGCCCGTACCCGCCCGGCATGCACGGCCGCGGCCGGGTCAAGGAGAGCGAGTACCGCAACCAGCTGCAGGAGAAGCAGAAGGCCCGCTTCACCTATGGCGTGATGGAGAAGCAGTTCCGCAACTACTACGCCGAGGCCAACAGGCGTGCCGGCAAGACCGGCGACAACCTGCTCCAGCTGCTCGAGTCACGGCTGGACAACGTCGTGTACCGCGCCGGGTTCGCCCGCACCCGCCGGCACGCCCGCCAGCTGGTGGGTCACGGCCACTTCCAGGTCAACGGGCACAAGGTCGACATCCCGTCGTACCAGGTCGCCCCCCACGACGTGATCGACGTGCGGCCCAAGTCGGTTGAGACCACGCCGTTCATCGTCGCGCGTGAGACGCACGGCGAACGGGTGGTGCCGGCGTGGATGGACGCCATTCCGGGTCGCATGCGCATCCTGATCCACCAGCTTCCTGTGCGCGCGCAGATCGACGTGCCCGTGCAGGAGCAGCTCATCGTCGAGTACTACTCGAAGACGTAAGTCAGTACACGAGGGCGCCAGCCCTCCGCACCACCACGAGGACACCGTCCTCGTGCCAGCCCGGTCGGGGCCAGCCCCCGGCACCCTCGAGGCCGTCATATAGCGGACGGCACCGAAAGGAACTCACATGCTCATCGCCCAGCGCCCGACGCTCTTCGAGGAGAACGTCGACACCTACCGCTCCCGCTTCGTCATCGAGCCCCTGGAGCCCGGCTTCGGCTACACCCTCGGCAACTCGCTGCGCCGCACCCTGCTCTCCTCCATCCCCGGTGCGTCCGTCACCTCCATCCGGGTGGAGGGCGTGCTGCACGAGTTCACCACCATCCCCGGCGTGACCGAGGACGTCACCGAGGTGATCCTCAACCTCAAGGACCTCGTCGTCTCCTCCGAGCACGACGAGCCCGTCTCGATGTACTTGCGCAAGCAGGGCCCCGGTGAGGTCACCGCCGCCGACATCGCGCCGCCCGCCGGTGTCGAGGTGCACAACCCCGAGCTGGTCATCGCCACGCTCAACGACTCCGGTCGCCTGGAGATGGAGCTGGTCGTCGAGCGCGGTCGTGGTTACGTGTCCGCCGCACAGAACAAGATCGGTGACTTCGAGATCGGACGCATGCCCGTCGACTCGATCTACTCCCCGGTGCTGAAGGTGACGTACAAGGTCGAGGCCACCCGTGTCGAGCAGCGCACCGACTTCGACCGCCTGGTCATCGACGTCGAGACGAAGGCGTCGATGCGCCCTCGCGACGCGCTCGCAAGCGCCGGCAAGACCCTGGTCGAGCTCTTCGGGCTGGCCCGTGAGCTCAACGTCGACGCCGAGGGCATCGACATCGGTCCCTCGCCCGTCGACGAGCAGCTGGCTGCCGACCT
>DASQMN010000085.1:0-5885 GCA_035645475.1 Nocardioidaceae bacterium
CACCGGGATGGCGGGGACGACAGCGCCGGCGCCGGCGCGCACGGCAGCCACCACGCGCTCCACCAGCTCGGCGGGCACCAGAGCGCGCGCGGCATCATGCACGAGCACCACGTCCGCGCCCGCCGGCAGGGCTGCCAGCCCCCGGGCGACAGAGGCCTGCCGGTCGGCGCCGCCGGCGACCACGATGACCGGCCGGTCCGTCACCTGCTCGCAGAGCCGGCGGGTCTCAGGCAGGGCTGTTGCGGGCGCGCACACCACGACCACGTCGACCGAGTGCGCCAGGAGGAGCGAACGCAGCGCATGCGCCAACAGGGGCTCGCCGTCCAGCAGAGCCAGCGCCTTGGGTACGCCGGCGCCCAGGCGTACGCCCGACCCGGCCGCGGGGACGACGACAGCGGTCAGCACGGCGGCCACCTAACCACCCGGTACCTGGGGTGTGCCGGCTGTGACCCTCGGCAGAGAACGACGAACGCGCCTCCACCTTGCGGCGGAGGCGCGTTCGGTGAAGCCGCTGATCAGGACGCGAGTACCTCGTCGAGCAGGGTCTCGGCCTTGTCCTCGTTGGTGCGCTCAGCCAGCGCGAGCTCGGAGACCAGGATCTGTCGAGCCTTGGCCAGCATGCGCTTCTCGCCAGCCGAGAGGCCGCGCTCACGCTCGCGGCGCCAAAGGTCGCGAACGACCTCCGACACCTTCATCACGTCGCCCGAGTGGAGCTTCTCCAGATTGGCCTTGTAGCGACGCGACCAGTTGGTGGGCTCCTCGGTGTGCTCGGCACGCAGGATGCCGAAGACCCGCTCGAGCCCGATCTTGTCGACCACGTCGCGAACGCCGACCAGGTCGAGGTTGCACGCCGGCACCCTGACAACGAGGTCGTTCTGAGCCACGATGCGCAGGACCAGGTACTTCTGGTCCTCACCCTTGATCTGCCGCGTTTCGATGTCCTCGATGACGGCCGCCCCGTGATTGGGGTATACGACCGTCTCACCGACAGCAAAATTCATCCACCAGCCCCTATCGTCGGTGACCAGTCTAACACGGTGAATCTGCCGGTCCTCGGGCATCGATGCAGGTCAGAGCCATAATGAGGGCTTGACAAAGCGGTGCTCGGCATGCATCGAAGGTCGCCTGGGGGCGGTACGGTACCGGGTTCGGTCATCCGGCGGGACGGATTCGCGGCGTTCCCCTGATCGCCGCCTTCGCTGTCCGGTCGGCTGGGGTACCTCGACTCAGCCGCAAGCCACGTCGGGCCAGTCGACCGGTGCCAGTTCGCCCGGTGGCGCCCTCGGCGAGGGCGGGGCACCTACCACCGATCTGCGCGATCTGCCTGCCTCGGTAGGGTTCCGCCCGTGTCCTCACGATCGCTGCCGGTCCGTCGACCGGCCATGGCTTTGGCTGGTCTGCTGGTCGTCGGAGCACTGAGCGGCTGCGGCACGGGGCTGGACGCGCAGACCAACGCGATCTACGACCCAGGCGACGGTGTCAACGAACGCGGCGGCGGTGTCGATGTGCTGAACGCACTGCTGGTGGCCAACCCGGACGGAACCGGCACGGTCTCCGCGGCGCTGCTCAACAACGGTGAAGAAGCCGACGAGCTGACCGGGGTGTCGGTGAGCGTGGACGGCGAGGAGCTCACCGTCGACGACAGCGGGCTTCCCGTCGAGCTGCCGTCCTCGCCTCGCGACCCGCTCAACATCGAGGACGAGGCAGCGCTCTACGTGGACGACGTCGAGGCCGGCTTCTTCGTCACGCTGTCCCTGCAGTTCCAGAACGCCGCACCGGTCGAGATCGAGGTACCGATCGTCGAGCGCGGTGACGAGCCGAGCAACGACATGTACGCCTCCGTACCGACGGGTGGACCAGCGACGGCGACAGAGTCGGAGCCCACCGAGGAGGAGCCGACGGCAGAAGAGCCAACGGAGGAAGAGCCCACCGAGGAAGAGCCCACCGAGTGACCGCGCGCGGCGCGGCCCGGTCGGTGCCTCACCCGTCGTAGCGGTAGCCGAGTCCTCGCACGGTCACCAAGTGCTGTGGTGAGGCAGGGTCGGGTTCGATCTTGCTGCGCAGGCGCTTGACGTGAACGTCGAGCGTCTTGGTGTCCCCGACGTAGTCCGCTCCCCAGACGCGGTCGATCAGCTGGCCGCGGGTCAGCACCCGACCGGAGTTGCGGAGGAACATCTCCAGCAGCTCGAACTCCTTCAGCGGCAGGCGCACGTCGGTGCCGTCCACGCTGACCAGGTGCCGCTCCACGTCCATCCGTACGCGCCCCGACTCGAGTGTGGTCGGAGCCAGGTCGACGTCCTGCCCGCGTCGCAGCACGGCGCGGATGCGCGCAACCAGCTCTCGGGGGCTGTACGGCTTGGTCACGTAGTCGTCGGCGCCCAGCTCCAGCCCGACGACCTTGTCCACTTCGGTGTCCTTGGCCGAGACCATGATGACCGGAACGTTGGAGGTCTGTCGGATGCGGCGGCAGACCTCGGTGCCGTTGATGCCCGGAAGCATGAGGTCGAGCAGGACGATGTCGGCGCCGGAGCGCTCGAACTCCTCCAACGCCGCCCGGCCGTCGTTGGCGACCGCCACGTCGAACCCTTCCTTGCCCAGTACGTAGGCGAGGGCGTCGCTGTAGCTCTCCTCGTCCTCGACCACCAGCACGCGGGTCACGAGCGCTCTCCCTTCGTCGGTGCGGTGACAGGCACGGCAGCACGTGGCCGGGCGTCGTCGGAGTCGGCTTCTGGGGCCCGGTCCAGATGGTCGTCGCTCGGTGCGGACGACGCCTGCTGGCGCGGGCTCGCGGGCAGGCACAAGGTGAACGTGGAGCCCTGCTCGGGCTCGCTCCACACCGTCACCTCGCCGCCATGACTGGCCGCCACGTGCTTGACGATGGACAGCCCCAAGCCGGTGCCGCCGGTAGCCCGGGCGCGTGCGGGGTCGATGCGGTAGAAACGCTCGAAGATGCGGTCGAGCTCGTACTCGGGGATGCCGATGCCCTGGTCGGAGACGGCGATGAGCACCTGGTCCCCCTCAGTGCGAGCCACGACCGCGACTCGCGAGGACTCCCTGCCGTACTTGACCGCGTTCTCGACCAGGTTGCCGACGGCAGCGAGCAGCTGGGCGGGATCACCGAGCACCTCGAGGGGCTGCTCGCTCTGCACCCGTACCGAGATGCCCTTCGCCTCGGCAGCCGTGCCGCTGCGAGCGACCGCCGCCTCCAGCAACGCGGGGATGTTCACCTCGACCGGTTCGTCGACGAGCTGGTCACCCTGCAGTCGCGAGAGCTCGATGATCTGCTGCACCAGGTGCTCGAGCCGCACGCTCTCGTGCTGCATTCGAGCGGCGAAGCGACGTACGGCTGTCGGGTCCTCGGCCGCTTCGCTCACGGCCTCGGCCAGCAGGTGCATGGCGCCGACGGGCGTCTTGAGCTCATGGCTGACGTTCGCGACGAAGTCGCGGCGCACCGTCTCCACCTGCCGCTCGCGGGTGCGGTCCTCGAGCAGCACCAGCACCAGCCTGTTCCCCAGCGGAGCGACACGCGCGTTGACGTGGCGCGGTGAGGAGCGGCTCCGCGGGACCACCAGCTCGACCTCGCGAATCTGGCCGTCCCGGCGCACGCCGGCCACCAGCCGCTGCAGCTCGACCGACACCAGCCGGTTGCCGGCGATGATTCCCAGCGAGTACGTCGGCGCGGAAGCAGTCAGCACGATGTCGGCACTGCCGAGCAGCACCGCCGAGGAGCGCAAGACCGTGAGCACGGACCGAACGCCGGGCGGCACCTCTGGCTCGGGCTGCACCGGCGTGCTGGTCCGCTCGCGCGAGCGGGACCACCTGGCGCCTAGCAGGAACGCGACTGCCACCATGACGAAGACGAGTCCCGCGGCGGCGATGCCTTCCGTCGTGGACACGTCCCGATCGTACGGCCGAGACGGCTGAGAAGATGGCAGCCGGCAGACCGCGCAGCCAGCCTCTTCGGCCAGTGTTCACGCCTCGTTCACGCCGACGTGAGCCTCGGACACCCGATCGGCCTAGGCTCGACACATGCGCGACCTCTACTACGACCAGCTCGACGGCATCGTCGACGACCTGGTAGCCATGACCGACGCCGTGCGCGACTCCGTGCGCGAAGCCACCAGCGCGCTTCTCAACGCCCGGGCCGAGGCTGCTGAGCATGTGATCTCCGGTGACCGGGCGATCGACCGCAGCCGAGAGCTGATCGAGGACCGAGCCCTGCAGCTGCTGGCGACCCAGCAGCCCGTGGCCGGGGATCTGCGCATGCTGGTCGCGACTCTGCGCATGGTCGCCGACCTGGAGCGCATGGGTGACCTGTCGGTGCACGTGGCCAAGGTTGCTCGCATGCGCATGCCGCTGCCCGCCGTGCCGGACTCGGTCAAGCCGACCATGGAGCGCATGGCCGAGGTGGCCGAGTCGATGGTGGCCTCCGCGGCCAAGATCCTGTCCGAGCGCGACGTCGAGGGCGCCATCGAGCTCGAGGCCGAGGACGACGAGATGGACCTGCTGCGGCGCTCGCTGTTCCGCACGCTGCTCGAGGACGAGTGGGTGTACGGCGTCGAGCCGGCCATCGACATCGCGCTGCTCGGCCGCTACTACGAGCGCATCGGTGACCACGCGGTCTCGATGGCCCGCCGCGTGGTCTACCTCGTCACCGGCGAGCTGCCGGCCTCGCTCGTCCCCTGAGTCCAACCGCCGTCGGCGGCCTCAGCGGCCCTGGGACTTGACGGCCTCGATCGCCGCGGCGGCCGCGTCGGGGTCGAGGTACTCGCCGCCCGCGGTCACCGGCTGCAGGTCGGCGTCGAGCTCGTACAGCAGCGGGATGCCGGTCGGCACGTTGAGGCTGACGACCGCTTCCTTGCTGAGCCCGTCGAGGTGCTTGAGCAACGCGCGCAGGGAGTTGCCGTGCGCGGCGATGAGCACGGTGCGACCGGTCTGCAGGTCGGGGACGATCGCGTCGTACCAGTAGGGCAGCAGCCGGTGCACCACGTCGGCGAGGCACTCGGTACGCGGGCGCAGCTCGTCGGGCAGCGCGGCGTAGCGGGGGTCGGCGACCTGGCTGTAGGCGTCGTCGTCGGCGATGGAGGGCGGCGGCGTGTCGTAGGAGCGACGCCAGAGCATGAACTGCTCCTCGCCGTACTGCTCGAGGGTCGCCTTCTTGTCCTTGCCCTGCAAGGCGCCGTAGTGACGTTCGTTGAGGCGCCAGCTGCGGCGTACGGGCAACCAGGCACGGTCGATGCCGGCCAGGGTCAGCTGAGCGGTGTTGATGGCGCGGCGCAGCACCGAGGTGTGCAGCACGTCGGGCACGAGGCCGCGGTCGCTGATGAGCTGAGCCGCCCGTTCGGCTTCGGCGCGGCCCTTGTCGGTGAGGTCGACGTCGACCCAGCCGGTGAACAGGTTCTTGGCGTTCCACTCGCTCTCGCCGTGGCGGAGCAGGACCAGGCGGTACGCAGCACTCATGGTCGGCGAGCCTAGCCACCGGCCACGGCCACCGGTCAGCCGGCGGCGCTGGCCCTGCGAACCTCGCGGAGCACCTGCTCGTAGGCGGTCTGGGTCTGGGCGCCGGTCACCACGTACGTGCGCTCGAGCACGACTGTGGGCACCGACCGGATGCCCAGCTCCCGGGCGGTCCGCTGCTTCAGTTCCACCTCACCGTCATAGGCGTCGGAGCTGAGCAGCTGCTCGGCAGCGCACACGTCGAGACCCACCACCGCGGCGCGGGTGGCCAGCGTCGTGGCGTCGGCGATGTCGGCACCTTCGGCGAAGTGCGCTCGCCACAGCTCACCGGCGAGTGCCAGCTGCGTGGGAGCGCCGCCGACCGACTCCGCCCAGGTCAGCAGGCGATGCGCATCGAAGGTGTTGGCCTGCACGGCGGCGTCGAGGTC
>DASQMN010000086.1:0-6928 GCA_035645475.1 Nocardioidaceae bacterium
GCCCGCCCTCGGGCCATGTCCACCGCTGCTCCCCCCAGGTCGAGCCGGACCTCCAGCACCGCCACGGCCGTGCCGGGTGATCCGACCGCCACCTCCTCCGATGATCCCGAGCAGCTGCGCTATGCCCCGCTCGCGCCTGGAAGGTTCCGGCGGCTGCGCGGTCTCCTCATCGCTGTCGCACTGCTCGTAGCGCTCGTCGTCGCCGGCCTGCTGGCGTACCGCTGGAGCCAGCAGCAGTACTACGTGGCAGAAGCCGACGGCCGGGTCACGATATTCAAGGGCGTCCGAGTCGAGATCCCCGGCCTCACCCTGAGCGAGAAGTACGAGTCGAGCGACCTCGAGGTGGCCGACCTGCCCGACTACAACGCCGGGCAGGTCGCTGACGGCATGCCTGCCGACGACCTCGCGGACGCCCAAGCCATCGTCACCCGCCTGGACGCCCTGGTGGACGATTGCGCCAGCGACTCCGGCACGGCGCCGGAGTGCGAAGGCGCAGGCACCGATGAATCCACCGCATCGGCTCCTGCGTCGACGCCGTCCAGTGAAGCTCCGCGTGAGACTCGCCCTGCCCGTGGAGGGCGACGATGAGCGCGCAGGCGCCCGCACCGGCTCCGCAGCTGACCTTCCGGCGCCGCCGTGGCTCGGAGCTGATCCTCCTGGTGTTAGCCCTGGCGCTGGGGATCGGCGCGTTCGCCGCGGTCGAGCTCGGCTTCTCCGGGCAGGTACCCGCCGACATCGTGCGCATCGGCGGCGGACTCGCCGTCCTTGCCCTGGCGACCCACATCGCCGCGCGCTTCCTGGTGCCCTACGCCGACCCGGTCCTGCTGCCCCTGGTGGTGGCCTTGAACGGCCTCGGCCTGGCCATGATCCACCGCATCGACCTCAGCCTGGCGGCCGACGGCTCCGACGTCGGCCCGTTCGCCGGCCGCCAGCTGATCTGGACCGGAGTCGGGGTCCTGGGGTTCGTCGGCGTGCTGGCGGTCGTACGGGACCATCGACGACTTCAGAGCCTCACGTACACGTTCGGGCTCGCCGCGATCGCGCTGCTCCTGCTTCCGTTCATGCCGCTGATCGGCACCGAGATCAACGGTGCCCGCATCTGGATCAACGTCGGCCCGCTGAGCTTCCAGCCCGGGGAGATCGCCAAGATCTGCCTCGTCGTCTTCTTCGCCGGCTACCTCGTGGTGAAGCGTGACGCGCTGGCGCTGGCGGGGCGTCGCTTCCTCGGCATCGACCTGCCCCGCGGGCGCGACCTCGGTCCGGTACTGGTGGCGTGGCTGCTCAGCCTGGGCGTGCTGGTCTTCCAGCGCGACCTCGGCTCCTCGTTGCTCTTCTTCGGTCTCTTCGTCGTGATGCTGTACGTCGCGACCGAACGGCCGGGCTGGCTGGTGGTGGGCACGGCGATGTTCGCCGCGGGTGCCTATCTCAGCGCCCTGACGTTCTCGCACGTCCAAGACCGGATAGACGGCTGGCTGGACCCGTTCGCCGACCCCGACGCGTACGGCCAGATCATTCAGGGGACCTACGGACTCGCCTTCGGCGGGCTGCTGGGCCGGGGGCTCGGTCAGGGCGACCCCAGCGCCACGCCGTTCTCGTACTCGGACTTCATCATCACCTCGCTCGGCGAGGAGCTCGGGCTCACCGGCCTGATGGCGATCCTGGTCATGTACGGCCTGGTCGTCGAGCGAGGTCTGCGTACGGCCCTGCTCTGTCGCGACGCCTTCGGCAAGCTCGTAGCCGTCGGGCTGGCGGTGTCGTTCGCCCTGCAGGTGTTCGTGGTGGTGGGCGGCGTGACGAGGTTGATACCGCTGACCGGGCTGACCACGCCGTTCATGTCGTACGGCGGTTCGTCGTTGGTGGCGAACTGGATGATGATCGCGCTGCTGCTGCGCATCAGCGACCATGCGCGGCGCCCCGCCCCGGCGGTGTCGGCTCCGGCCGCCGACGATGCCACCGCGGTGGTGAGGATGCGATGAACCGTCCGATCCGGGTCATGGCCATCGGCTGCCTCGCGCTGTTCCTCGCCCTGCTGCTGAACATCAACTACGTGCAGTTCATCGCCGCGGACGACCTGAACGCCCGCAACGGCAACCGCCGGGTCATCGACGAGGAGTTCAACCGCAAGCGCGGACCGATCCTGGTCCAAGGCAGATCGATCGCGCAGAGCTTGCGCAGCAACGACCGCTACGACTTCCAGCGCGTCTACTCCCAGCCCCTGCTGTACGCCAATCTCACCGGCTACTACTACCTGCTCGGACGCGCCGGCATCGAGAACAGCCAGAATGCCGTGCTCGCCGGCAGCGACTCGTCGCTGTTCGTCAACCGGCTGGCCGACATGGTGGGCAGCCGGCAGCCCGAGGGAGGCCAGGTCAGCCTCACCGTCGACCCGCAGGTCCAGCAGGCGGCGTACCAGGGGCTCACCTCCCTGCCCGGGGAGTCCTCCGGCGCCGCTGTCGCTCTCGATCCCGAGACCGGTGCCGTGCTGGCGATGACGAGCGTGCCGTCGTACGACCCCAACGATCTGGCGAGCCACGACGTCCAGAGCGTGCTTGACACCTACCAGCGGCTCGACCAGGACCCCGACAAGCCGCTGCTGGACCGCAGCCGACTCGACATCTTCCCGCCCGGCTCGACGTTCAAGCTGGTCACGGCTGCGGCCGCCCTCTCCGACGAAGGGCTGGGGCTCTCCCCGGACTCCACGGTGCGCGCTGGCGCAACACTGGACTTCCCCGGCATCGCCTACCAGCTACCCAACCAGGGCGGTACTGACTGCGGCGGTGAGCAGATCACCTTCACGGCCGCCCTCGAGGTCTCGTGCAACACCGCCTTCGGCCGGATCGCCCAGCAGCTCGGTGCCGACGCGCTGGTCGAGCAGGCGGAGAGATTCGGCTTCGGCGACGACTCCTACCTCGACGAGCTGTCCATGGTGCCGAGCCAGGTGGTCGACGACGGCGCAGGGGATCTCGACGGCCCACAGACCGCTCGCACCGGGATCGGCCAGGAGAACGTCGCGACAACGCCCCTACAGATGGCGCTCGTCGTTGCCGGCATCGCGAACCAGGGCACCGTCATGAAGCCGTACCTCGTCGACGAGATCCGCTCCCCGAGCCTCGACGTGCTGGACGAGGCCGACCCGAGCGAGCTCTCCGAGGCGATGACCCCCGAGGATTCCGACGAGCTCACCACCATGATGGAGTCGGTCGTCACCAACGGTACGGCGGAGGCTGCAGCCATCGACGGGGTCGACGTAGCTGCCAAGACCGGCACGGCGCAGACCACGGACGAGAACAAGCCGTTCGCCTGGTTCGTGTCGTTCGCCCCGGCCGACGACCCGCAGATCGCGGTGGCCGTCTTCGTGCAGGACGCCAGCGGTGTCGCGCGCGGAGACGTAGCCGGAGGCCTGCTGGCCGGGCCGATCGCGAAGTCGATGATGGAAGCGGCGCTGGACTGATGGCCGACGACCTCGACCCCGACGCCACGCAGCCGGCGTCCCCGCCGACCCAGCCGACCGCGGCGACCTCGGTGGGTGACGGCCGCTACCGCATGGACGCACACATCGCCACCGGCGGCATGGGGGCGGTCTGGCGGGCGCACGACACCGTGCTGGAGCGGCCGGTGGCCGTCAAGCTGCTGCGCCCTGAGCTCGCAGGCGACCGGAACTTCAGAGCCCGCTTCGAGTCCGAGGCCCGCAACGCCGCACGGGTGCAGCACCCCGGCATCGCCTCGGTGTACGACTACGGGGAGGACACCGCACAGCGCCGCTCCTATCTGGTGATGGAGCTGGTGGACGGTCGCCCTCTCGACGAGATCTACAGCGCCGGACGGTTGAGCCGGGCAGCGCTGGTGGGCATCGTGGCCCAGACCGCAGACGTGCTGCAGGCCGCCCACGACCAGGGCCTGGTACACCGTGACGTCAAGCCCGCCAACATCCTGGTGACCCCCTCGGGGCAGGTGAAGGTCACCGACTTCGGCATTGCCAAGGCGCTGGCCGACGCCTCCTTCACCGACACCGGGATCGTGCTGGGCACGCCGCACTACCTCTCCCCGGAACAGGCCGCGGGAAAGCCGGCCTCGCCGGCGTCTGATGTCTATGCCCTCGGTGTCGTGCTGTACGAGGGCTTGGCCGGGGAGCGGCCGTTCGTCCGGGACACCCCGGTGGCGACAGCCTTGGCGCACCTACGCGACGAGCCGCCCGCGTTGCCGGCCGACGTACCGCCCTGGCTGGCGACGATCACCATGGCGGCGCTGGCCAAGGACCCCGTCGAGCGGCCTGCCAGTGCGGCGGCGATGGCCACGGCCCTGCGCGCCGAGGACGCCACGGGTGTCGGCGGCACCACCGGCACCGCAGTGATCGCCGGTGGTGCGGCTGCCGGCTTGGCGGCAGCGACCTCCGTGGCCGGGACCCCCCCTACTCGTGACGTCACCGCGCCCGTACTGCCGAGTCCCTACGCCGGTGCGGCGACGACCGGTGCCACGCCGGTCGAGCCTGAACAGGAAGAACGCCGCAGCCGGCTGTGGCCGGTGCTCGCCGTCGTCGCGTTGCTGGCTCTCGCTGCGCTGGCAGGGGTGCTGCTGCTCAACGAAGGCGGCGACACGACCTCACCGCAGAACCCCCCGAGCGCCACCGTCGAGGACTCGGGCGGCGGTGGCAACGGTGACGGCGGTGGCAATGGTGGCGGCGATGGCAATGGCGGGGGCGGAGGCAACACGACCGACCCCACCACCGAGCCCACGACCGAACCGACATCTGAACCCACCACTGAACCGACGACCGAGCCCACCACCGAACCAACCACCGAACCAACCACCGAACCCACCACCGAGCCCACCACCGAGCCAACGAAGCGAACGCCTCCCACAGATCCGGTGACCGAGCCGACCACTCCGGATCCGGCTGAGACGCCCGGCAACGGCGGCGGCAACGGCAACGGCGGCGGTAACGGCAACGGCAACGGCAGCAGCGACGACGACGAAGCCGGCGGCGAGGGCAACGCAGGAGGCGAACCCGGCGTCGGTAGTGACGGTGTGCCCGGCGTCGGAAGTGACGGCGACCCGGGCAGCGAGAGCGACAGAGATGTAGACAGCGACAACGGCCTCGGGCAGGACGGAGTTTCGTCCGAGGATCCACCGTGACCGCGCGAGTGCCCGACGGCACGTCACCCGGCGACGGCCGGCCCGTCGCGGAGCTGCTGAACGGCAGGTACGAGCTGGGTGAGCTGCTGGGCCGCGGTGGTATGGCCGACGTGCACATCGGGCTCGACCGGCGGCTGGGACGCCAGGTCGCGGTCAAGCAGCTGCGTTCCGACCTCTCCCGAGACCCGACCTTCCACGCTCGGTTCCGGCGGGAGGCACAGTCGGCTGCCTCCCTCAACCACCCCAACATCGTCGCCGTGTACGACACCGGGGAGGAGGTCGACCCGCACGACCCGTCCGGCGGTCTGGCTCCCTTCATCGTGATGGAGCACGTTGAGGGCGAGACCCTCCGCGAGATCCTGCGGTCCGGACGAAAGGTGCTGCCCGAGCGGGCGCTGGAGATCACCAAGGAGGTGCTGTCCGCGCTCGACTACAGCCACCACGCCGGCATCGTGCACCGTGACATCAAGCCGGCCAACGTCATGCTGACCCCCGGCGGACGCGCGAAGGTCATGGACTTCGGCATCGCCCGTTCGGTGTCGGACACCTCGGCCACCATGACCCAGACCGCCGCCGTCGTGGGGACCGCGCAGTACCTCTCTCCCGAGCAGGGGCGCGGGGAGCAGGCCGACGCCCGCAGCGACCTCTACTCGACCGGCTGCCTGCTCTTCGAGCTGCTCACCGGGCGTCCGCCGTTCCTGGGTGACACCCCGCTGGCGGTGGCGTACCAGCACGTACGCGAGGAGCCGCCGGCTCCTTCGTCGTTCAACCCCGAGGTCACGCCGGCGATGGATGCGATCGTCGCCAAGGCCCTGGAGAAGAAGACCGCCGACCGCTACCAGAGCGCCGTTGAGATGCGCGCCGACATAGAGCGCGCCGAGGCCGGACTCCAGGTCCAGGCACCGTCCAGCGGCGCGGGGACGTCCGAGACGACGGTCGCGACCACGCCGGTGAGCGCCGCGGCATGGGATGCACACACCTCCGCGGGCGCGACCCCGGTCACCACAGCGCAGCCGTCGCGGCCTCGGCGTCGTTGGCTGTGGCTCCTGGCGCTGCTTGCGGTGGCCGCCGCGTTGGTCGCCTTCTGGTTCGCCACGGACAACTCCGTCGCGGACGTCGAAGCGCCCGATCTCATCGGACAGACCCTGCCGCAGGCACGCCTCACGATCGAGCGAGCGGGTCTGGACGAGGGCGATGTCGTCCGACGCGCCAGCGGCGAGCCCGTGAACACGGTGCTGAGGCAGACGCCGGAGGCGGGAACCGCGGTGGAACCGGAAACGGCGGTGAACATGGTCGTCAGCTCCGGGCCCGCCGACGTCCAGGTGCCGTACGTCATCGGTGACAAGCGGCGTGCCGCGGTACGAGCGCTCGAGGAGCGCGACCTGGTGGCCGAGGTCACGTTGCGTCAGAGCGACAGACCGCAGGGAGAGGTGCTCAGGACCCGACCGGAGCCAACAGCGATGGTCGAACCGGGTAGCCGCGTGCTGCTGGTGGTCTCCGCCGGCCCCCTGCAGGTCCCTCAAGTCGTCGGCCTGTCGCAGCCCGCAGCGCTGGCCAGGCTCCAGCGAGCCGGGTTCGACGCCGGGTCTGTCCAAGTCATCGAGGTCTCCGACTCCACCGCGCCGGCCGGCGAGGTCGTCGCCCAGAGCCCGGAGGCCTTCAACGAGGTCAGTCCGAACACCCCGGTCGTGCTCACCGTGTCGACCCGCCCGGCACCGACCGTCGCACCGACGGAGCCCCCGCCGACCGAGGAGCCCACCGAAGAACCCACCGAAGAACCCACCGAGGAACCCAC
>DASQMN010000087.1:0-16698 GCA_035645475.1 Nocardioidaceae bacterium
ATGGCGACCGACTACGACGCCCCACGCAAGAACGAAGAGGAGCAGAACGAGGACTCGATCGAGGAGCTCAAGGCTCGTCGCCACGAGAAGAACTCAGGCAAGGTCGACGAGGACGAGGCCGAGGCGGCCGAGGCCTTCGAGCTACCCGGCGCCGACCTCAGCCACGAGGAGCTGTCGGTGCAGGTGCTGCCCCGCCAGAGCGATGAGTTCACCTGCTCATCCTGCTTCCTGGTGCACCACCGCAGCCAGCTCGCCGGCGAGCGCGGCGGGCAGCCCATCTGCCGCGACTGCGCCGCCTGAGCTCAGCGAGCGCGAACTCGCGCCCGCAGGGCTGCCAGCGGCCGCGTGGCCGCCTGGTCCTCGGCGACCCTGTCGACGCTCTGGCGGGTCATGCCGGGCGGCAGGTCGCCGGTCGACCTGATCCAGTAGTCGACGGCCTTGCGGGTGGCAGTGATGCGGGCCAGCTCGCGCAGCGAGCCGCTCACCACTGCCCAGATCGCCGCCTCCCTCGCCGTCGTGTCCGGGTTCTCCGGGGTGGCCGGCGGCACCTTCCCGGTCGCCAGTCGCCAGATCAGAGCGCTGGCCTGCGTGGCGGCAACCCCGGCTGCGATGCTCGACACCCGGCCGTACGTCTTCCAAAGCCGCCGGGTCTTGGCCGAGCTCTTGCCGCTCAGCTCCTCGACGGCCTGCGTGCTCGCAGGGGTGCCTCTGCTCGAAGTGCGGGTGCTCTTGCGCGCGGAACTCGCCACGTCGTCGCCTCTCAGGCTCGGTGCTACCGGGTGGTTCAGTCTGTCACCGCCTCGGTATGCGGCATGCCATCAGGCGGGGGTCCGGCATCGTTCGCCCCACTGCGGCCGAGGCCTGCCAGGGCGGCCGTCAGCTCGTGTGGACGGCGCGTGGCCACCAGCCAGTACGGCGTCGGGTCCTGCGGGTCGGCCAGGTCGACGCGCACCGCGGTGTGGACGAACGGCGGGAGAACCAGGAATGCGCGGGCGTCGGCGTCCACCCCTGACTGTCGCCGGAGCTCGGTGGCGTCCAGAGCAGTCACGTCGGTCACAACACGTACGGGCAGCCGGCCGCGTCCCGCGGACAGCAGCCCGCCGTCGGGGTCGGCCTGCACCGCCACGACCGTGGAGCCGAAGCGCAGCAGCGCCGCACCCACGACGACGGCAGCGACAGCACCGGCCGTGAACGCGGCTGCTCCCGGCGCGACGACCCAGACGATCCACACGATGGTGCCGACCATGCCCGCGCCCAGCACCCACCAGGAGGCGGGGACGTACAGCCGCTCCCGCCACAGTGGCTCCACATGGTCGGGCCTCGGCTCGCTCGTCGGTTGCCGCACCCAGCAAGGGTGGCACGTGCTCCCTGCGCTCCTGCTTCACCGTGCGTCTGGGTACTGTCGCTGAGCAACCGGCCAGCGGGCTTCATTCACATGAGAGGGGCGGAATGACGGTGCAGGTGCAGCTGACGCGACTCGACCCCGACGTTCCGCTGCCTGCCTATGCGCACCCAGGCGATGCCGGAGCCGACCTGGTGACGACGGTCGACGTGCATCTGGCTCCGGGCGAGCGTGCCCTGGTGCCCACCGGCATCGCGATCGCGCTGCCCGAGGGGTACGCAGCGTTCGTCCACCCCCGCTCAGGGCTGGCGTCCCGCTGCGGACTGTCCATCGTCAACACCCCCGGCACCATCGACGCCGGCTACCGCGGAGAGGTCAGCGTGCTGTTGGTCAACCACGACCGCGAGCAGCCGGTGCGGTTGAGCCGCGGCGACCGAGTGGCGCAGCTGGTGGTGCAGCGTGTCGAGCAGGCCGAGTACGTCGAGGTGTCCGGATTGCCGGCTTCACCGCGAGGACGGGGCGGCTATGGCTCGACCGGCATCGCGACGCGGGGGACACCGGCGTGAGACTGCGTCGTCGTCGCGACGAGACTCCCGCCTCCGAGTCGGACCGGACGTCGGACGGCACCGGACCAGGCGTCGAGGGGTCAGCGGACGTCACCCCCGCCGAGGGTGGCGTCGGTCCGCATGACGTAGCCGCGCCCGGCATCGCTGCTGTCGTCGAGAACGACCCCGCCTACGTCGACCTGGGAGCGCTCCGGGTGAAGATGCGTGAGGGGGTCGAGCTGCGCATCAACACCGACCCTGCCTCCGGAGCCGTGATCGCGGTCGTGTTCGCCACCGCCGAAGGCTCGGTGGAGCTGAGGGTCTTCGCCGCGCCCCGCTCCGGCGGAGTGTGGGAGGGGGTGCGCGCCGAGATCACCGAGCAGTTCGCGAAGCGGGGAGGCAGCGCCCGCGAGCGAGACGGAACGTACGGGGTCGAGCTCATGGCCGCCTTGCCGGTGACGCTCCCCGACGGTCGAGCCGGCGCTCAGCCGAGCCGCATCGTCGGCATCGAGGGGCCTCGATGGTTGCTGCGGGCGACCTTCCTGGGCCGGCCGGCGCTGCAGCCCGACTCCGACGGCGCGCTGGAAAGCGCGTTGCGTGACGTCGTCGTGGTGCGCGGCACCGAGCCGATGGCGCCTCGAGAGCCCCTGGTGCTGCGCCTCCCGGCCAACGCGCAGCCGTACACGGCTCCGCCGGCCTGAGCGGCTCCGGTCCTCAGCACACCGGTCTAGGCTGGGAGCATGAACGCGACCGCAACAGGTTCTCGGCCGACTGGTGGTGTCCTGCGCCGCGCCGTGCAGCGGCTGGGCAGCGGGCCGTCCCCACACGAGGCCGAGGAGCTGCGCAAGGAGGCCGACTCCGTGGGGTGCGGTTCCATCGCATCCTCCGCGGACCGTGATCTGACCACGCTGCACGGCACGTTGCGCTCGGTGACCCTGCGCCCCCGCGGTGGTGTGTCCGCGCTGGAGGCGGACCTCTACGACGGTTCGGCCACCGTGACACTGGTGTGGCTCGGGCGTCGACGCATCGCGGGAATCGAGCCGGGGCGTCGGCTGACCGTGCACGGTCGGCTCAGCTGCCAAGACGGCAAGAGGCTGCTGTACAACCCGCGCTACGAGCTCACGACGTGACGTCGGCGGCCGCCGCCACTCACTCCAGCGGTCACCGGACCGTCGAGGAGCTCGTTCGCGCGCAGCTCTCGGAGGCACTCGGCGGCCGACGAGGCATGCTCGAGGGGGCGGTGCCGACCATCGCCTTCACGCTGACCTGGGTACTCGCCCGCGACCTGCGGCTGGCCCTTGTCATCAGCCTGTCGCTCGCGGTCGCGGCGCTGCTGCTGCGCGTCGTGCAACGCCAGCCCACCCGGTTCGTGCTCAATGCGCTCATCGGCATCGGCATCGGCGCCGTCATCGCCTCGCGCACCGGGGAGGCCAAGGACGTCTTCCTGCCCGGCATCCTCACCAACGCCGGCTACGCAGTGGCGATGCTCGCCTCGGTGGTCATGCGGTGGCCGCTGATGGGCTTCCTGCTCGGCAGCGTGACCGGTGACCCGACGAGCTGGCGTCAGGACGCAGGAGTTGTCCGGCTGTGCAGCCGGCTCACGCTGGTGCTCGCGGTGCCCTGCGTGCTGCGGGTGCTGGTGCAGCTGCCGCTCTACCTCGCCGACGAGACTGCGTGGCTCGGCGCGTCCAAGGTGGCCCTCGGCTGGCCGTTGCAAGTGGCCGCGCTCGCGGCGATGGTGTGGGTGCTGAACCGGGACGAGACACCTTTCGCCGGCGCCGTGGCCACGTCGCCGCGCGCTTCCTGACGCCGCCCGGCCCGTGCTGGTCAGGCCGGCTGGCTGTGCGTGGCGGGACTCAGCAGGGCGGCGAGCTGTGCCTCCCGGTGCTCCGCGGCCACGAACAGCAGCTCGTCACCGGCCTCGATGGCCCGATCGGCATCGGGGGTGGTGACGCTCTCGTCGCGCAGGACAGCGACCAGGGTGATGTCGGTCGGCCACGGGATGTCGCCGATCAGCACGCCGACGTACGGGGACTCGGCAGGCAGGGTGAGCTCCACGAGGTTGGTGTCGGACTGGCGGAAGGTGAACAAGCGCACGATGTCGCCGACCGAGACGGCCTCCTCGACCAGCGCGGACATGATCCGCGGGGTGGACACCAGCACGTCGACGCCCCAGGCCTCGGTGAACAGCCACTCGTTGCTGGGGTGGTTGACCCGGGCCACGGTGCGGGGCACGGCGAACTCGGTCTTCGCCAGCAGCGAGATGACGATGTTGGCCTTGTCGTCGCCGGTGCAGGCAATGACCACGTCACAGGTCTCCAAGGCCGCCTCGCGCAGTGAGGACAGCTCGCACGCGTCCGCCAGCAGCCACTCCGCCGCAGGGACGGAGTCGGCCTTGATCGCTTGCTGGCTCTTGTCGATCAGCAGCACGGCGTGACCGTTGTCGAGCAGCTCCCGGGCTACCGAGCGGCCGACCGCACCGGCTCCGGCGATGGTGACGCGCATCAGTCCTCCTCGGCGGGCCCGTGGCGCAGGCTTTCGGCAACGCCCTCCGACTGCTCCTCGAGCAGGAACAGGTTGAGCAGGTCGCCGTCCTGGATGATCGTCGTCCGGGTGGGAATGATGCCCGACCCCAGCCGAGTGATGAAGGCGACGCGGGCGCCGGTGGCGTCCTGCATCTGCAGCACGGTCGAACCGACCCAGTTCGGCGGCGCAGCTATCTCGTCGACGCGCACGGTGCCGGAGGGGTCGCGCCATAACGGCTCGGCCGCGGCCGGCAGGATGCGCCGCAGCACCCGGTCGGCGGCCCAGGTCACGGTGGCCACCGTCGGCACGCCGAGCCGCTCGTACACCTCGGCGCGTCCGGGGTCGTAGATGCGCGCCACCACGTTGGTCACGCCGAACTGCTCGCGAGCCACCCGGGCGGAGATGATGTTGGAGTTGTCGCCGCTGGAGACCGCGGCGAAGGCCCCGGCTTCCTCGATGCCCGCCCGTCGCAGCACCTCGCGGTCGAACCCGTAGCCGACCACGGTCGTGCCCGCAAAGTTAGGCCCCAGCCGGCGCAACGAGTCGGTGGAGCTGTCGATGACTGACACGCTGTGCCCGCGGTCCTCCAGGCTGCGGGCCAGTGTGGATCCCACGCGTCCGCAACCCATGATCACGACGTGCACGGTTAGTTCCTCCGCGGCTCGACGGATGCCGAGGGGACGCTCGGCGTGACAGTACGGCTCGACGCTACCGGCTGGCGGCGGCCCGGGATGCTCGGGCGCCACCTGCAGGCAGTCATCGAGGACTAACCTCGCCACCGTGGGACTCGCCGACGCCGCCAAGCGCATCGTCCTCGGCCGCAAGCTCCAGAGCGCCCAGCTCGGCAGGACGCTGCTGCCGAAGCGGATCGCGCTTCCCGTTTTCGCGAGCGACCCTCTCTCCAGCGTGGCGTACTCGCCCGACGAGATCTTCCTGATGCTCTCGCTGGCCGGACTGACCGCCTACTCGTACTCGTGGAAGGTCGGCCTGATGGTCGGCCTGGTGCTGCTGGCGGTCGTCGCCTCGTACCGGCAGAACGTGCAGGCGTACCAGAGCGGTGGCGGCGACTACGAGGTCGCCAACAGCAATCTGGGGTCGCGGGCCGGTCTTACCGTGGCGAGCGCGCTGCTCGTCGACTACACGCTGACCGTTGCGGTGTCCATCGCCTCGGCCGCGCAGTACGCGGCGACGGCGGTGCCCGCCCTGCAGGGACAGCAGGTCGTCATAGCCATCTGCGCCATCGTCTTCCTGACCGCGATCAACCTGCGTGGAGTCCGCGAGTCGGGCACGGCTTTCGCGGTGCCCGCCTATCTGTTCATGGTCGCCATCCTGGGCATGGCCGCGGTCGGCTTCCTGCGCTATCTCCTGGGTGAGCTGCCCCTGTCCTCCACGGCGAAGTTCGACGTGCTGCCCGCGGACGGGTTCGAGTCCGGCCTCGGCGGTATCGCCGTCGGCTTCCTGCTCCTGCGTGCCTTCGCCTCCGGCTGCGCCACCCTCACCGGCGTCGAGGCCATCGCCAACGGAGTTCCGGCGTTCCGCAAGCCCAAGGGCCGGAACGCGGCGGCGACGCTGGCGATCCTGGGTGCGCTCGCGGTCACCATGGCGCTGAGCATCATCACGCTGGCCAACCTCGTCGAAGCGCGGGTCGCCGCGGACCCGCAGCAGCAGCTCGTCGGTCCGGACGGCGAGCTGGTCGGTGCGGGGTTCCACCAGGATCCGCTCGTCACCCAGATAGCTCGCTCGACCTTCGACGGCTTCGATCCGGCCTTCTACTTCGTGGCCGTGACCACCGGGCTCATCCTGGTGCTGGCCGCCAACACGGCCTTCAACGGCTTCCCGGTCCTCGGGTCCATCCTGGCGCGCGACGGCTATCTCCCGCGCCAGCTGGACACGCGCGGTGACCGCCTCGCCTTCAGCAACGGCATCATCCTGCTGGCCGCTTTCGCGATCCTCCTGATCATCGCGTTCGACGCACAGGTGACGCGGCTGATCCAGCTCTACATCGTCGGCGTCTTCGTCTCGTTCACGATCAGCCAGACCGGGATGGTCCGCCACTGGACACGACTGCTCGCCACCGAGCCCGACCCGGCCGTACGCCACCGAATGCAGCGCAGCCGCCTCATCAACGCCTTCGGTCTGAGCGTCACCGCCACTGTTCTGGTCGTCGTGCTCATCACGAAGTTCACGCAGGGAGCGTGGATATCCGTCCTCGCCATGGCCGTGCTGTTCGTCCTCATGAAGGCGATCCGTCAGCACTACCGGGACGTCGAGGCGGAGCTGGCCGCCGATCAGACCGACGCGTCGTTGCCCTCCCGCATCCACGCGATCGTGCTGGTCTCCCGCCTGCACAAGCCGACCCTGCGGGCACTGGCCTACGCCCGAGCCTCGCGCCCGAACACCCTCGAGGCCCTCACCGTCGACATCGACGCGGCAAAGACCGACGCGCTGCTGGAGGAGTGGGATGCCCGCGGGATCCCGGTGCCGCTGAGAGTGCTGAACAGCCCGTACCGCGAGATCCAGCGCCCGATCGTGCGTTACGTACGCAGCGTGCGGCGTGCCAGCCCACGTGACGTCGTCACCGTCTTCATTCCCGAGTACGTGGTCGGCCACTGGTGGGAACGGCTTCTGCACAACCAGATCGCACTCCGTCTCAAGAGCCGCCTGCTGCTCACCCCAGGCGTGATGATGACCTCCGTGCCGTACCAGCTGCGCAGCTCGGAGCAGGCGCCGCAGGGTGCAGAACGGGGGCAGACCATGCCAGGAGAGGTACGCCGGGGCATGCCGGCCCCTCCGACCAGCCCATCGCACACGCCGAACGAACCGCCGGGTGTGCCGGACCACCCGCTGGAGCCCGCACGCGATCGCCCAGAGGACGTCGGGGCCCGGTGAGCCAGTCGCTCGTCGGCGCGCGCGTCGAGCTCGACATCGGGCCGGTCGCACACGGTGGACATTGCGTCGCCCGGTGGGACGGCCGGGTGGTCTTCGTTCGACACACGCTGCCCGGGGAGCGGGTTCTCGTCGAGGTCACCGAGGGCGATGAGGGCAGTCGCTTCCTGCGCGCCGACGCCGTCGAGGTCGTCACCGCCGCCCCCGGACGGGTGGCGCGGCCGTGCCCGTGGGCCGGGCCGGGCAAGTGCGGTGGCTGTGACTGGCAGCACGCCGACGCCGCCACCCAGCGCGCGCTGCTCGGGGCGGTCGTCGCCGAGCAGATGAGGCGACTGGCCGGCATCGAGGTGGATGTGACCGTCGAGGCGGTGGGCACCAGCTTGCTGGACTGGCGCACCCGGATGTCGTGGGCGGTCGACCGGCGCGGGCGTGCCGGGCTGCGCCGCCACCGCAGCCACGACGTCGTGCCGGTCGACCGCTGCCTCATCGCCTCCTCAGCGCTGCCGCCCGTGACCGGGGGAACCTGGCAGGGCGAGCACGTGGAGGCGGTGGTCGGCTCGACGGGCGACCAGCTGCTCGTGCTCGACGGACCACCGGCACGGGGGACGGTGCAACCCGAGGTCGGCATCACCGGCGCCGACGGCCGCTCGGTGCGTGGCCGCAGCGGCGTTCGCGAGCAGGTGCACCACCGTCCGTTCAAAGTCACCGGATCGGGGTTCTGGCAGGTGCACGCCGATGCCCCTACCACCCTCGTCGACGCCGTGCTGGACGGCGCAGCCCTGCAGCCGGGTCAGAGCGGTTGGGACCTCTACGCCGGCGTCGGCCTCTTCACGGCCTTCCTCGCCGAGGCGGTCGGCCCCACCGGAGCGGTCGTCGCCGTGGAGGCCGACTCGCGGGCGGTGCGCGACGCCCGGCGGAACCTGCACGACCTGCCTCAGGCCCGACTCCGTCCAGGGCGGGTGGAGCGAGTGCTCACCGATGCCGTCAAGGTGGGGGAGCGGACCGATGTGGTGGTTCTCGACCCGCCGCGCACGGGCGCCCGGGCCGGCGTCGTGCGGTCGGTGGCAGCACTGGCCACCCGACGCGTCGTCTACGTGGCGTGCGACCCGGCCGCACTGGCACGTGACGTCAGGACATTCGCCGACCTGGGCTGGCGGTTGCACCGCTTGCGCGCCTTCGCGATGTTCCCCATGACGCACCACGTCGAGTGTGTGGCCGTGCTGAGTCCCTCACGCGGCTGATACCAACTGGGCGACAAGTTCCATAAGCGCTGGTCCCAGCGGCCGCTGCCGGTCCACCCTGTGCTCATGCGGACGTACGCCGACGCGTTCCGATGCCCCGACTGCGGCGCCGCCCGGGTACCCGGACCTCGCTGCGGTGACTGCGGCCTGCTTCTGCAGGGACCGCTCGCCGACCAGCTGTGGGGACTGCTGACGGCCACCGACGCCACCTTGGCGCAGCTGCGCGCCGAGCGTGCCACGCAAGCGCCGGTCGAGCCGGTCGACTCGGTCCGACCGGCCCAACCGGCACCGCTGCCGGCGGTGCCGCCGTCAGCGACCCTCGGCGTCCCCGCGGCAGGGCCCCGACGGCACGTGTCGGTGGCTGCGGTGCTGCTTGCTCTGGGCGCCCTCCTCGTCGTCGTCGCCGCGTTCGTGTTCGTCGCCGTGACGTGGGGCGAGCTGTCCCTGGCGACCCGTGCCCTGGTGCTGGTGGCGATCACAGGTGCCGCCGCACTTGCGGCCACGCTCATCAGCAGACGCGGACTGCGCGCCTCGGCGGAGGCGGCGTGGGCGGTGACGCTGGCCATGCTGGCCCTGGACATCGCGGCGGCGCGCGGTGCGGGTCTGGCCGGCCTCGGCACGGTGTCGACGACCGCCTTCCTCGTCGGCGCGGGGACCGTGCTGGCTCTGGTGGGCAGCGGCGTCGCCGCGGCGGTCCGGCGTACGCCGACCGTGGTGCTCGTGGTGCCACAGCTGGTCTCGCTGTGCGGGCTCGCGGTGGCCGGGTACGCGGCCATGGACGCCTGGAACGCGCCGCTCGCCTGGCGGCTGCTGGTGGCTGCGGGTGTCGCCGCGGTCGCGACGCTGGTCCATCGGGCACTCGACGTGACGCTCGTCGCCGTCTCGGCCGCGGTCGCCACGGTGGTGCTCGCGGTCGGCCACGTGCTCGTGGCATGGCTTGCGGTGATCGATGCCGCCACCTGGCGGGCTGCCTGGATGGACGGGCGGGCGTGGCCGTCGGTGGTCAGCGTGCTGCTGCTGCTCGCCGCCGGCTGGGCTGCCTCGCGGCTGCCGGCCGAGGGCCGGAACGACTCCGGGCCGGTCCTTGTCTCCTCGGCCGCCTTCGCCGCCGCAGGTATCGCACTGACGTGGCTGTTCGTACCACTGCTGACCGACACCGACGCGCTGCGCGTGGCTGTCGTGCTGATGGGAGCTGCCGGGGTGCTGACCCTCGGCTGCGTTCCTGCATCCGGTGCCTGGGGCAGGGGTGTGCGCGCCTGGGCTGTGCTGGTGGGACTCGCGTCCTGGCTGGGATGCGTGGACGACCTCATCGCCCTCGGGGGATCGCTCACCCTCACGCCGCTGCCAGCATGGCAGCAGCCGTTCGGTGTCAGGCTCGACGGACTCGACGTCGCGGGCCTACCCTGGTGGACCGCCGCGCTGCAGCTGCTCGTCGCCGCGGGCGGCCTGCTCATCGCCGCACTGCTGTGGCGGTTGGGGCCGGGACGTGTCGCCACCAGACTGCGGCACGTCGGACCCGCGGTCGCGGCCATCCTCATCGCCGTCGCCTGCCTGCTCCCGATAGTGGCGCTGCAGGCCCCGGTCGCCGCCCTGTCGGGGGTGACGCTGGCTCTCGGTGCGGCGGCTGCCCTGCCCGGGCTCGCCGGTCGGCTCGGGTCGGGTCAGGCGCCGGTCGCCGGCGTGCTGCTCGGGTCCGCGTCCTACGAGGCGCTTGCGGCACCGGTGCTGTCCGCGCTCATCTGGGCGCTGGTCGCTCTCGTGCTGGTCGCTGCGAGCATCGGGTTGAGCCGCGTGAGGGCACCGAGGTCACAGCGCCTGACCGCCGTGACCACGGCCCTGGCGGGTGGCTTCGGCGTCGCCTCGCTGCTGGCTGCCAGCGAGGCCCTCGACCTGAGTCCGCGCACCAGAGTCCTTCTGGTGGCTGCGGCAGCGCTGGCTCTGATGGCACTTGCCTCCTTCGTACGACGCCGCCCGGGCCTGCGTACCGGCTCGGAGCTCGCCGCGGTGACCGCGGCCGTGCTCGCCGCAGCCGGAGCGAGCGTCGTGGCGGTGGACGACGGGCCCGCGTTCCTGGCGCTGGTGCTCACGCTGCTGGGGGCAGGCACCGCGATGCTGGCGGTGCTCGTCCCCGACCGGCGCCGGCTGGCGCCGGTCGCCGGAGCCGTGCTGGCCGTGGCCTGGTGGCTGCGCCTGGCGGCCAGTGACGTGGCGACCGTCGAGGCGTACACCCTGCCGGTGGCGATGCTGCTGCTGCTGGCCGGACTGTGGGTCATGCTCGGACGGCCTGGCACGTCGTCGATCAAGGCGCTGCTCCCGGGTCTGCTGCTGTCCACGGCACCGTCCCTGCCCGCGGCTCTGGCAGCCCCTTCGTCCTTGCGCGGCCTGCTGCTCGGGCTGTCAGCTCTCGTTCTGGTGGGGATGGGCGCACGGCTGTCCTGGGCCGCGCCGTTCGGAGTCGGCGTCGTGGTCACCGTGCTGCTTGCCGGCCGCCATCTGGGGCCGTACGCCGACGCGCTCCCGAGGTGGGTGCTGCTGGCGGCCGCCGGACTGCTGCTCCTGGTGGCCGGCACGACGTGGGAGAACCGAGCGCGAGAGGCACGCCGTGGGCTTGCGGCGGTGCGCGCCATGCATTGAGCCCGGTGATGTATCTTGATGTCAAGACATCTTCCTCGGGACAGGGACCTGGTGGCCGTCAGCAGCCGCCGATGGGCAGGATGGGACCCGACGGCCCGACCGATCGGCAGGAGACCAGACCATGGCGAACGCGGCCAGCAAGAACACCTTCGGGGCACGCAGCGACCTGACGGTGGGGGAGTCGTCGTACGTGATCCACCGCCTGGACGTCTTGCGCGACGAGGGCTACGACGTCGGGTCCCTGCCGTACAGCTTGAAGATCCTGCTCGAGAACCTGCTGCGCACGGAGGACGGTGAGAACATCACCGCCGACGACGTGCGGGCGCTGGCCGGGTGGGATGCCGGAGCGGAGCCGTCGGAGGAGATCCAGTTCACCCCGGCACGGGTGATCATGCAGGACTTCACCGGCGTGCCCGCGGTGGTCGACCTGGCCACCATGCGCGAGGCGATGGGACAGCTGGGCGGCGACCCGGCCAAGATCAACCCGCTCGCGCCGGCCGAGCTGGTCATCGACCACTCGGTGATCGCCGACGTCTTCGGTCGCGCGGACGCCTTCGAGCGCAACGTCGACATCGAGTACGAGCGCAACTTCGAGCGCTACCAGTTCCTGCGGTGGGGACAGGGCGCCTTCGACGACTTCAAGGTGGTACCGCCCGGCACCGGCATCGTGCACCAGGTCAACATCGAGCACCTCGCGCGCGTGGTGTTCGTACGGGAGACCGACGACGGGCAGCTCGCGTACCCCGACACCTGCGTCGGCACCGACTCCCACACCACGATGGTCAACGGCCTGGGTGTGGTCGGCTGGGGAGTCGCCGGCATCGAGGCCGAGGCCGCCATGCTCGGCCAGCCGGTGAGCATGCTGATCCCGCGCGTCGTCGGGTTCAAGCTGGCCGGTGAGATGCCCGAGGGCGCCACGGCCACCGACCTGGTGTTGACGATCACCGAGATGCTGCGCCGCCACGGAGTGGTCGGCAAGTTCGTGGAGTTCTACGGACCGGGCGTCGGTGCCGTGCCGCTGGCCAACCGCGCCACGATCGGCAACATGAGCCCGGAGTACGGCTCGACGATCGCAGTCTTCCCCGTCGATGCCGAGACCACCACCTATCTGGAGCTGACCGGCCGCAGCGCGCAGCAGATCGCCCTGGTCGAGGCGTACGCCAAGGCGCAGGGGCTGTGGCACGACCCGACCCGTGAGCCGCGGTACTCGGAGTACCTCGAGCTGGACCTTTCCACCGTGGTGCCGTCGATCGCCGGCCCCAAGCGACCGCAGGACCGGGTGTCGCTGACCGAGGCCAAGGAGTCGTTCCGGGCGGCGCTGGCCGACTACGTGACCGATGACGACGTGACCGACGTCGAGGCCGGGCACGCGCCGGAGCACGGAGTCGCCTCGACGGTCGACGAGGGATCGGCTGACTCCTTCCCCGCCTCGGACCCCCCCGCCGTCGACGGGGGCAACGGCGACGGTGCACCCCGCGACCCTGGCCACGCCACCGGAAGGCCGTCCCGGCGAACGCCGGTACGCCTGGCGGACGGCAGCGAGTTCGAGCTCGATCACGGCGCGGTGACGGTGGCAGCCATCACCTCGTGCACCAACACCTCGAACCCGAGCGTGATGATCGCGGCCGCTCTGGTGGCCAAGAACGCTGTCGACCGCGGCCTCCAGCGCAAGCCCTGGGTCAAGACGACGCTGGCGCCGGGGTCCAAGGTCGTCATGGACTACTACGACAAGGCGGGGCTGACCCCCTACCTGGACAAGCTGGGCTTCAACCTCGTCGGCTACGGGTGCACCACCTGCATCGGCAACTCCGGTCCGCTGATCCCCGAGGTCTCGGCGGCGATCAACGACGCCGACCTCGCCGCGGTCGCCGTGCTCAGCGGCAACCGCAACTTCGAGGGCCGGATCAATCCCGACGTCAAGATGAACTACTTGGCCTCACCGCCGCTCGTCGTCGCCTACGCGCTGGCCGGCTCCATGGACGTCGACCTGTACACCGAGCCGCTCGGGCAGGACACCGAGGGTGCTGACGTCTTCCTTCGGGACCTGTGGCCCACATCGGCTGACGTGGAGCGCGTGGTGGGCGAGGCGATCGCAGCCGAGATGTACACCAAGGACTACGCCGACGTCTTCGCCGGTGACGCCCGCTGGCAGTCGCTCCCCACCCCGGAGGGCGACACCTTCGAATGGGATCCCGACTCGACGTACGTCCGCAAGCCGCCGTACTTCGACGACATGCCGGCGGAGCCGGCAGCCCTCACCGACATCACCGGCGCGCGCGCGCTCGCCAAGCTGGGTGACTCGGTTACGACCGACCACATCTCACCGGCCGGGGCGATCAAGAAGGACAGTCCGGCCGGGCACTACCTCGCCGAGCACGGCGTCGAGCACCGCGACTTCAACTCCTACGGCTCGCGGCGGGGCAACCACGAGGTGATGATCCGTGGCACCTTCGCCAACATCCGGCTGCGTAACCAGCTGGCTCCCGGAACCGAGGGCGGAGTGACGCGCAACTTCGCCGCCGGCGGAGAGGTCACGTCCATTTACGAGGCGTCGGTCGCCTATGCCGCCCAGGGCACCCCGCTCGTGGTGCTCGCCGGCAAGGAGTACGGCTCCGGCTCGTCACGGGACTGGGCCGCGAAGGGCACCGCGCTGCTCGGCGTACGCGCGGTCATCGCCGAGTCGTACGAGCGCATCCACCGCTCGAACCTGATCGGCATGGGAGTGCTACCGCTGCAGTACCCCGACGGGCAGAGCGCTGAGACGCTGGGGCTCACCGGCGAGGAGAGCCTCGACATCACCGGAGTGGAGGCACTCGCCGACGCGATCCCGGCGACCGTGCACGTTCGGGCCGGCAACGTGGAGTTCGACGCGGTCCTGCGCATCGACACTCCCGGCGAGGCGAGCTACTACCGGCACGGCGGGATCATGCAGTACGTGTTGCGAAGCCTGCGCGGCTGACACGCGACCGCAGGGCTCAGCTGGGCATCCAGCTGGGCCACCACTGCGGTGTGTTCTGCACACATACCCCGGCGGTCTGGGGGCTCGGCGTGGCCACGTAGCTCGCAAGCAACAGGGTCTCCGCGAGGAGCAGCACCGTCACGGCCAGCGCCGTGACGGTGGCACGACCGAGTCTGGATCCGGGCTTGGGGCCGTACACCGCCGCCGGCAGGGCAATGAGCAGCGTGTTGGCGAAAAGCAGGGCCGGCAGTGCGATCGCGGCCAGCTGTCCTCGTGCCAGGTGCATCTGGGCGAAGACCCGGCAGTCTTGCCACACCCGGTCGATGACGGCGACCTGGGCCAGGGTCACCACCAGCGCGACGGCGAGCACGGCCAGGACTGACCCGTTGCGGGCCGGGCTGGTCGAGCGAGAGCCGATCACGATGCTCATGCCGCCAGTTTGGGTGGCTTGTCGGCCATGCGTGCCAATGTCTGGGCATGACTGGCCGAACGGATGAGGGGCCCGACCCCGGGGTGGCGCCGCCAGGGTGGCCGCCGGCCGTACGCCCGCCTGGAGCGCCGTACTGGGAGGAGACCGCGGTCGCCTGGCTGCTCGACCAGTGCCCGCCGGAGTTCCGCGGCTACTCGGGTCTGCGCCGGCACCCGGCGGTGCTCGCCCGCTTCACGGTGCTGCATGTCGAAGCCATGCAGGCCGCCGCCCGCAGAGGGCTGTCCGAGGGCCGGACGGTCCTTCGTGACGTCGCCGAGCCCGAGGTGATCGACAAGGCGTTGGCCACCTGGGAGGTGGAGCAGGCGCGGCTGATCGGGCTGCGCCGCGGCGTCGGCCTGGTTGAGGAGGCCCTGCGCGGGCGCAGGTTTCGCGCTCGGCTCTGATCCCGGCTGGCACGATGCCGCGGTGACCATTCACTCCGAGCACCCCTTCGCCACCCCGCCCGGCGAGCGAGGGCCGCTGCGACGGCTGCGCGGGCAGCTGTCTTCCGCGGTCAGCGTCTGGACCACCGCCGCCGAGGGAGCCGAACCAGGAACGGCGTTCCCTGCGCGGCCGGGGGCGTGGGCCGGCCTCACCGTGTCGTCGTTCTCGGTCGTCGACGGTGAGCCGGGCAGGCTTCTCGGCCTGGTCGATCCGGAGAGCGACTTCGCCGACCTGGTGGAGCAGACGGGCAGGGTTGCGATGTCCCTGCTGTCGTGGTCACACCGCGGGGTCGCCGACGTGCACGCCGGTCTTGCGCCATCCCCTGGTGGCGCCTTCCGCACCGGTCGGTGGCAGGGGACCGCCTGGGGGCCGGTCCTGTCCGATGCCGCCGCCTGGGCGGCAGGGTCGGTGGTGGCCGGATCGACCCGCGAGGTGGGCTGGTCGCGGCTCCTGGAGGTGGAGATCGAGCACGTTCATCTCGCTCCCGACGACACCGCCATCACAGCTGCCGCCGCCGTTGACCGCGAGCCGCTGCTGCATCGACGAGGCCGGTACCTTCGCGGTGGGGCTGGGTGACCCCGTACAGGCGGTACCCGTCCATCAACGGACCGGCCCGTCGGGAACGGGTGGCTGCAGTCCTCGACCGCGGCGAGTGGTGCCAGTCCGGCGGTACGGCGACCGCGATTGCCCGAGGTGGCACGCACCACTGGGCGGGCGCGACGCCTGGAGTGGTACCACTTGAAGTCGGCGGCCCCGGACCGAGCCGGTGTGCGAGCGAGCACCAGCCTGACTGCGAGCGGCGAACGCCGGGAAGGCAGGATGTGACCGCCGCTGGCACCACCGGCCCGTTGAGGAGACGCCATGACCGAGGACCTGACCCAGCTCGATGAGCTCGCGACCGAGCTGCTCGCCGAAGCCACCAGCAGCTCCGCGCACCGCGCGGCCCGCACGCTGATCGCGGGGAAGGCTCCGCTGCGCCAGACCGTCATCGCGCTCGCGGCCGGGGCCGAGATGTCCGAGCACGAGAACCCCGGGTACGCGACCGTGCAGATCCTCACCGGAGCCGCCCGCCTGGTAGCCGGCTCGGGGAGCTGGGAGCTTCGAGCGGGCTCGCACCTGGTGGTGCCGCACGAGCGGCACAGCGTCCACGCCGGCGCGGACACCGTGCTGTTGTTGTCGGTCGTCCTCGCCAAGGAGCACCTGCCGGAGGACGCCCGCACTCCGTGACCGCCGTTCGGTCAGCCGTGGAAGCAACGAGCTCGGCCGCGAGGGACAATGGAGACGTGCAGTCCCCATTCGTGACGGTCCGACGGTATCGCCGCCGAGCACCGGTGCTGGCCGCGCTCGCCGGCTTGCTGCTGGTCCTGCTGGCTCCGGTACGGGCCTGGGCGCACGCCGAGCTGATCGAGTCCGACCCAGCCGACGGGGCCACGCTGGCTGCGGTGCCCTCGACCGTGACGCTGACCTTCAGCGAAGAGGTCGCCGAGCCTGCTCGGATAGCGGTGACCGCTCCCAACGGGACTCAGGTGCAGGACGGCGACGCGGCCGTGACCGACACCACCGTCACCCAAAGCATCAAGCCGCAGGACACAGCCGAGTCCGCGGGCTCGTGGACGGTCGCCTACCGCGTGGTCTCGATCGACGGGCACCCG
>DASQMN010000088.1:0-21129 GCA_035645475.1 Nocardioidaceae bacterium
CGGACGTCCGTACGGTTGGCGGCTCGGTGGCGAGATCGGACGCCAGTTGCCGCAGCGCAAGCCGCGCCCTCGTACCCGAGGCGCGGTGGGAAGGCCCCGTACGAACCGGGACCCGGGCCGGTACTACCCCTGAGTCTCCGCGGCGTGGCGCCGGGCCCGACGGTTCAGCGGCTGTGCATGCCCGCGGAGAACGAGGCTGCGCCGCCTGAGGACGAGGTGGAGTAGGCCGTCGACGCCCCGCTGCCTGCGCGCTTGCCCGAGCCGCGGCCCCCTGATCGCGGCGTGGACGACGCCGGGCCGGACGGGCTGGCCGACCGACCGGCCGGACGGCCGTTCGACCTGCCGGACCGTGCCGCACCAGACCGCGCTCCGGAGCCACCCGACCGGGACCGTGCGGACTTCGAGCCGCCAGACCCCGCCGGTCGACTGGCTGAGGATCCGCGAGACCTCTCAGCAGAAGCGGTCGCGGCGGCGATCCCAGATATCGCTGGGTCGATGAAGGCCCGGTCACCGGGGGCCAGCCGTCGCAGCACGTCGTGACCGGGTGCAGCCTTCGTCGTCGTCGCGCTCACGCCGGCCTTGCGGGTGAGGTCGCGCACGTCTCTGACCTGCTCGTCGGTCATCAGCGTGACCACGGTGCCGGACTCCTCGGCGCGCGCCGTACGTCCGGAGCGGTGCAGGTACGCCTTGTGCTCGACCGGCGGCTCGGAGTGCACGACCAAGGTGATGCCGTCGACGTGGATGCCACGGGCGGCGATGTCGGTCGCCACCATGGTGTGCGCGGTGCCGTCGGAGAACGCCGCGAGGTTCCGCGTCCGCGCGTTCTGGGCGAGGTTGCCGTGCAGCTCCACCGCAGGAACGCCCCCGGCGTTGAGCTGCTTGGCAAGTCGCTTGGCGCCGTGCTTGGTGCGGGTGAAGACCAGGGTGCGCCCCGGCGCCGCCGTGAGGTCCAGCAGGACGGGCAGCCGGTCGGCGGCACGCACGTGCAGCACATGGTGGCTCATCGTGGCCACCGGCGAGCTCGCCGAGTCGACCGAGTGGGTGACCGGGTCGTGCAGGAACCGCTTGACCAGAACGTCGACGTCCTTGTCCAGCGTGGCTGAGAACAGCATGCGCTGGCCGTCCCGCGGGGTGGCGTCCATCAGTCGGCGCACCGTCGGCAGGAACCCCAGATCGGCCATGTGGTCGGCCTCGTCGAGCACCGTGATCTCGACCGAGCCGAGATCGGCATGACCTTGGTTCATCAGGTCGGCCAGTCGGCCGGGGCAGGCGACGACGACGTCGACACCTCGGTGCAGTGCGTCGACCTGCTTGCCCTGCTTGACGCCACCGAAGACAGTGACGACGCGCAGACCGAGGCTGGTCGCGAGCGGCTCGAGGTTGGCCGCGATCTGGGTGGCCAGCTCACGAGTGGGGGCGAGCACCAGCGCGCGCGGACGGCGCGATGTCCGTCGGGTGTCGGCGGCGGCGAGCCGGGCCACGAGCGGGATCGTGAAGCCGTATGTCTTGCCTGAGCCGGTGTGACCCCGGCCGAGTACGTCGCGGCCGGCGAGTGAGTCGGGCAGTGTCGCCGTCTGGATCGGGAACGGTGCGGTGATGCCGAGACCGCTGAGGATCTCGACCAAAGGTAGTGGGACGCCGAGCTCGGCGAAGGAGGGCAGGGACGGGGAAAGGCCTGGTGAGGCCATGACGATGCTCCGGTTGAGTCAGAAGGTGGCGCAGTAGTCGCGCCTGGGTCTCCACACCCGGCGCGGAACTTGGGTCCGCGACTCCGGGGGGCCGACGTGGGGTGGTACGGGCAGCAAGACGTCGATGCGGGCTGCACCACCATGCTAGCGCACCCGCAAGGATGGCCCGACCGTTACCTGAGCAGCCGCGGGGCACGGGGAGATCCCGGCTGCCCTGTGCCACACTCGCATCGCCGCCACCCGCTCGGGCAAAGGAGACTGCGAATTCATGGCGAGTGCACGCCGTCGTGGCCTCCTTTCGCGGACACCGAGCACCGATCCCATCTACTTCCTGATGAACAACGTCGACGGCAGGGGCGGCATCGCCCGGACGGTCGGCAATCTCGCCAGCGAGCTGGCCCAGCGGCACCCTGTCGAGATCATCAGCTTGTACCGACGCCAGCAGAAGCCCACCTACCCGCTCGACCCTCGCGTGAAGGTGCGCTACCTCATCGACGCGCGCAGCGGGAAGTCGGTGCGCGGGGTGGGACGCGTTCCACTGTCCGGCCCTTCCTGGCTGCAGCGGCTGGACCACTACGACACTCGGCTGGCTCCGCCTTCCAACGAGCCGCTGATGTCGGCCATGACCGACTGGCTGCTGGTCCGCACACTTCGGTCGCTCGAGCCGGGGGTGCTCATCTCGACCCGCCCGAGCATGAACTCGATCACCGGCCGGTTCGCGCCCCGAAGGGTGCTCACCGTGGGCCAGGACCACCTCAACATCAACGAGCGGCTCCAGCACCCCGAGCTCATGCGCGTCATCCTGACCGGCGCACGCCACCTCGACTGCTTCGCGCTGCTGACCGAGGCCGACGCGGTCGACTATCGCGACCGTCTGGGCGATGCGGACACGCTGGTCACGGCCATGCCCAACGCGCTGCCGTGGCCGATACGGCCGGCCTCACCGCTGACGGAGAAGATCGTCATCTCCGGCGGCCGTCTGGTCGAGCAGAAGGGCTTCGATCTGCTCATCGAGGCCTATGCCCTGGTGGCGCGGGCTCGACCGGACTGGCAGCTGCACATCTACGGCTCGGGCTCGCTTCGCCCCGCGCTGCGCCGGATGATCGACCAGCTCGGGCTTGCCGAGCAGGTCAAGCTCAAAGGTCACACCGCGGACTTCGACTCGGTGCTCGCCACGGCGTCGGTGTACGCCTTGAGCTCTCGCTACGAGGGCTTCGGCATGGTGCTGATCGAGGCGATGAGCCGCGGCCTCCCGCTGGTGAGCTTTGACTGCCCACGCGGCCCGGGTGAGATCGTCAACTCCGGAAGCAACGGGTTGCTGGTCGCACCTGAGGACACCGACGCGCTCGGCGAGGCGCTGCTCACGGTCATCGAGGACGACGAGCTGCGGACGCAGATGGGCAAGGCGTCGCACACCGATGCGCACCGGTACGAAGTGGAAGCCATCGCCTCCCGCTGGGAGGACCTGTTCGAACAGCTGCTGCAGCGTCGGCAGGCATCAATGCAGCGACACTGACCTCACCGGCCTGCCCCGCCCGTACGCAGACCATCCGCCTGCTGCATCAGTGCCGCTATCTCGGCCGCGGCGTCCGCGACAGGGTCGCTCCCCGTCGGGGGCTTCTGCTCGACAGCGGCGTGCCCGTACTCGGCTCGGATCCGCTCGCGCAGCCTGGACGTGACCTCCGCTGCGACGGCGAGCGTCTCGTCCTGTGCCGGCACGTCGGCGACGTCCACATCTGCCTGCGCGGAGACGTCGAGGTCGGCGAGATCACCCACCACACGTGCGCGCGACTCCTTCACCGCCGCCACGGTCCGAGCGTTCCATTCCGCGGCCAGCTCCAGCAGTGCACTGCTGACAGGCACCTTCGGCTCGCCAGAGCGCTTGTCCAGCACCTCGTCGAGCAGCCACCTCTTCGAGCGGTGGTAGACCGGCCGTGGGAGATCCTGCAGATGCTCGTTGACCCGCCGCATGAGATCGGCCGAGGTGTAGCCGTAGGACTCCCGGCGGGTGGCGCCGGTGAGGTCGACGGGCGCTGCCGTCGCGCCGACGACGGTGGCGAACCGATCCCACAGCAGGTCGTCAGGGGCTCCGGGCGGCGGCACGGTGACCACGTGCAGCTGTTCGGGAGGCACTTGGTCACCCCACGACTCAAGCATCCGCGGAACGTCCAGGGCGCGCAGTGCTCGTCGCCGAGCAGCGCCGCCCGAGCCACTCACCGCCGCCAGATGGTCGGGCCATGAGGCGGTGTTGCGATTGCGGGTCGATGTGGCCCAGGAAGCCGGCACAACTCGCGCTGCGTCGCGGACGGTCAGCACCACGTGCACCGTCGCCGGTGCCAGCGACTGCACGATCGCCCGAGCACGTGGTCGGCGAGCGAAGCTCATGAACTCCTGCGACACCACGCTCGCGTGGCCGTCGAAGGCGAACATCTCCTCCCGCAGGGACTCCCAGGCGCCGGTGAAGCTGCCGCGGCCCTCCTGGCCGTCCAGACCGGTCACATCGCGCACGGCTCGCACGTGATCGGCTCGGGGGCTGCGGCCGGGCACCAGCACTCCGTGCGTACGCAGCACCGCCTGGTTGTCGCTGAGCGTCTGCTGCAGAAAGCTCGTGCCGGTCTTCATCGGCCCGATGTGCAGATAGATGGGGGCCACATCGTCGCGCTGATCATTCACGTGCTCGGCCCTTCCTCGACTGGTTGCGCATGATGCCGGTCGCGCGCCCTGCGTTGGTTCAGGGTCGGTGCTGGGCCACAATCAGCGGCGTGAGCCCACCACGCCGGCTGTACCTCCACGTAGGCACGCGCAAGACCGGTACGTCGTTTCTTCAGCGAGTGGTCTACACCGCGCCCGACTCGGTTCGCGAACAGGGGTTGGGGCTGCCGCTGAGTGGTCGTCCCGCGCACTTGCGCCTGCTGCAGTCGATCGGGGCGCTCGGCGACGACACGCTGCCGGCGAAGGAGTCGGCTGCTCTGCACCGGCGCCTGCAACGCAACCTCGCGGCGACGGACCTCGACCGGGCGCTGGTCACGCACGAGGACCTCGCCGCTGCCGGTCCCGAGCCGATCTCGCGGCTGCTGGGCCTGCTGGACGACGTCGAGGTGCATGTCGTGATCACCGCACGGGACCTGGCCCGGCAGATCCCCTCGGAGTGGCAGCAGTGCGTCAAGAGCCGGCTGGAGGTGCCGTACGAGGAGTACGTCGACGCCGTCGTCGAGCGGCGGGGACCCGATGCGGCGCTCTTCTGGGCCCGTCAGGACATCGCCGACGTGGCGGAGAGGTGGGGGAGCAGGCTGCCGCCGGCGCATGTGCACGTGGTGACGGTGCCACCGTCCGGGTCGCCTCCCGACCTGCTGGCCGAGCGCTTCTGGACCGTCATGGGTGTGCCGCCGACGGCCCTGGCGACCGGTGGGGGAGTCAACCCGTCGTTGGGTGCCGAGCAGGCGGAGCTGTTGCGCCGCGTCAACGCGGCTCTCGGCGAACGCCTCAGCTCGGTGCGCGAGGAGTACCGGCCGGTGGTGAAGACGCTGGTGCGACGAGTGCTGACCGCGCAGGACGGTCGTCCACTGCGCCTGCCGGCCGCGCTGTTGCCGTGGTGCCGCGACGTCTCCGCCGGCATCGTTGCGCAGCTCCAGGCCCGCGGCTACGACGTCGTGGGTGACCTGGCCGACCTGATGCCGCCTCCTGCGGCTCCCGATGCGCCGTCGCCGGTGCCCGTGGGGGACAGCGAGGTGGCTGCGGCTGCGGTCGAGGCGCTGGCCAGGGTGCTGACCCTGCAGCATGCCGCTCGCGCCGGGGACGACGACGATCCGGAGCGACTGGACGTGGCGCCACGCGAGCGGGTGGCCGACGCTGACCGCCCCGACCAGCGAGGCGTCGAGGACTCCGACGACCGGCCATCAGCGCCCGAGGCTGCGTCTCGTTCACCCCGTTGGCGTCGTGCAGTGGCAGCGCGGCTGCCTCGGCGCTGACGGTTCAGCTCACCGGTTCAGCTGACCGGATCAGCTCAGAAGTCGAACCCGCCGAAGTCGAAGCCACCGCCGGCCTCAGCCGAGCCGCCGCCCCAGTCGCCGCCGCCGTCGAAGCCGCCGCCGTCACCGGAGTCGAAGCCACCAGCTTCCGCCCCCCCATCGAAGCCGCCCCCGAAGCCGCCGAACATCGAACCCATCATGGTGCCCATGAACAGCCCCTGCATCAGCCCGAAGCTGCCGAAGTAGCCCATCGCCATCGGCGCGAACGCAGGCCCCGCCGAGTAGTAGGGCATCCGCTGGGGTCCCACCATCACCTGCCGCGTCGCGGGGTCGGCGCCGGCGCGCACCCGCTCGGCGTCGAGCGCGCACGCCGGCACGTCGCGGGGGGTGCCGCCCGGTGGGGCCCAGGTCACGTCGGTGACGGACTGTCCGTGCCGCGGGTCGAAGAAGCAGGCGGGGCGTCGGGTGGGGAGTGGCTGCCCGGCGACGCGCGCTCGTACGCAGGCGATGGCGTAGCGGCCGTCGTCCAGGATCTCCACGACGTGGCGCGAGTCCTCGGGCACGCGGAGGCGCTCCGCCGAGTCCTTGGCCGCCTCGTACGCGTCCAGAGCGCGCTGGTAGTCGGACCGAGCGCCCTCGTCCAGCGCGACGCCCGCGACGTCGATGTCGAGGCGCTGCAGCTCCTCGCCCAGCACGGTGATGTCCTCGTCGAGGGTGCGCCGCAGCGCCTCCATCTGCTCGGCGTCCGCCGTGCTGTTGATGCTGCGGCGTCCGGCGGCGGACGTCAGGGACTGGCGCTGGGTGTTCCGCATGATCAGGAACACACCGGCCACGATGATGAGGACGAACAGTAGTTCCATACGGCCAGTGTGCCTCACCGACGTGGGGAAGCCGAGTCGTCCGGAGTGACCGAGAGGCTGCGCGAGGCAGCATGCTCCCGTAAGGTTGCTCCCTGAGGGGAGTACTTCACCTTCACGGTCGGTCAGTACGGACGTCCCACGACGCCTCGACCAGTGAGTCCGCGCAGCGGGCGAAGGAGACCTCAAGCGCTTCTGGACGGAACCTCCATGTCTCCTCTCAGCTCATTGACGCACGCTGCCGCCGCGGGGTCTGACTCCGGTGCCTCCATCGGGACGCCGACTCTGTGGGCGGTCACCGTCGGCGGTGTGATCGCGCTCCTTGCGCTCGACTTCCTGGTGACACGCAAGCCGCACGCCGTCTCGATGCGAGAGGCCACGGGCTGGTCGATCTTCTACGTCGCGCTGCCGCTCACCTTCGGCGCGTGGGTGTGGGCCACCTACTCCTCGCAGCAGGGAGTGGAGTACCTCACCGGCTACCTCGTCGAGAAGTCGCTGTCCGTGGACAACCTCTTCGTCTTCATGCTGCTGTTGACAGCCTTCGCCGTTCCAGAGGAGCTGCGTCAACGAGTGCTGCTGTACGGGATCATCGGGGCACTGGTGCTGCGCGCCGTGTTCATCGCGCTCGGAGCTGCGGCGCTGAAGGCTCTGGACTTCACCTTCCTGATCTTCGGCGTCATCCTCCTGCTGACCGCGGTGAAGATCGTTCGCGACCACCTCAAGGGCGAGGACGAGCACGTCGACATCGAGTCGATGCGGTCGGTACGCCTTCTGCGCCGGGTCATGCCCGTCACGGACGAATGGCACGGTCCCCGGCTCACCGTCCGGCTGTCGGGGGTACGGACCTTGACACCCTTCGCGCTCGTCACCGTGGCCGTCTTCGCTACCGACATCGTCTTCGCCGTCGACTCGGTCCCCGCTGTGTACGGGATCACCGACGACCCGTACCTGGTCTTCGCCACCAACGCCTTCGCGCTGCTGGGACTGCGGGCGCTGTACTTCGTCCTGGAAGGGCTGCTCTCACGGCTCGTGCACCTGGCGTACGGCTTGGCGGTGATCCTGGCATTCATCGGTGTCAAGCTGGTGCTGCACTGGGCGCACGGCGAGTGGCCCGGCGTGCCCGAGGTACCGACGCTGTTCTCGTTGGGAGTCATCGTCGTGGTCCTGTCGATCGTCACGGCGACGAGCCTGTACGCGACTCGGGGCTCCTCGCGCCAGGACGACGAGGAGACGCTCGTCAAGTCCTCAGCCGGACAATGAGCCGCGGGTCATGCCACGAGCACGGGATCAGGAGGCCGACGGGTGAGTGACGGCATCCGCCTGCTCCTGGTCGCCGACACACATGTGCCCAAGCGTGCCCGGGGTCTGCCGGCTTCCCTATGGTCTGCGGTCGAGGCGGCGGACGTGGTCATCCACGCCGGCGACTGGGTGGAACCACGACTGCTGGACGACCTCGAACAGCGGGCGGCCCGGCTCGTGGGGGTCTACGGCAACAACGACGGTCACGAGCTGCGGCAGCGCCTCCCTGAGGTGGCTCGACTGACGTTGGGAGGACTTCGGTTCGCCGTCGTCCACGAGACAGGTGCGGCGCGTGGCCGGGACGAACGGTGCGCGCGTGCCTACCCCGATACGGACGTGCTGGTCTTCGGTCACAGTCACATCCCCTGGGACACCACGGCTGCCACGGGCTTGCGGCTCCTCAACCCGGGGTCGCCGACCGACCGGCGCCGCCAGCCATGGTGCACGTACATGACGGCGCAGGTGACCGATGGCGTGCTGGTCGACGTCGTCCTGCACCGGTTGCCGCGACGCGACGGGACGGTCGACCGCCACGGTGCAGCGACGTGATCGACACGGTGTTGGATGGCCGTCATGCCGATCGTCGGTGAGTACGAGCCGAGTCCCTCGCAGTGGGTGCGCGACCAGGTCGCGGCCTACGAGAGCTCCGGAGGCACTGAGGGCACGACGATGCGCGGCCTGCCGGTCGTCATCCTGACCACCCGTGGTGCCAGATCCGGCAAGGTTCGCAAGACCCCCCTCATGCGCGTCGAGCACGACGGCCGCTACGCCGTGGTGGCATCGGCGGCGGGTGCGCCCCAGCACCCCGTCTGGTACCACAACGTGGTCGCCGACCCGCACGTCGAGCTGCAGGACGGCGCGGTGCGCCGAGACATGGTCGCCCGCGAGGTCACGGGTGCCGAGAAGACCGAGTGGTGGGACCGAGCCGTCGCCGCGTTCCCTGACTACGCCGACTACCAGGTCAGTACCGATCGCCAGATCCCGGTCATCGTGCTGGAGCCGCTCGACTCGTGATGCGGGAGCGCCGCTGGTTGTCGACAATTGCGACATGTCATCGGGGGAGTCCACTGCTGCACGCGTCCACCAGGTAGCCCGCGAGGTCTTCGGGCACGAGTCGCTGCGCGACGGCCAGCAGGAGGCGGTCGCTGCCCTGCTGGAGGGGCACGACGTACTGCTGGTGCTGCCCACCGGTGGCGGCAAGTCGTTGGCGTACCAGCTGCCTGCGGTGCTGCTCGACGGCCCGACGGTGGTGATCTCCCCGTTGTTGGCGCTGCAGCGCGACCAGATCGACAACCTGGCCGAGTCGGGCGAGCGCACCCGTGCGGTGCGGGTCAGCTCGGCTGAGACCTCGACGCAGCAGGACGAGGCGCTCGAGGCCGTCGGGTCCGGGCAGGTCGAGTTCCTGTTCCTCGCCCCCGAGCAGCTGGCACGCCCGCAGGTACAGGAGCAGGTGGTGGCCATGCGCCCGACCTTGGTCGCGGTGGACGAGGCGCACTGCGTGTCGGCGTGGGGGCACGACTTCCGCCCCGACTACCTGCGGCTGGGCGAGCTGATCGAGCCGTTGCGCCCGACCAGGGTCATCGCCCTCACCGCCACCGCGTCACCGCCGGTACGCCAGGACGTCATCGAGCGGCTCCGGATGCGAGACGCGATCACCGTGGCCCGCGGCCAGGCACGGCCCAACATCGGCCTCGAGGTGCGCCGGTGTCTGGAGGAGCGGGACCAACGCGCCGCCGTGCTGGCCCGGGTGGCGGAGATGCACGGGCGCCGCGACGAGCCCGCGGATGGGACCGCTGACGACGCGCTGGGAGGTCCTGGTCTGGTGTACGTGCGTACCCGTCGCGCAGCCGAGGACTACACCCGCGACCTCACCGAGCTCGGCCTGCGTACGGCCGTCTACCACGCCGGGCTGGGCCGAAAGCGCCGCGACGCCGCACACGCCGACTTCCTGGAGGATCGGCTCGACCTGATGGTCGCCACCTCTGCGTTCGGCATGGGTGTGGACAAGCCGGACATCCGCTACGTCCTGCATGTTCACGTGCCCGACTCGCTGGACAGCTACTACCAGGAGGTAGGCCGGGCCGGTCGCGACGGGCAGCCGGCGAAGGCCGTCATGTTCTACCGGCCGGAGGACCTGTCCCTGGCACGCTTCTTCAGCGGTGGCGTGCCTCGTCGCGCGGACGTCCAGAAGGTCATTTCGGCAGTAGGTGGCAGCGGCCCGGACGAGATCGACCGCGCAGCGCTCGCCGAGCAGACCGGGGTGGGCGTCCGAGTGGTCGGAAGGGTGCTCAACCTCCTCGCGGAGGTGGACATCGACGCTGACGGGCCGGCTGCCGCTGTCGTACGCCGGGCCGAGGCGCACCGCGACCTGCAGCGCTCGCGGGTCGAGATGATCCGCGGCTACGCGGAGACTCTGGAGTGTCGCCGGCAGGTGCTGCTGGCCTACTTCGGCGAGGACCTCGACGAGCCGTGTGGCTCCTGCGACACGTGCGCCCGCGGCTCAGCGTACGAGCAGGGCCGTGGCATCAGCGGCTCAGCGGCGTTCGGCGCTCATGCCGCCGTGCGTCATGAGGAGTTCGGCGCCGGGACGGTGCTCGACGACGACGGCGACGTGCTGACCGTGCTGTTCGACGATGTCGGCTACAAGACGCTGAGCGTGGCGGTGGTACGCGAGCAGGGGCTGCTGCTGCCGGTCTGAAGCCGTAGCGAAAGAGCCGGGGCTTCGGGTGCTCAGCACCCGAAGCCCCTCGCTCAGCCGCTGCCGCTGTCAGCCGGCGACGACCACGTGCTCGTTGGGCACACAGTGGGTCATCGTCAGGCCGGAGACGTCGCGGGGACCGTTCTTGCCCAGGTTGGCAGCGCGCTGCAGCTCCGCCTCGGTCAACGTCTGGGTGGCCAACGGCTCCAGCCCGCGCACGTCATCGGGGCTGATGCCCAGACCCTCGCCGACTCGCAGACCGAGCTCGTCCTCGCACATCAGCAGGTGCCACACCATGCGCTCGGCGATGTGCCGGTCGCACTGCGACAGCGCGTCAATCAGGTTGGCGACCAGATCGTCCCTCTCCCACTGCTCCGACAGCAGGTAGCGCTGCCCGGCCTGGGTGTAGTCGTCGGTCCGGGGGATGCGCTTGCGGGTGACCCGCCCGACGATTTCGGGGCCCTGCTCGTCGTGGGTGGGATAGGTGCCCTCACGCAGGCCACCGATGGTGGACGGCTCGTAGTTGACGTGGGGGTTCTGCCCCGGGCCGAGGTCAACGCCGTACGCCATCTGCCCGTCCCGCTGGTTGGTGGCGACCTTGGCGCCCTTGGGCGAGTTGACCGGCAGCTGCAGGTAGTTCGGACCAACCCGGTAACGCTGCGTGTCGGAGTAGGAGAACGTTCGTCCGACCAGCATCTTGTCGTCGGAGAAGTCGAGGCCGTCCACGAGCACCCCGGTGCCGAAGGCGATCTGCTCGCTCTCGGTGAAGAAGTTGTCCGGCATGCGGTTGAGCGTCATCGTGCCGACCTTGCGCAGCGGGAAGTCGTTCTCCGGCCAGACCTTGGTGTCGTCCAGTGGGTCGAAGTCCAGCTCAGGGTGGTCCGAGTCGTCCATCATCTGCACGTGCAGCTCCCACGAGGGGTAGTCGCCGGCGGCGATCGACTCGGCGAGGTCCTTGGTGTGGGCGCCCAGCTCGGTGGCCTGCACGGCTGCCGCGTCGGCGGCGGTCCAGGACTTGACGCCCTGCTTGGGCAGCCAGTGGTACTTGATCAGCTTGGTGTCACCGTCGGCGTTGACCCACTTGTAGGTGTTGACTCCGAAGCCCTGCATGGTGCGGTAGCTGGCGGGCAGGCCACGCGGGCCGAAGACCAGCGTCACCATGTGCATCGACTCGGGTGTCTGGCTGATGAAGTCGAAGACCCGATTGGCGACCTGGCGGTCGAAGGTGACGGGATCCGGCTTCTGCGAGTGGATGAAGTCGGGGAACTTGACGGCGTCACGGATGAAGAAGACGCCGAGGTTGTTGCCGACGAGGTCCCAGTTGCCGTCCTCGGTATACATCTTCACGGCGAAGCCACGCGGATCGCGCGCCGCCTCGGATGAGTCGCGGCCGCCGGCGACGGTGGAGAAGCGGATCGCCAGCTCCGTTCGCTTGCCCGGCTCGGAGAAGAGCTTGGCCCGGGTGTAGCGCTCGATCGGCTCGTCACCCACGGTCCCGTCGGCCTCGAAGTACCCGAAGGCGGTGACGCCGCGGGCATGGACCACCCGCTCGGGGATGCGCTCGCGGTCGAAGTGGCTGATCTTCTCGAGGAAGTGGTAGTTCTCCAGCGTGGCGGGACCACGGGCGCCGACGGTGCGCTGGTTCTGGTTGTCATAGACGGGATGTCCTTGCCGCGTGGTCAGCACGGCACGGTCGTCGCCCGGGTCGGAGGGCTGGCTGGCTACGTCGGTCATTAGCGTGCTCCTCGAGTGTTTGGGGTGCTCACTCCCAGGATGGCACCCGGACCTGACGGCTGCCTTCCTGCCCTCGTCAGGGGTCGCCAGCTCCGCGTGATCTCCGCGCAGCCGCGTAAGCGCCTTGGCGCAACCGGGCTGCCCATGCGTACGGAAGCAGGTCGGGCACAGTGTTGAGCACGGGGTCGAACGACACCGATGGTTCCTCCTCCGAGCCGGCCGAGTCCTGCAGCCGGAGCCGGCCGAAGCGGCGGAAGGGGCCGGTCGGCCGGGCGCAGAGCAGGTCGAAGTCGCGCCCGTGCTCGGCTCGAGGTGCGACCGCGATGAGCAGCGGACCACTCGGGGTGCGATACGGCAGCAAAGATCCGTAGGTCCGCTGACCAGGACGACGGGCGGGCAGCAACAGGTAGCGGGTCAGCCTTGAAGTGCCAGTGGTGCTGAGCAGGAGGTCACCGCGGCGTTGCGGCCCGCATGGCACCCGGATCGCCATGCCGTACACGTCGGGCAGGGGCGATGGGAGCCCGATGGAGCGGGACATGCGTACGAGGACCTCATCGCATCCCGGGTGGTCGATCCACGGCACGTCCACCGGGACGTCCAGGCCATGGCGGCTGATCACCCCCGCCAAGACGGTTCCCCGGGGGTGCAGCGGCTTGGCCGACGGTCGCACCCGGCTCAGCGCGGCGAAGGCCAGACGTAGCGCCGCCCCGACGGCCCTGGCCAGGGCGTTACCGAGCCGTGCTGTAGCAGTCGAGGACATCAGAGTCTGTCCTAACAGAGGAGTAGGCACGACAGCGTCATAGTGTCCGGCACTGTGTCGTGACCGTCGCGGACGGGTACAACTGGCCTCATGCCCGCTGACTCTGTGCTCGTTGCCGGCCGGTACCGGCTGGAGTCGGTGCTCGGCGAAGGCGGCATGGGCACCGTGTGGACCGGGCGCGACGAGTTGCTCGGTCGCCGGGTAGCGGTCAAGCAAGTACGCATCCCACCCGGCCTACCCGACCGTGACCGCGACGTGCTGCACGAGCGCATGATGCGGGAGGCCAGGTTGACCGCCCGCCTCAACGACCCCCGGGTCATCACCGTCTACGACGTCGTCCTGCACGACGGCCAGCCCTACATCGTGATGGAGCTCGTCCCCTCCCGCAGTCTCGACCAGGAGCTGGACGCGTCCGGGCCGCTGGCCCCTCAGCGGGTCGCCGCCATCGGGCTCGACCTGCTGGCTGCGTTGGACCTGGCGCACCGCGAGGGCATCGTCCACCGCGACATCAAGCCGAGCAACGTGCTGCTGGCTGATGACGGGCGGGTGGTGCTCACCGACTTCGGCATCGCCACGACCGAGAGCGACGCGACCCTCACCTCGACCGGTCTGTTGGTGGGCTCACCGACCTACATGTCGCCGGAGCGACTCCGCGGTGAGTCAGTCGGACCCAAGGCCGACCTGTGGTCGCTCGGTGCCACGTTGTACGCCGCGACCGAGGCTTCGCCGCCCTTCCGGGCGCCGACCACCATGGGGACCATCACAGCGATCCTCACCGAGGACGTGCACACCCCCAACGTCGGTGGTGCGTTGCGCGAGGTGTTGCTGGGGCTGCTCGAGAAGGACCCGAGCCGCCGCCTCGACAGTGCCCGGGCCCGCCGGCTGCTCCAGCGGGCGACCGAGGAACCGGGCGGGGCGACCACCGCAATGCCTGCACAGGCTCCGGTCATGGCCTCGGCCGCTCCGCCGTACGTCTGGGTCACCGATGCCGACCCCGACCTCGACCCCGAGCCTGCGACCCGCGCAGCGCCCGCGGCCGCCGGCTCCGGCTACGAGCGCCAAGAGCAGGCGGGCGTTGGCGAGCCACGGTCTCGCTGGTTGCCGCTGGTGGGGGCGCTGGCAGTGCTGGCGCTCCTGCTCGGTGGGCTGGTCGCGTGGCTCCTCGGCTCCGACGACGGGACCGACGACACCGGCACCGTCGCCAACACTGCGGACACCCGTGCGGAGCGGCGTGCGTCGAAGTCGGCTAGCCAGCCGACCGAGGAGAACCCCGCAGGGAGTGAGGCGACGAAGACCGAGCCGCCGAAGACGGAAGAGACCGAGGAGACCGAGGAGACCGAGAAGACGGACGAGCCAGAGACCGAAGGGACCGACGACACCGAGTCCGACGATGTTCCGGATGGGTTCAAGCTGCACGAGGACGATCTCGACTTCACGGTCGCTGTCCCGAAGGGCTGGGAGCGCCGAGTAGAGGGGGCGCAGGTCGACTTCATCTCGCCGGACGGCAGCGCCTTCCTTCGGGTGGAGCAAGCCGCCCAGGCAGGACCCGACGCCGCCCAGGCGTGGTACGACAACGAACCTGCCACGGAGGCCAAGCTGCCCGGCTACGAACGGATCCGGATCGAGCCGGTCGAGTTCGGTGAGTACGAGGCGGCCGACTGGGAGTTCACCTGGCAGGGCAGCAACGGCACCATCCACGTGCTCAACCGGGGCATCATCACCGACCCGCGTGGCTTCGCCATCTACGTCTCCGCCCCCGAGGAGGAGTGGGACAGCACTGGGCTGCCTGTGTTCGAGGCGGCGGCCGACGCGTTCGCTCCAGTCGGTTGAGCGCCCCACTCTCCGGGGCGGCGGATGACCGCCAGGAGCCGCATGGGGTGCATCGACTGGTGCCTTGACGGCCTTTCGAGCGGCTCGGGTGCCTGAGCGGGCACCAGCGGGGGGCGTCGACTCTTCGGAGAACGGTCATCGATCTCGTGCCCGATGTGTCGATCGTCCCCGCGGCCGCGACGTACTGTCGAGGCAACGACACAAGGGCACGGGCAGGGAGGAGTAGCTATGGACGACGCGGCTCAGCAGGACGAGTTGCAGCTGGCGGAGACCTTCGCCGACATCGCGCGGCAGATGCAGCGGGCCGACTCCGCCGAGGAGACCTGGCAAGTCATCTCCGACCTGGCGGTGAGCACCCTGGGATTCGGTCACTGCGGCATGACGATCGTCGACCAGGGCGGCCGCTTCAGCTCTCCGGCAGCCAGCGACGACGTACCGATCACCGTGGACATGATCCAGTTCGAGACAGGGGAGGGGCCCTGTGTCGATGCCGTCCGTGAGTCCGAGAGGTACCTGGCGGTCGACCTGTCCAAGGAGGCGCGATGGCCGACGTTCGCAAAGCGGACCATCGAGGAGACCGGGACCCGGAGCATGCTGTCGCTTCGGTTGTTCGTCGACGAGGGCACGCTCGGGGCGATGAACTTCTACGACGAGTCGGTCAACGCCTTCGATGAGCGGGCTCAGGCGGTCGCCACGGTCTTGGCGGCGCACGCGGCCGTCGCCATGTCGGCCGCGCTGGGCGACGACCATGTCGCGCAGCTCGAGCAGGCACTGGACAGCAACCGCACGATCGGTCTCGCGTTGGGGATGTTGATGGAGCAGTCCCAGGTCGACCGCGGCCGGGCGTTCCAGATGCTGTCGTTGGCCTCGCAGCGTCTTAACGTCAAGCTCCGGATCCTGGCCGAGCGCATCGTTGCGCGACACGAGGACGAGGTCACCGGGACGAGCAACCTGCCCGCTGCGCACGTCGACCGGCAAGCCTGAGACGACGCTCCGCACGAATTCCCTCCCCGTGCGTGCCGCGAACGGTCGCGGTGCGCCAGAGTGGTGCCATGACGACCAGCGGACTACACAGCGCCGCCGCGACATCAGTCGGTCGGGTGCGGGCCGGCAACGAGGACGCGTACGGCTCGACCGATCACGCCTGGGTGGTCGCCGACGGTCTCGGTGGTCACGCCGGCGGTGAGGTCGCCAGCCAGCTCGCCGTACAGGCCGCCCTTCGGGTGCTGGCGCAGCCGGGCGACGACCCGGTGGCCGCCCTCCAGGCGGCGTACCAGGCAGCTTCGGACGCGATCGGCGCCTCCGCCGCTGAGCAGCCTGCACTGGCTGACATGGCTACCACGATGGTCGCCGCAACCTGGTCAGCGACCAGTGGGCTGCATGTCGCCAACGTGGGCGACAGCCGGGCCTACCTGCTGTCCGGGGGCCGCTTCTCCCAGGTCACTCGTGATGACAACGTGGCGGAGGAGCTCTTCGCCCGAGGCGCCCTGACCGCTGAGCAGGCACGCACTCACCCCGGCCAGTACCACCTCACCCGCGCCCTCGGCCTGGGTGACTGGGCACCAACCGTCCACCATGTCCCGGCGCCTGACGGTCGTCTGCTGCTCTGCTCGGACGGTCTCAACAGTGAGGTGCCGGACGACGTGATCGGAGGCTTGCTCGGCACCGGCTCGCCCCAGCAAGCCTGTGACCAGCTGGTCGAGGCGGCTCTGGCGGCCGGTGGCTCTGACAACATCACCGTGGTGGTCGTCGACCTCTGACCCGGAACGGGGGATGCATGCTCTTGCTGCCGGACATCCTTGCGCCCGGTGTGTCCGTCGTCTTCTGCGGCATCGCGGTGGGTGAGTGCGCTGCGCTGCGCGGCCACCACTACTCAGGACGCGGAGACCGGTTCTGGAATCTGCTGCACGAAGCGGGCTTCACCTCCGAGCTGCTCAGCCCGTCCGACGACGACCTGCTCCCCGAGTACGGCCTAGGCATCACCGACGTGGTGAAAGGCGTGGCCGGCAGCGACTCACGAGGGTTGGACAGCTCGGGCCGGCCGGAGCTCGAGTCGCGCCTGGAGCCCTATTCGCCCGCCTGGGTGGCCTTCACCGGCAAGGCAGCCGGAAGCGAGGCGGCCAGAGTGTTCGCACAGCCGACTCCGGCGCTCGGTCTGCAGGAGTGGACTGTCGGGAAGGCTTCCGTGTTCGTGTTGCCCAGCTCGAGCAGCGCCAACCAGCGAAAGAGCTATGACGGTCGACCCACTCGCTCGGCGTGGTGGTGCGAGCTGGCGGAGCGGGTCGCGCGGACCAGCTGAGCCAACAAGTCAGAGAGCCCTGGACCAGCGAGACCAGATCATGTCGAAGTTCTTCACGTACCGGCGGTGGGTGTTGGGGCCACGGACGTGGATGGTGGCTTCGTCGTTGTTGTTGGACAGATCCGACCAGTTGTCCGAGCCGGTCCACACGTGCTTGCCGAGCGTGCCCTTGTAGCGACCGTTGAGCGTCATCCACTTCTCATGCGTGAAGACCTCGTGGCCCTTGTTCTCCCAGCCGTTGTACGGGTTACCGTCGAGGTCGAGGCTGGCGCTGCGGACGGGGATGCCGGCGCGCCGTAGCTCACCCAGCACGTGAGTGCCCTGGTTGCTCACGATGGCGCGCACGTTGCAGCCGCGCCGCTTGAGCTCGGCCATCTTCTTGGCGATCCACAGGCCGCGGTCGCCGCTCCAGGCGTACATGTTGACCCGGATTGTGCTGCGACCGTCGACGCCGCCTCGGCCGGCGTCGCAGCGGATCGCGTTGAGCCGGTCCACCACCGGGTCCTTTGCCCTGGTGAAGCCGTACCGGGGGAAGAAGTAGCCGTCGTACCCGTCGGCGCGGTAGGGCAGGTAGCCGTTCGGGTCGCCGTCGTCCTTCCTCATCTGGTTGAAGACCTTGACGTAGACCTTGTAGAGGTTCGGCACCCGCTTGGCCGTGAAGAGGTCGTTCCAGTGCACCTTGGCCGCGAAGCCGGTCGTGTTCGCTGAGCCGGTCATCACCACGCTGCGAGCCCTGCCGGTGCGGCTGAACAGGTACATCTTGGCGTGCTGGTTGGTTCGGGGACCCACTCCACGGCAGGCGCCCTTGCACACATGCACGAAGCTTCGGGCGTTGCGGTTCTTGCCGAGCCGCTGGATCAGGCGCTTGGTCTGGTAGGAGGTCCAGTTGTCGTTGATGACGATCTGCACGGACACGCCTCGCCTGTGTGCGGCGATCAAGGCGTCAGTGGTGCCCTTCAGGTCATGCGAGTAGGTCGCGATCTTGATCTGCGGGTGCGGGACCCGCCTTGACTTGCCCGGCACGCCCCGGATCGCTCGGGTCACGTGGTTGGCGATGTTGAACGTGTCGCGGTCGCCGTTGGGCACCGGCTGGTTGAAGACCGGGCCGCCCCGGGGCTCGTACGCTGCAGCCGTGCCACTGAAGAGCGGCAGAAGCAACACCGAAGCGATGAGCGCGACACATGCTCTACGAATCATGCCTGTGACCCCACAAGAACGGAGAGTCGCTGGTGAAGCGACGGATGACCGAGACAACCGCCGCGAGACTACACACCGCGGGTTACGGGAGCGATCGGCTTCTGCTCACCCCACGCAGCTACAGCCCCAGCTCGGACAGGACCCTGTCGGTGGCGTGGCCGTCCTCGAGGTGACAGTACGTCGCCTGGAACTGCCGGTACCGGTCCGCGTACGCAGGCTGCAAGCGGCCGATCCGAGGCAGGACCTCGGCTAGTTCGGCATTCGTCCGGGTGATCGGCCCTGGCGCCGTGCTCACCAGATCCACGTAGAAGCCGCGGAGCGAGGTCGCGTACCGCTCGAGGTCGTAGGCATGGAACACGATGGGCTTGCCGGTCACCGCGAAGTCGAACATCACCGACGAGTAGTCAGTCACGAGTACGTCGGCGGCCAGGTAGAGGTCGTGGACGTCTGGGTAGTAGGAGACGTCCACGACGCGATCGGCTTCCACCGCTCGGAGTCGCCCGGTCATCAGCTGGTGGGAGCGCACCAGCAGGTGGTGGTCGGTCGGGAGCCGCTCAGTCAGCAAGGGCACGTCCAAAGCCGAGGTGACCGGCGCCGCGCCGTCCGTGAAGTACTCGTCGTCACGCCACGTGGGGGCGTACAGCACCGCGGTCATGTCGTCGGCCAAGCCGAGCTCTCGGCGAACTGAGGCTCGCAGCGTGTCGCGGTCGGGGTCGCTCAGCACGTCGTTTCGGGGATAGCCGGTCTCGATGATCTTCTTGTCGAACCGGAACGCCTGACGCAGTCGCGGCGTGCTGGCAGCGTTCGGAGACACGAGCACGTCCCAGCGCGCGATGTCTCGGTCGAACCGCTCCAGCAAGCCAGGAGGCGACCAGAGGACGTCGTGGTGGATCCGCTTCAGCGGAGTCCCGTGCCAGGTCTGCAGGTAGGTTGCGCCCGGCTTCTTCGACCACTCGATGTCGGTGTGCGTGTTGGCCACCACGAGGTCGGCCGACTCCAGCACCTCGACCGCCTTACCGCTCGTCAGCGGGACTGTGGCCACCACGGACGGGAAAGCCGCGAGGTGGTCGGCGTCGGAGAGCCAGATGTGCTCGGTGTCAGGACGATCGGCGATGCGTTCGTAGACAGCCCGCGGGCTGTCTGAGTACCTGCCGTAGCTCTGGTAGACGATCCGCACGACTACGCGGGCACTGTCGCTGGCATGTGCCTGTAGTGCCCCGGAGCGGGCGCCTTGATGCCTCACCGACGGCCGAGGTGACGTGGTCGCACGACGTCGCCTAGGAGGCCGCCGCGGCCACTGCGCCTTGGGCAGCCGCGACTGCGTCGCGGACCGCCTTGGCCACCCAGTCGCCTTCGCCGACCTGCTTGGCGCGCTTCCGCACGGCTCTTCTCGACAACCCTTCGCGGTCGATGACCTTGTGGGCGAGATCGAGCGCGGATAGGACGGCCACGAGGGACGCCGTTCGTGGCTCCGGTCGGCCACCGCGGACCAGCACGTCGGACAACTCGCGTCGTAGCGCGTCCTCGTGGGCGGGCTCGAGGGTGAGCCACCGGCGCCGCGGGATGAGGCCGAGCACCCGGTCCTCCTGCTTGGTGACGACGCCGCGCTGCCGCAGCCGGTCGAGGAGTACGTCGCGGCGCTTCTTCCCGAGTCGGGGGACGAGGTCCTGTGCGATGCGGTGTTTGGCACGCACCAGCGCCAGGGACTCGACGAGCAGCGGGTCCGCGGGCGGGGGGACGTCGGTGGCCGCCACCTTGGCGCGAGCCCAGGTCGCGGACCGCTTTCTGACCTCGACGCAGCCGTTGAGCGCCAGATCCATCAACAAGGCGCCGCCGATGCCGGTGTCCAGGTCGGTGGTTCGGGTCAGCCTGCCCGAGTCGTCGAGCAGCAGCAGCAGCAGGTCCTCCGCGAGGAGCGTGTCCATGCCAAGAGAGTAGGTCCAGGGACTGGTGCCGGGACAGATCGCTGTCCCCTTACCGGGTACAAACGACACATGAGTCAGACGCCGACTGTCCTGTTCGTATGCCCGCACAACGCCAACCGCTCGCAGATGGCCGCCGGTTACGCCCAGCACCTGGCCGAGGGACGCTTGCAGGTGCGGTCCGCGGGACCGACGCCCGCTGACGCGTTGAATCCGGTTGCAGTGCAGGCCATGGCCGAGGAAGGAATCGACCTGAGTCGAGTCGAGCCCCAGTTGCTCACCGAGCAACTCGTGGATGACTCGCATGTCGTCATCACCTTGGGATGCGCCGATGCCGTCCCCGCACGACCGGGCAAGCGTTATGAGGACTGGGTTCTGGCTGACCCCGCGGGTCGTGACATCGGCTCGTTGCGACCGATGCGCGACCAGATAAGGCAAAGAGTCGAGCGTCTCATCTCCAGCCTCGTTTGAGCTCGGAGGGTAGAGCCAATGTTGGCGCGACCTTCCTGATGAGGCGGCGTGGTCGCCGAAGGCGGTGCGCACCACCGCGGGGGCAAGGCTGCAAGCCTTCTGGCGACCAGCCGGCACGAGTCGCGGCAGGTGGGTAATTCCGGTGCTCAGGATGGTGACGATCGGCGTGTTTGGCTTCCATGGCGAGTCCTTCCTGCAACGACTGCGACAGGCCGACGTCCGCCTGCTGCTAGACGTGCGGCAGCGTCGAGGTGTCCGCGGATCCGAGTACGCATGGGCCAACTTGCTCCCGCTACAGGCCGCCCTGGCCCGGGCCCAGATCGCTTACGAGCACCACCCCGGCTCGCGCCGACCACCTATCTACGCCGGCTCCAGTACGCCGAAGACGTCGGACAAGGGGTCGGCA
>DASQMN010000089.1:0-7569 GCA_035645475.1 Nocardioidaceae bacterium
CTACCACTCGCTGGCGGCCCGGCTCGTCGCCGTGCTCGGCAGCAGCATCGCGCTGGGGGAGTGGCTCACCCGTCACCCGCAGCGCTGGCGGGAGCTTGTCGGTGAGGGGCCGGTGCTGTTCGAGCTCGAGAGCCTGCGAGAGCGCGTCCTGCACGCGTTGGGTGCCGACCCGGACGTGTCCGAGCCGACGTCTGCGCTGCCCGACGCCGACGCCGTCGACGAGCTGCGCCGGATCTACACCAGCCTGCTGTTGCGCCTGGCGGCCGACGACCTCACCGCCGAGCCGCCGCCGATGTCACCTCCGACCGCAGAGTCGACCGAGAGCCTCGGCTCCGGAACGGACGTGGCGGCCGCTCCGATCGGCTGGCGCCTCGACCAGACCGGGGCGGCACTGGCCGCGCTGGCCGGCGCGACCCTCGAGGGTGCCCTCGCGATCGCCCGGTCCCGGGTAGGAGCTACAGCGTCCAGCTGCCGGCTGGCAGTCATCGCCATGGGCAAGACCGGCGGAGGCGAGCTCAACTACCTCAGCGACGTCGATGTCGTCTTCGCCTACGAACCGACACCTGACGCCAGCGCCCAGGTCGCCCTGCGTGCCGCCACCTCGCTGGCGTCCCAGCTGATGCAGATCTGCTCGTTGCACACCGGCGAAGGGACGATCTGGCAGGTGGACGCCGACCTGCGCCCCGAGGGCAAGTCGGGACCACTGGTCCGCACCGTGGCCAGCCATCTGGCGTACTACCAGCGCTGGGCCAAGACGTGGGAGTTCCAGGCGCTGCTCAAGGCGCACCCCGCCGCTGGGAACGCGGGTGTCGGCCAGGCGTACGTGGAGGCGATGGTCCCGCTGGTCTGGGATGCCTCCCGCCGAGACGGCTTCGTGGTCGACGTGCGCGCGATGCGCCGCCGAGTCGTCCAGCACATCCCGGCCGACGTCGCCGACCGCCAGCTGAAGCTCGGCCCGGGTGGGCTGCGCGACGTCGAGTTCGCCGTCCAGCTGCTGCAGCTCGTCCATGGGCGCGCCGATCCCGAAGTACGGCAGCGCTCCACCCTTGGCGCGCTGGAGGCGCTGACCGAACGGGGCTACGTCGGGCGGGAGGACGGCGCGGCTCTGGCCGGCTCCTACCGGTTCCTGCGCTCGCTGGAGCACCGCTTGCAGCTCTTCCGGTTGCGTCGCACCGCGGTCGTGCCCACAGACGAGGCCGAGCTGCGCCGCATCGGCCGGGGGCTGGGCCTCGGCGGCGACTCCGCGAAGGCGCTGCTCGAGCGGTGGCGACGGCACACGCATGACGTGCGGCGCCTGCACGAGAAGCTGTTCTACCGACCGCTGCTCGACGCGGTAGCCGCGCTGCCGCCGGGATCGGGTCTGCGGCTCGGCCCGGAGGCGGCGAAGGCGCAGCTCGTCGCCCTCGGGTACGCCGACCCGCGAGCCGCTCTGGCGCACCTCGAGGCACTGACCGCCGGAGTCTCTCGCCATGCAGCGATCCAGCGCCAGCTGCTGCCGGCGATGCTCGCCTGGCTGGCCGACGGTCCAGACCCCGACGCAGGGCTGCTGGCCTTCCGCAAGGTCTCTGACAGCCTGCGGGGGAGCCATTGGTTCCTGCGCAGGCTGCGGGACGAGGGGGAGGGCGCCCAGCAGCTGGCGACCCTGCTCGCGTCCAGCCGCTTCCTGACGAGTCTGGTGGTCGGCGCGCCGGAGTCGGTGGCGATGCTCGGAGACGCCGAAGAGCTGCGGCCACGACAGCGAGCCGCGCTCACCGCCGAGGTCAGCGCCGTGCAACGCCGTCAGGGCGACCCGCGTGAGGCCGTGACGGCGGTGCGCGCCATGCGCCGGCGTGAGCTGTTCCGCGTCGGCGCAGCCGACGTGCTCGGGCTGCTCGACGTCGAGGCCGTCGGTGCGGCTCTGAGCGACATCGGCGTCGTCAGTCTGGGAGGTGCGTTGCGGGCGGCCTGCCGCGCCGTCGAAGCCGAGCTGCGCTCACCCCTGCCCACCCGGGTTGCCATCGTCGCCATGGGTCGGCTCGGCGGCCGTGAGCTGTCCTACGCCAGCGACGCCGATGCCATGTTCGTCCACGTGCCCAAGCGCGGAGCCGGCGAGCAGGATGCCACCCGAGCCGCCGCCGCCGTGGCTCAAGAGGTGCGTCGCTCGCTGGCCCGGCCTGGTGCGGACCCGCAGCTGGTGGTCGACGCCGGCTTGCGTCCCGAGGGCAAGGACGGTCCGCTGGTACGCACGCTGGCCTCCTATGCGGCGTACTACGCACGGTGGTCCTCGGTGTGGGAGGCCCAAGCCCTGCTTCGGGCCGATCCGCTGATCGGTGATCCCGAGGTGTGCTCACGGTTCAGCGCGTTGATCGACCCGATCCGCTGGCCGGTCCGTGGACTCGGTGCTGACGGAGCCCTCGAGGTGCGGCGGATCAAGGCGCGCATGGAAGCCGAGCGGCTTCCGCGCGGCGCCGACCCCGCACTCAACGTCAAGCTCGGCCGCGGGGGCCTCGCTGACGTGGAGTGGACGGTGCAGCTGCTGCAGATGCAGCACGCGGGCCGCATCGCTGATCTGCGCACGCCCCGGACATTGCCTGCGTTGTCCGCAGCAGTGGCGGCCGGGCTGCTCAGCGAGCCCGACCAACGGGCGTTAAGCGAGGCCTGGCGCTTCGCCAGCCGGGTACGCAACGCCGTCGTGCTCGTTCGGGGGCGAGCGGGCGACGCGCTGCCCGCGGACCCCATTGCCCGGGCCGGCGTGGCTCACCTGCTCAGGTACCCGGCTGACGAGGCCGGGCGGTTGGTCGAGGACTACCTGCGCACTGCCCGCCGCGCCAGGTCCGTGATGGACCGGGTGTTCTGGGCGTGAGTCGGCTCAGACGGCAGTCTGAGTGGCGTCCAGAGCCTGTCGCTCGCCGGTCGTGAGGCCACCCCACACCCCGTACGGCTCCTTGACCTGCAGCGCGTGTGCCAGGCACTGCTGCACGACGGGGCAGCGAGCGCAGTAGCTCTTGGCCGCCCGTTCACGAGCGCGACGTCGAGGCCCACGTTCGGACTCGGGGGAGAAGAAGAGCTCCGGGTCGACGTCGCGGCACGCGCCGTCGTACTGCCACTCGTAGCAGTCGAGCAGCGGCATGGGGAGGCGGGCGATGCTGGCCATGCTGATCCTTCTTTCCCCTGAACAAGTTCTGCAACTGATGCACAACTTACTCAACCACGGAGGCGATGCGCAAGCACTGAGCGTGCGAGAAAAGGAGAGGCACGCCATAGTGAGCAGAAGCCCTTCTCCCTCGTCAGGTCGGACTCCCATGCCCCCGCCGCGCCACTCGTCCTCGGCATCTGACGAGAACGACCAGGCACAAGACCTCTTGTGGGGCGTTGGCGCGGTCTCCACCATGCTTGGCATCGCCACCCCGACGCTGCGGACGTGGGACCGCCGGTACCGGCTCGGACCCAGCCAGCGCACCGCTGGTGGGCACCGCCGCTACAGCCAGGTGGACATCGCCCGCGTCGACCTGATGAGCCAGCTCGTCGATCACGGGGTGCCCGCCCAGCAGGCGGCCACGGTGGCGCTCGCCAGCGACGAGGCCGACCTGCGCATGCGCACGAATGTGCCGGCGGTCGTGCGGTCGGCGGATCCGCAGGCATCCGGCCCGACCGGACAGGACGCCCCTCGAGGCAGTCGTGCCACCGGTGCGGCGGTCAGCGCGCTGGTCACGGCCGCCGAGTCCCTGGACTCCGTCAGCCTGGCCCAGCAGCTGACCCGGGTCTTCGAGCACCGAGGCGTCGTAGCCGGGTGGTCGGATGTCGTGGTGCCCGTGCTGTTCGCCATCGGCGAACGCTGGCGAAAGGGCGAAGTCGGGGTGGAGGTCGAGCATCTGCTCGCCGAGAGTGTGTCGACCGAGCTGCGGGGCTTGGCTCGCAAGAGCCGGGTGCGCCGGTCCACCAGTCGTCCGGTTCTGCTGGCCAGCGCACCGGAGGACCAGCACATGCTGCCACTGCTCGCTGTGGAGGCCGCTCTGGCCGAGCAGCATGTGCTGACGATCTGCCTCGGCGCACGGACGACGCCGCATGCGCTCAGCAACGCCATCGGCATCTGTGACCCTCGCTCGGTTCTGCTGTGGGCGAGCATGCCCCGGCACCCCAGCGCCACCTGGCTGGCGCCGTGGCCGGTCTCGGAGGGCAGGCGTCGGCTGGTGCTCGCCGGGCCGGGGTGGCCAACGGACAGCGTTCCGGCCCCTGACGAGGTCGAGGTGGCGCGGGTGCACGACCTCCCCACGGCGCTGAGCGCCCTGACCGCGGCCTGACCTCAGCGGGCAGGCAGCCGCGGGCCCCTCTCGAGCAGTGCGGCGGTCAGATCCCCGTAGGTCGCGAGCCGATCAGCCACCTGGCTGCGATGCACCTGCTCGAGCGTCTCCGGATCCTCGATCTCGTCCCAGGTACGAGGGCAGGCAAGGGTGCCGCGATCGCGACCGCGGAGGGACCACGGTGTGATCGTCGTCTTGGCGGCGGTGTTCTGGCTCCAGTCGATGAGCACCTTCCCGCCGCGGATGGCCTTCGTCATCCGGGTGACCACGAGGCCCGGCAGCTGTCGGGCCCCTCGTTCGGCCAGCACGTTGGCGTACGCTCGCACGACCCCGGCGTCCTGTGTGCCGGCTACCGGCGCGTACAGCTGCATCCCCTTCGATCCGCTCGTCACAGGAACTGCCTTGAAGCCGTCCTCGTGCAACAGCTCCCGTACCGTGCAGGCGACTTCGGCGCACTGTGCCAGGCCGGCGCCCTCGCCAGGATCGAGGTCGACGACCAGCCTGTCCGGTGCTCGTACACCCCCACGCGGCCCGACCCGCCACTGCGGCACGTGCAGCTCCAAGGCAGCGAGATTGGCAACCCACACCAGGTCGGCCAGGCCCTCGAGCACCGGATACGTGATGCTCTCGCGGTCCCTGGTGGATCCCGGTGACTCAAGCGTCACGGTGCGGATCCAGGAGGGGGCGCCGCGGGGCATGTTCTTCTCGAAGAACGAGCTCGCCGCGGTCCCGTTCGGCCAGCGCTTGCGGGTGGCCGGGCGTCCGGCCAGCAGCGGCAGGAGGACGTCGGCGACCTCGACGTAGTGGGTGATGACATCGTGCTTCGTCGTACCGTCGGGATAGAGGACCTTGTCGAGGTTGCTCACCGACAAGGAGTGGCCGTCGACGTCCAGGTGCGTGCGTCCAGCGGCCACGTAAGCCATGCTGCACCAAGAGGGTTGCGATTCGCCGCCCCCCTGCAAGGAGGTCCGCAATGCGTTCGGTCTGGAAGGGCGCGGTGGCGTTCGGCCTGGTGAACGTGCCGGTGCGGCTGTACTCCGCCACCACCGACCACGACATCCGCTTCCACCAGGTGCACCGCGGCGACGGTGGACGCATCCGCTACAAGCGCACCTGCGACGTCTGCGGCCAGGAGGTGTCCTACGCCGAGATCGACAAGGGGTACGAGACCGACGACGGTCGGGTCGTGACGCTGACGAAGGAGGACTTCGAGTCGCTTCCCGTGGCCAGCGGCCACGAGATCGACGTCGTGGAGTTCGTTCCCGCCGACGACGTCGACCCGTTGCTGCTGGACCGTAGCTACTACCTCGAGCCGGACGAGAAGGCACTCAAGCCCTACGCGCTGCTGCGCGAGGCCCTGGCTGAGACCGAGCGCATGGCGCTGGTCAAGATCGCCCTACGACAGCGCGAGAGCCTCGCCGTGCTGAGGGTGCGCGACAAGGTCATCGTGCTCCAGACGATGTTGTGGCCCGACGAGCTGCGTCAGCCGGAGTTCCCGCTGCTCGACCGTGAGGTGACCGTACGCCGGCAGGAGGTCACGATGGCCAGCTCGCTGGTGGAGAGCCTGGCCGCCCCGTTCGAGCCGGCACGGTTCGAGGACGACTACAAGGCGGCGTTGGAGGCGCTGATCGACGCCAAGCTGACCGGGGGAGAGGTGCGATCCATCGAGCCCGGAGCAGCCAAGGCCGACGACGGCGATCTCGACGACCTGGTCAGTGCGCTGCGGCGCAGTGTGGATGCGGCCAAGGCTCGCTCGGGTGCGTCCGGGTCGGGCACGACCAAGACCACCGCGGCGACGGGTGCACCGAAGGCTCCCGCCGCGAAGAAGACCACCAGCAAGACTGCCGCGGCCAAGAAGGCTCCGGCCAAGAAGGCACCCGCGAAGAAGAAGGCACCCGCCAAGTCAACGGCGAAGAAGGCACCGGCGAAGAAGACAGCCGCCAAGACCGCCTCCACTCGCCGCTCGGCCTGAGCCGCACGCACGGGCTAGCGGCGAGCTCCGGAGCTCGTACGGACGGAGGGTCCGCGCATGGTGCGGTACCAGTCCAGCGTCGTCTTGATGCCTTGCTCGTAGGACGTGACCTGACCTGGACCGAACGCGGTGCGGTAAGCGGTGGCGTCGACGAAATGCGGCTGCCGGAACTGATACAGCATCTCGGCGCCCTCACGCATCAGTGGCGACGCGAGACCGAGAGCGCGTGCCGCGCCCGTCCTCAGTCGGACTGCCTGCATCGGCCGCTCCGCCACCGAGAAGACCAGCTTGAAGAACTCACGAGCCGTGGTCGGAGGGGCGGTGGGCACGTGCCACGCCTTGCCAAGTGCCGCCTCGTGCTCCCCGAGCTCTGCGAGCCCGTGCGCGAAGTCGGCGATGTACGTCGGGCCCAGCGGCTGGTCCCAATCACCGATCCAGACCGCTGGCGCCTTTCCGATCGCGGGGCCGAAGAGGTTGCGGCCGAGCACCGACTCGACGGACGGCCCGTACAGCTCGGTCGCACGACCGATCACGGTGCGGACCTGGCCGCGGCTGTGCGCCGCGAGCACACGCTCAGCCAACCATGCACGTAGCACGCCCTTGTCGCTCACGGGTCGGTGCGGTAGGTCCTCCGTCATCGGGCCGGTGGCGTGGCCGTACATCCAGGTGTCGTCGACGAACACCATCCGGGCGTCAGCGGAGCGGGCACCAGCCAGCACACCGTCGATGGCCGCCGGGAAGCGGAGCCGCCACTGCCCCAACGGAACGTTGACCGCGTTGTAGACAACCGACGCGCCTCGGCACGCCTCGAGCATGCTGGTGGGGTCGGTGGCATCGCCGGCCATGACCTCCACGTCCGGCCGGGTACCTGGCACCCGACCACTCCGGTTCACAGCCCGCACGCGCCGGCCACGCTGGGCAAGCTCTCGCGTCAGGGCCCTGCCGGTGCCGCCACTCGCACCGACCACGACATGCAGTCCGTCCGCGTCGCTCATTCCCCCATATTTACCTACTCGCCATCTCGCGAGAACGGGCCTGTCGGACTGGGGGTGCTTCCAGATCTTGACCGATGACTGGGGCAGCAGTCTGGCCAGCATCCCAATCGGGTGCGAGGCTCTGGAAGCGTTCGGGTGCCGATCCCACCCGAGTGCCGCCGTATCAACGCCGAGCCGATCGACCACTTCGGAAGGGCACGCGGCCGGGTCAGTCCCTCGACTCCTGCAGCGGGAGTATGGCAGCGTCAGGAGTGGCCTCTGCCGTCAGCGCAATAAGCGCTTCGCCGATATGGCGGGCCTGGCCAACGTGGAGCTCGTGCGC
>DASQMN010000090.1:0-12573 GCA_035645475.1 Nocardioidaceae bacterium
AGCGAACGGTGTCGACTTGCGCGAGCCCTTGAACCCGACAGTGCCGGCACTGGCCCACGCGATGACCGCACCGACGGGGTCGGTGATCGTCACGATGGTGTTGTTGAACGTCGACTTGATGTGCGCCTGGCCGGCGACGACGTTCTTCTTCTCCTTGCGGCGCACCTTCTTCGTGCCGGTCGCCTGACGACTCCTGGGAGGCATCGATTTCTCACTTTCACTACGAGGGAGCGGGCTCGGTGGCCCGCGACGTTCGAGGGGGAAGGAGCCGGCTCAGCGGCTCGGGGTCACTTGCGGCCGGCCTTCTTCTTGCCGGCAACCGTGCGCTTGGGACCCTTGCGACCGCGCGCGTTGGTGCGGGTGCGCTGTCCGCGCACCGGCAGCCCGCTGCGGTGCCGGCGGCCCTGGTAGCTGCCGATCTCGACCTTGCGGCGGATGTCGGCGGCGACCTCGCGGCGCAGGTCGCCCTCGATCTGGAAGTTGCCCTCGATGTGGTCGCGAAGCTTGACCAGCTCATCGTCGCCGAGCTCGTGAACACGAGCATCCGGGCTGACGCCCGTGGCGGCGAGGGTGGACTGGGCGCGGGTACGGCCGATGCCGTAGATGGAGGTGAGTGCGATCTCGATGCGCTTGTCGCGCGGGAGGTCGACACCGACGAGGCGTGCCATGTCTGGCGTGTCCTTTTCGTTGGCGGAGGTTTCGTACGTGCCGCGTCCCCACCCTGCGGCGGGGCGCCGGCCTCCGGGCCGGCGGTGACGCATCAAGCCAGTCGATGCGAGCGGTCACGCTCAAGTAGTGCAGCTGCTATGCCGGTGGTGCGTGTGACGGTGGTGCAGTGTGACGGTGGTGTGGTGCAGGCTCGGAGCCTGTTGCTCAAAGCCGGTGCTGCGGGCCTTCGTGCTGCTTATCGCGGTCAGCCCTGCCGTTGCTTGTGGCGCGGGTTGGCGCAGATCACCATGACCCGGCCGTGACGGCGGATCACCTTGCACTTGTCGCAGATCGGCTTGACGCTCGGGTTGACCTTCATCGAGTTCTCTTCGTCGTGTGGTTGGGAAGTCCGCCCCGGTGGACCCGGACGGCAGGTGTCACTTGTAGCGGTAGACGATGCGACCCCGAGTGAGGTCGTACGGCGAGAGCTCCACCACGACCCGGTCCTCGGGGAGGATCCGGATGTAGTGCTGGCGCATCTTGCCGCTGATGTGGGCGAGCACCTTGTGCCCGTTGGTGAGCTCGACCCGGAAGGTTGCGTTGGGCAGAGCTTCGACAACGGCGCCCTCGATCTCGATCACGCCTTCCTTCTTCGGCATGTCCTCCGCAATCTTCTCGCTGGTGTCCGCGACGCTTGGGCGCCTCGAGACGGTGTGCTTGCACTGTCCTGGGTGGTGCTGTTGTCTCTGTCCTGCGCGGCTTGCGCGACGTCGACTACCTCGCCGCAGTGCGACACGTTGCGTGCTGTCGCCGAGACGCTGTACCGGGCCGAGGGCACGCGCCTACGCGCGCGGCCGTGGCCGACATATGAGTCTACGTCAGCGACCACCCTGCAGGCCAATCACGCACAGCAAGGTCGGAGCGTCACGCGTCAGGGCGCGTCGTCGTCCGGGCCACCGTAGGGGACCCCGAGCTCGGCGAGGCGCGCGCGTCCGCCGTCGAACGCGGTCAGCACCCATGCACCGCGTTCGGTCAGCGTGAAGGTGTGCTCGCTGTGCGCGGCCGGCGATCCGTCGACGGTCACCACGGTCCAGTCGTCGGCCAGCACATCGGTCTCCGGGGAGCCGAGCGTGATCATCGGCTCCACCGCCAGCGCCAGACCGGCTACGAGCCGGGGTCCATCTCCCGGTGGGCCGATATTGGGCACGTTCGGGGGCTGATGCATGGCCGATCCGATCCCGTGACCGACGTAGTCCTCAACGATCCCGAACCCGGCGGCGCTCACCTGCTTCTCCACGGCCGCGGAGATGTCGGTGACCCGCCCACCCAGCTCAGCGGCCGCGATGCCCTGCCACAGCGCCTCCTCGGAGACGTCGATCAGCTGCTTGACCTGCGGGTCCACCGATCCCAGCGCGAAGGTGACCGCCGCATCGGCGTGCCAGCCGTCGATGATCGCACCGCAGTCGACCGACACGATGTCGCCGTCGGCCAGCACTCGCGGCCCGGGGATACCGTGCACCACCTGCTCGTTGACCGAGGTGCACACCACTCCCGGGAAACCGTGGTACCCGAGGAAGCTCGGTCGGGCACCGCCGTCACTGATGCACCGAGACGCCAGGGCATCAAGGTCGGACGTGGTCATGCCGGGTCGCGCCTCGCGCCTCACCAGGTCCAGCGTGCGGGCGACGACCTGGCCGGCCTCGCGCATCTTGGCGACCTGCGCAGCCGTCTTGATCTCAACGCCCCGGTTGCGCCAGCTCACCGGACTCAGCCGCTTCCCGCAGCGCTTGGCGGCAAGGCCGTCAGCACGCGCGCGCGAACCGAGTCGACCTCGCCCGTGCCGTCGCAACGCACTAGGATGCCGCGCTCGTCGTACACGTGGATGAGCGGCTCGGTCTGTTCGGCAAAGACCTCTTGACGTCGGCGGATGACGTCCTCGGTGTCGTCGTCGCGACCCTCGGTGTGTGCACGGTTGAGCAACCGGGCGATCAGCTCCTCGCGGTCGACCTCGAGCAGGATCACCGCATCGAGCTTCGTGTCGAGACTGGCCAGGATGTCGTCGAGCTCGTCGACCTGCGACAGGGTGCGCGGGTACCCGTCGAGCAGGAAGCCTGGGCGGGCATCGGCCTCACCCAGCCGGCTACGCACCATGTCGTTGGTGAGGTCGTCCGGCACGTACTCGCCGGAGTCCATGTACTTCTTCGCGCGCTGTCCGAGCTTCGTGGCGGCCGCGACGTTCGTCCTGAAGATGTCGCCGGTCGAGATCGCAGGTACTCCGAGGTGGCTCGCGATGGCAGCGGCCTGAGTGCCCTTACCGGCCCCCGGGGGGCCCATCAGGATCAGTCTCATCAGCGCAGGAACCCCTCGTAGTTGCGTTGCTGGAGCTGGCTCTCGATCTGCTTCACGGTGTCGAGCCCGACACCGACGATGATCAAGATCGTGGCGCCACCGAAGGGGAAGTTCTGGTCTGCGTTGAGCAGCACGAGTGCGACGAGCGGGATCATCGAGATGATGCCGAGGTACATAGCGCCGGGGAAGGTGATGCGGGAGAGCACGAAGCCGAGGTACTCCTCGGTCGGCTTGCCGGCGCGGATACCAGGGATGAAGCCGCCGTACTTCTTCATGTTGTCGGCGACCTCCTGTGGGTTGAAGGTGATCGACACGTAGAAGTAGGTGAAGAAGACGATCAGCGCGAAGTACACGAGCATGTACAGCGGGTTGTCCCCGGTGGTGAAGTACCCCGCAACCCATGCCGACCAGCCCGCATCCGGGTTGAACTGCGAGGCCAGCGCCGGGAGGTAGAGCAGGCTGGAGGCGAAGATGACCGGGATGATGCCGGCCTGGTTCACCTTGATCGGGATGTAGGTCGACGAGCCTCCAAACATGCGCCGGCCGACCATGCGCCGGGCGTACTGCACAGGGATGCGGCGCTGGGCCTGCTCCATGAAGATGACGCCGGCGACGACGCCCAGACCCACCACGACAACCAGCAGGAAGGTGAAGGTGCCGTTCTGCTGGAGGATCGTGAACATGGCGCTCGGGAAGGTGGCAACGACCTGGGTGAAGATCAGGATCGACATGCCGTTGCCGATGCCGCGGTCGGTGATGAGCTCGCCGAACCACATGATGATCGCGGTGCCCGCCATCATGGTGATCACGATCAGCAGGAAGCCGAAGATGTCGTCGGGGTTGTACAGCAACGGCAGCGTGCAGGACCCCCCGAAGAGCTGTCCGGACCGGGCGAGGGCCACGATGCCGGTCGCCTGCAGCAGCGCCAGGCCCAGCGTCAGGTAGCGGGTGTACTGGGTGATCTTCTGCTGGCCGGCCTGCCCCTCCTTCTTCAGGGTCTCCAGCCGAGGTATGACGACCGTGAGCAGCTGCACCATGATGCTGGCGGTGATGTAGGGCATGATCCCGAGCGCGAAGACCGTGAGCTGCAGGAGCGCCCCACCGGAGAACACGTTGACCAGCGAGACGACGCTGTTGGCATCGGCCTGTGCCTGGTTCAGGCAGGTCTGGACGTTGCTGACGTTGACGCCCGGTGCCGGCAACGCGCTGCCGAGCCGGAACAGCACCACGATGCCGAGCACGAACAGCAGCTTGCGGCGCAGGTCCGGGGTGCGGAATGCGTTGACGAAGGCGCCTAGCACCTGGTCCTCCCACTGTCGCCCTGTTGGGCTGTGCTCGTGTCCGGGCTGGTTGCGGTCCTGGGTCTCGCAGCGGCTGGTCGAGGCACACGCCGCCGCCGTCCGCGCCGGTGGAACCGGACTCTAACCTAGGCAGGCGTCCAAACCGTTGCCGTCGACCGACCGTCGATCACAGCTGGGTGACCGAACCTCCCGCGGCCTGGATCTTGGTGCGCGCCGACGCCGAGAAGGCGTGCGCGCTGACCTGCACGGCACTGGTGACCTCGCCACCGCCGAGCACCTTGACCGGTGACCCGGAGCGAACGGCTCCCCGTGCGACCAGGATCTCGGGCGTCACCTCACCGCCGTCGGGGAACAGGCCGGAGAGGCGGTCGAGGTTGACGACCTGGTACTCCACCCGGAACGGGTTCTTGAATCCACGCAGCTTGGGCAGGCGCATGTGGATCGGAACCTGGCCACCTTCGAACCCCGCACGCACCTGGTAGCGGGCGGACGTGCCCTTGGTGCCGCGGCCGGCAGTCTTGCCCTTGCTGCCCTCGCCGCGACCCACCCGGGTCTTGGCGGTCTTGGCGCCCGGAGCGGGGCGCAGATGATGAAGCTTCAGTGTCATGTCAGTCGACCTCCTCGACGCTCACCAGGTGAGTCACGGTGGCGAGCATTCCGCGGATCTCGGGACGGTCCTCCTTGACGACCTCATCGCCGATGCGCTTGAGGCCGAGTGAGCGGAGGGTCTCCCGCTGGTTCTTCAGCCGGCCGATCCCGGACCGGGTCTGGCGGACCTTGAGGCTGGGCATCACGCAGTCACCTCGGCCCGTGCCTTGAGCAGCGCCTTGGGGGCCACCTGCTCCACGGTCAGCCCGCGACGGGCCGCCACCGACTCAGGAGTCTCCAGCGAACGCAGCGCTGTGACAGTGGCGTGCACGATGTTGATGGCGTTGGACGAGCCGAGCGACTTGCTGAGCACGTCGTGGATGCCAGCGGCCTCCAGTACCGCGCGTACCGGTCCCCCGGCGATGACGCCGGTTCCAGGAGACGCCGGGCGCAGCAGCACGACCCCGGCGGCCTTCTCACCCTGTACCGGGTGCGGGATGGTGCCCTGGACGCGAGGCACCCGGAAGAAGCTCTTCTTGGCCTCTTCCACACCCTTGGAGATGGCGGTGGGAACTTCCTTCGCCTTGCCGTAGCCGACGCCGACCATGCCGTCACCGTCACCGACGACGACGAGGGCGGTGAAGCTGAAGCGCCGACCACCCTTGACGACCTTGGCGACCCGGTTGATCGTGACGACGCGCTCGATGTAGTGCGACTTCTCGCCCGCCCCGCGGCCGCCGTCGCGACCGCGGCGGTCGTTGCCGCCGGTGCGACGCTGGGATCCGCTCATGGGAACTTCCTAACTCTCTTGGTTCGCTTGGTTCGGTGGACGTGCCGGCTCAGAATGCGAGACCGCCGGAACGAGCTCCGTCGGCCAGGGCGGCGACCCGGCCGTGGTACTGGTGACCGGCCCGGTCGAAGACCACGGTCTCGACCCCCGCCGCCTTGGCCCGGTCCGCGACGAGCTCGCCGACGCGCTTGGCCTTGGCGGTCTTGTCGCCCTCCGCCCCCCGCAGGTCGACCTCCATCGACGACGCCGAGGCCACGGTACGACCATCGAGGTCGTTGACCACCTGCGCGACGATGTGCCGGGTCGAGCGGGTGACCACCAGACGCGGACGCTCGGCGGTTCCGGAGATCTTCTTGCGGCCCCGCACCTGCCGGCGCAGGCGCGACACGGTCCTCGGGGCCGAGTGCTTGCGCTGCTTCAACGCGATGGCCATGTCACTTACCTGCCTTTCCGACCTTGCGGCGGATCTGCTCTCCTGCGTAGCGGATGCCCTTGCCCTTGTACGGCTCGGGCTTGCGGAGCTTGCGGATGTTGGCGGCGACCTCACCGACGGCCTGCTTGTCGATGCCCTGCACCGCCAGGCGCGTCGGAGACTCCACCGTGAAGGTGACGCCCTCGGGGGCCTCGAAGGTGATGGGGTGGCTGTAGCCCAGCGCCAGCTCCAGCGTGGTCGGCCCCTTGGCCGCCACCCGGTAGCCGACACCGACGATCTCCAGGCGCTTCTCATAGCCCTGGGTCACCCCGGTCACCATGTTGGCGATCAGGGTGCGCGAGAGCCCGTGCAGCGACTTGCTGAGACGCTCGTCGTCAGGACGGCGGACCTCGACGGTTCCGTCCTCGACCTTCTCGACAGTGATGGGCGGGGCCACCACGTGGCCGAGCTGGCCCTTGGGGCCCTTGACCGTCACGGCCTGACCGTCGATGGACACGTCCACGCCACTCGGGACGGGGATGGGCAGCTTGCCGATTCGCGACATTGCTCAGTACCTCCTTGTGCCCTGGTCACCAGACGTAGGCGAGGACTTCCCCACCTACGCCCTTGCGGTTGGCCTGACGGTCGGTGAGCAGTCCCTGGGACGTGGAGATGATCGCCACGCCCAGGCCGCCGAGCACCTTGGGCAGGTTGGTCGCCTTCGCGTACACGCGGAGGCCGGGCTTGCTGATGCGGCGTACGCCGGCGATGGAGCGCTCACGGTGCGGGCCGTACTTCAAGGTGATGGTCAGCGTGGAGCCGACCTGGCCCTCCGGGGCGTCGTCCACCCGCCAGGAGGTGATGTACCCCTCCTGCTTCAAGATCTCGGCCACGCCGGCCTTGAGCTTGCTCGCCGGCATGCTGACCTCGTCGTGAAAGGCCTGGTTGCCGTTGCGCACACGCGTGAGCATGTCCGCTATCGGATCGGTCATCGTCATGGTCGTGCCTTCCCGTTCCGGTTTCCTGCGGTCGCCCGCGATAGGACCTGGAACGTTCGGTGGGTGGTTACCAGCTGCTCTTGGTGACGCCGGGGAGCTCGCCACGGTGGCTCATCTCCCGCAGGCAGATCCGGCACAGGCCGAACTTGCGGTACACCGACCGCGGCCGGCCGCACCGTTGGCAACGGGTGTAGGCGCGCACCGCGAACTTCGGCTTGCGGGCTGCCTTGACTCTGAGGGCGGTCTTGGCCACGTCACTGCTCCTTGAAAGGGAAGCCGAGCTGCTTGAGCAGCGCTCGGCCTTCCTCGTCGTTGGTGGCGGTCGTGACGACGGTGATGTCCATGCCACGGCTGCGGTCGATGCGGTCCTGGTCGATCTCGTGGAACATGACCTGCTCGGTGAGACCGAAGGTGTAGTTGCCGCGCCCGTCGAACTGCCGCGGGGACAGTCCGCGGAAGTCGCGGATGCGGGGCAGGGCCAAGCTGAGCAGTCTGTCGAGGAACTCCCACATGCGGTCACCGCGCAGTGTCACGTGCGCACCGATCGGCATGCCCTCGCGCAGCTTGAACTGGGCGATGGACTTGCGGGCCTTCGTCACCTGCGGCTTCTGCCCGGTGATCGCTGTGAGGTCGCGGATCGCGCCCTCGATCAGCTTGGAGTCGCGCGCTGCCTCGCCGACGCCCATGTTGACCACGATCTTGGTCAGGCCGGGCACCTGCATGACGTTGGGGAAGCCGAACTGCTCACGCAGCGCGGGAACGATCTCGGCGCGGTACCGCACCTGCAGCCGTGGCGGAACGCGTACGGCAGGAGCGCTCGACTCCTGGGTCTCCTGAGTGGCGGTTGTCATCAGATCTCCTCACCGGTGCGCTTGGCGATCCGGACGCTGCGGTGCGCGGTGTAGGTGGAGCCGTCCGGACGGTTCTTGGTGACCTCGTCGCGACGGTGGCCGGTGCGGGTCGGCACCTTCTCGCCGTCGACCTCCACCACCAGCGCCACGTTGGAGACGTGGATGGCCGCCTCCTGGGTCACGATCCCGCCGGCGCCGGAGCCGCCCTGCGCCGCGGCGCGCGTGTGGCGCTTGATGCGGTTGACGCCTTCGACGACCACGCGGTCACGCTCAGGCTGGACGGCGATGACCTTGCCTTCGGCGCCCTTGTCCTTGCCGGCGAGGACCCGGACGAGATCGCCCTTCTTGACGTGCAGGCTCCGCCGCTTGGGTGCGGCCTCACCGCGCTTGTGCTTGGCAGCCATGATCACAACACCTCCGGCGCGAGCGAGATGATCCGCATGAAGCGACGCTCGCGCAGCTCACGGCCGACCGGTCCGAAGATGCGGGTGCCGCGAGGCTCCCCGTCGGTCCTCAAGATCACGGCGGCGTTCTCGTCGAATCGGATGTAGGACCCGTCGGGGCGCCGGCGCTCCTTGGCGGTGCGCACGATGACGGCCTTGACGACGTCGCCCTTCTTGACGTTGCCACCGGGGATCGCGTCCTTGACGGTGGCGACGATGGTGTCGCCGATGCCGGCGTAACGCCGACCGGAGCCACCGAGCACCCGGATGCACAAGATTTCCTTGGCACCGGTGTTGTCGGCGACCTTCAGTCGCGACTCCTGCTGGATCATCACTTTCTCCTGTACTGGTGACCGGCGTGCGCCGGCCGCGGGTGTTGCCGTGCTCTGCGGGGCTTACTTGGCCTTCTCGAGCACCTGCACGACTCGCCAGCGCTTGGTGGCCGACAGCGGTCGGGTCTCCATGATGAGAACCCGGTCGCCGGTGCCACACTCGTTCGTCTCGTCGTGTGCCTTGAGGCGGGAGGTACGTCGCAGCACCTTCCCGTACAGCGCGTGCTTAACGCGGTCCTCCACCGAGACCACGACCGTCTTGTCCATCTTGTTGCTGACCACGAGCCCCTCACGCGACTTGCGTCGCGTGCGCTCAGCACCGGTCTGCTCTGCGCCGGCTGCCGGCGTGGGCTCGGTCGAGTCCTCGACCTGGGTCTGCTGGTCCTGTGTCATGCGTCTGCACTCCTCTGAGGCGCCTCGATGATGCCGAGCTCGCGCTCACGCAGCACGGTGTAGATACGGGCGATGTCGCGCTTGACGATGCGCAGCCGTCCGTGGTTGTCAAGCTGCCCGGTGGCAGCCTGGAACCGCAGGTTGAACAGCTCTTCCTTGGCTTCGCGCAGCTTGCCGGTGAGGTCGTCCTCCTCCAGCGTGCGCAGCTCGGCCGCGGTGGTGACGTCGGCCATCAGAAGTCATCCCCTTCGCGGCTGATGAAGCGGCACTTCATGGGCAGCTTGTGGATGGCGCGACGCATCGCCTCTCGGGCGACGGACTCGGGCACGCCCGACAGCTCGAACATGACGCGTCCGGGCTTGACGTTGGCCACCCACCACTCCGGCGAACCCTTGCCGGAGCCCATCCGGGTCTCGGCTGGCTTCTTGGTCAGGGGACGGTCGGGGTAGATGTTGATCCACACCTTGCCGCCACGCTTGATGTGCCGGGTCATGGCGATACGAGCCGACTCGATCTGCCGGTTGGTCACGTAGTGGCCCTCGACGGCCTGGATGCCGAAGTCACCGAAGGCCAGCGAGGTGCCGCCCTTGGCGACGCCGCGGCGGGTCGGGTGGTGCTGCTTGCGGTGCTTGACCCTGCGTGGGATGAGCATGCTCAGCCCTCCTGTCCGGTACTGGCGGGCGCCGACTCAGCCGGCGCGCCTTCACGGGCTGCCGTCCGCTCGGCCGTGCGGTCCCCGGCCGGGCGGTCGCCGCCGGGACGGCGGCCACGAGTGGGACGGCCGCGCCCGGGGGCAGCCGCCCGTGCTGCGGCCTGGGCCTCGCGCTCGGCGCGGGTGCCGGCGACCTCGCCCTTGTAGATCCACACTTTGACGCCGATACGGCCGAACGTGGTGCGGGCCTCGTAGAAGCCGTAGTCGATGTCGGCACGCAGCGTGTGCAGGGGCACTCGACCCTCGCGGTAGAACTCCGAGCGTGACATCTCCGCGCCGCCGAGCCGGCCGCCGCACTGGATGCGGATGCCCTTGGCGCCGCTGCGCATCGTGGTCTGCATCGCCTTGCGCATGGCCCGACGGAACTGGACCCGGCCACTCAGCTGCTCGGCTACGCCTTGAGCGACGAGCTGCGCATCGATCTCGGGGTTCTTGACCTCGAGAATGTTCAGCTGCACCTGCTTGCCGGTGAGCTTCTCCAGCTCACCGCGCAGACGCTCCGCCTCGGCTCCACGGCGCCCGATCACGATGCCCGGACGTGCGGTGTGGATGTCGACGCGAACGCGTTCCCGGGTGCGCTCGATCTCCACGCGGGAGATCCCGGCGCGGTCCATGCCCTTGGTCAGCAGGCGTCGGATGGCCACGTCCTCACCGACGTAGCTCTTGTACAGCTTATCGGCGTACCACCGGCTCTTGTGGTCGGTGGAGATGCCGAGCCGGAACCCGTTGGGATGGATTTTTTGACCCATCAGCGGTTCCTCCCTCTCGCTGCGCGCGCCCCGGGGGCGGCACTGTCGGTGACGTTGCTGGGTTGCACGACCAGCGTGATGTGGCTGGTGCGCTTACGGATGCGGTACGCCCGGCCCTGCGCGCGGGGTCGGAACCGCTTCAGAGTGGGGCCCTCGTCGACGGTGGCCTTGGTGATCACCAGACTGGCGCGGTCGAGGTTCTCGACGCTCTCGGCGTTGGCGATCGCGCTGGACAGCGTCTTGTGCACGGTCTCGGCGGCGGCCTGCGGGGCGAAGCGCAGCATGGCCAGCGCGTCGTCCACGGGCATGCCGCGGACGAGGTCGACCACGCGCCGCGCCTTCTGCGGCGTCACGCGGACGAAGCGGGCGACGGCGAACGCGCCGGGCTCGTCGCCCAGCAGGCTCTCGCGTCGGGCGCTGATGCGCCCTCGCTCCATAACGCTCATCGGACTTCCTCGTCTGTGTGTCTGTTGTCTGTCGTGGGACCGGTCGGTCGCCGCCTCAGCGGCGGCGCGCCTTGCGGTCGTCCCTCTCGTGCCCGCGGAAGGTGCGGGTGGGCGCGAACTCGCCGAGCTTGTGACCGACCATGGAGTCGGTGACGAACACGGGGACGTGCTTGCGGCCGTCGTGCACCGCGATGGTGTGGCCGATCATCGCCGGAACGATCATGGAGCGCCGCGACCACGTCTTGATGACGGTCTTGGTGCCCTTGTCGTTCTGCACGTCCACCTTCTTCATCAGGTGGTCGTCGACGAACGGGCCCTTCTTGAGGCTGCGTGGCATGTGGTGTCCGATCCCTTGGTCAGCGCTTGCCGGTCTTGCGACGGCGGACGATCAGCTGGTCACTGGCCTTGCGCTTGCGCGTACGGCCCTCCGGCTTGCCCCATGGCGAGACCGGGTGCCGGCCACCTGAGGTCTTGCCCTCACCGCCACCGTGTGGGTGGTCGACGGGGTTCATCGCGACGCCGCGCACGGACGGGCGCTTGCCCTTCCACCGCATGCGTCCGGCCTTGCCCCAGTTGATGTTGGACTGCTCGGCGTTGCCGACCGCTCCCAGAGTGGCGCGGCACCGTACGTCGACGTAGCGCATCTCCCCCGACGGCAGCCGCAGCTGCGCCCGGGTCCCCTCGCGGGCCACGAGCTGCACGCTGGCACCGGCGGAGCGGCCCATCTTGGCGCCGCCGCCGGGCCGGAGCTCGATCGCGTGCAGCGTGGAGCCCACCGGGATGTTGCGCAGCGGCAGGTTGTTGCCGGTCTTGATGTCGGCGCCGACTCCGGACTCGACGGTCATGCCTTGGCGGAGCCCGACCGGGGCGATGATGTAGCGCTTGTCGCCGTCGGCGTAGTGCAGCAGCGCGATGCGCGCGGTGCGGTTGGGGTCGTACTCGATGTGCGCGACCTTGGCCGGCACGCCGTCCTTGTCGTAGCGACGGAAGTCGATGATGCGGTACGCCCGCTTGTGACCCCCACCCTGGTGGCGGGTGGTTATCCGGCCCTGGTTGTTGCGCCCGCCCTTCTTGGGCAGTGGCTTGACCAGCGACTTCTCAGGAGTGGTGCGGGTGACCTCAGCGAAGTCGGCCACCGACGAGCCGCGTCGGCCCGCCGTGGTCGGCTTGTACTTGCGAATAGCCATGAGTTCTCAGTCCCTGTCTCGACGCGCGTCTCAGCTGCCGGCGCCGGAGAAGATGTCGATGCGCTGACCTTCGGCCACGCTGACGACCGCGCGCTTGGTGTCGGGGCGCTTGCCCCACCCCGCACGGGTGCGGCGACGCTTGCCGACGCGGTTGATGGTGTTCACCGCGGTCACCTTGACCCCGAAGATCGCCTCGACGGCGACCTTGATCTCGGTCTTGTTGGCGTCCGGGCGCACGACGAACGTGTACTTGTTCTGGTCGAGCAGGCCGTAGCTCTTCTCGCTCACGACCGGTGCGACCAGAACGTCGCGGTGGTCGCGACGCGAGTACGCCTGGGGGATGCTCATGCCTGGGCACCGTCCTCGTCATCGTC
>DASQMN010000091.1:0-3788 GCA_035645475.1 Nocardioidaceae bacterium
ACGGCGCTGCGGTAGTCGGCGTGCGCGTCTAGCGTCGCGAACTCGGTCGGGGTCGTCAGCATGTGCTGCTTCGCGGCCTCGTCGAAGCGTTGCGCCCAGTCGAAGCCGTCGTCCTTGAGTGACGGGTCCACCCCCCGCAGGTTGTGCACGACGTTGCCGCTAGCGACGATAAGCACCCCGCTCTCGCGCAGTGGCGCCAACCGCGCGCCGAGCTCGAGGTGGTAGTCCGAGCCCTTGTCGGCGTTGATGCTCAGCTGCACGACCGGGATGGATGCATCCGGGAAGGCGTGCACGAGCACCGACCAGGTGCCGTGGTCGATGCCCCAACTGTCGAGATCCGCACCGACCCACGTCGGCTTGACGATCTCGGAGACCTCGTCGTGAAGCTCGGGCAGGCCCGGGGCCGGATACTTGACGTTGAACAGCTCCGGCGGGAAGCCGAAAAAGTCGTGGATCGTGCGAGGACGCGGCATCGTGGTGACCGCGGTGGCGTTGATGTACCAATGGGCGCTGACGACGAGGATTGCGCGAGGTCGCGGTACCGATTCACCGAAGGCCTGCCATGCAGAGGTATAGCGGTTGGTCTCCAGAGCGTTCATCGGGTTGCCGTGGCCGAAGAATGCCGCGGGCATCAGGCCGGTGTCAGACATGGCGGACCGCCTCACAGTGGGAGGGTGACGGGCGAGCCGTACCCAGGTTCACGGCGGAGGACACCGTCCTGGCGGGCCTCTGTTCCTGCCACCGGGGAGGTCGAGCCGTTCGACCGTGGCGGTGTTCTCCATGCATGGGGATGGGGCAAGTCCGCCTATCGCCGCTCCGGCGGTTGGTCGGTACCGCACAGCACGGTGGGACAGCACACCTTCGTTCGTCGGCGGTGGAATGTCGGCAAGGTCGCGTGACTTGTCGTGCGCATGACCACGCTTGCCGTCACCGGCGCCACCGGGACCGTAGGCGGCCTCACAGCCCGGCTGCTGGTCGACGCCGGGCTAGCGCCGCGTCTCGTGGTGCGCGACCCCTCCCGAGCGCCAGACCTGGGCCTCGACGTCGCTGTGTGCACCTACGCCGACTCGCGCCCCGCCACGGCGGCGCTGTCAGGAGTCGAGGTGCTGTTCATGGTCTCCGGCCACGAGAGCGACGACCGGGTAGCCGAGCACCGCACGTTCCTGGAGTCAGCCGCAGCCGCAGGCGTCGGCCACGTCGTCTACACCTCCTTCGTCGCCGCCGGAGCATCGTCCGGCTTCACTCTCGGGCGCGATCACGGCGCCACCGAGGACCTCCTGCGGGCGTCCGGGATGGCGTGGACGTTTCTGCGCGACAACTTCTACGCCGAGGTGTTCCCGCTCTTCGCCGACGACGGAGGCGTCATCCGGGGACCCGCTGGTAGTGGACGGGTGGCCGCGGTGTCCCAGCGTGACGTCGCCGCCGTGGCCGCCGCCGTCCTCGCCGATCCGGTGCCGCACCGCGGGGCCACCTACGACCTCACCGGCCCCGAGGCGCTGACCCTCGACGACGCCGCGCAGCGGCTCACTGCAGTGACCGGCCGTGCGTACTCCTTCCATAACGAGACGTTGGACGAGGCGCGGGCCAGCCGGGCCCACTTCGGCGCCCCCGACTGGCTGGTCGACGCGTGGATCAGCACCTATACGGCCATCCGCGACGGCGAGCTGGCCGCAGTCAGCGACGACATCCCACGCCTGCTCGGCCGCGCAGCCACAAGGTTCGAGGACGCAATGATCGCTCGATAACGGCCAGCAACCTCGGTCACGCAATCAGCGGATTCCAGTGCCCACCCGATACACCGACCCGCGACAGGCCGATGCCGAGAGTCGTGACGGGTCCACGAAGTAGGCGATCGTCGCTTCCAGGTCGCGGCCGCGATGCCAACGTTCTCCAGCTTGATGGAAATGCGTCGCACGTTAACGAGTCGGGCAGCGCTACGTGGTGGCTTGGGTGAGGTACATGACGCCGACAGCGACCGCGAGGAAGCCGAGCAGGAGGCGGAGGGCCGTCTCGGGCAGGCTCGGTTGCAGGAGTGCTCCGAGATAGCCACCGATGAGGCCGCCGATACCGCAGGCGATGCCCACTGGCCAGTCAGGGGCGATGGAGCCGGTTGCGGTCAACGCGAGCAGGCCATAGGTCGCAGCGCCGACGATCGAGGTGATGAAGGTGGCGGCCAGCGCCGCAGGAGCCACGGCGGCGACCGCCATGCCGGTGCCGACCAGGATGGGGCCGATGATTGACCCGCCTCCGATGCCGTAGATGCCCCCGATGATCCCTACAGCGAAAGCCAGCCCGGTCATCTGAGCCGGTGAGAGAACGGCAAAGGCGCGTTCGCGGTGAACAACGGACCGTTCGATGAGCCACAGCCCGATCGACAACAGCACGACCGCGGCGATCAGCCGGAACGCGGTGGCGCCCGGGACTAGATGGACCCGGATGATGGCGCCAATCACCACACCAGGAACGGTCCCTGACAGCAGTGTCCGGGCCAGCGGGCCAGTGAGCTGGCCCGCGCGCCGGTAGCGCCACAACGCGCCCGGTCCGGAGACGATGTTGTAGAGCAAGTTGGTTGGTGTCACCGCCGGATTCGCGACGTGCAGCACGTCTAGCTGGATGGGGAGCAAGAACACCGCACCGGAGACACCCACGGGCGCTGTCGCAGTCGCGATGAGCAAGCCGGCCAGAAAGCCCTCGAGCAACGTCAGCGAGAGCACACCGCGAAGGCTACCGACCAGCCCATGACCACACGCCGCCTCCGCGCTGCCGCGACCGCCCGCCGCGGCGGGTCAAATGTCGGCGTCTCCAAGCTTCACCACGCAATGGCGAACGACTGGGCGACAGAGCGACAGCAGCGGCCTGGCCCGAGACTCATCCACCGTTCGGTAGACCCTGCTCAGCCTCGTACACCACCCGCTCCGCTGCATCGACCTCGTCCGAGACGTCGGCGTGCGTACCGCCCGCTTCGATACGTCCAGCCGGATCGAGCAGCCAAAGCCAACCCGTCGGGCGGGCGCAATCTACTGATGGCATGAGGCACTCGCGCGGGCTCAGCGAGCAAGTGATGCTTCTCGTTCGCCTACGTCAGGTGCCTGCAGCTATGCCCGGAGGCCATTTGTGGCCAGGTTGGGGTTGCGTGGGGGCATCGGCGGACTCTGAAGCTCGACGTAGCGGGGCGCATTCGCGTCGAGCGGCTGGTAGGTCAAGGGCCATAGGTCCACGCCGCCGGCGACTCCACGTGATACACCGGCACGTCGCACGTGGACTCGATCTTTTGGGGCAGGCGGATCCTCAGCCACTGCGAGCTCTCGCCTGGAAGCGTCGAGATGATCACTGCGGCATAGTCGTCTCGCGTCTGTAGGCGCTGCTCGACGGCGGCGATGGGGTCACCGCTACCTACGTCGGCGTCGTTGAGCGTGATGCCCTCTTCAGCGAACAGCGCCTTGGCCTTGCTTATGCGTTTCCGGGCCACTGTTTCGGCCTTGTCGTCGGTGCCGCGCCGGAACAGCAGGTTCCGGACCGGCGTCGCGGGGACCAGGAGGTCGAACTCGGCGCCGGAGTCCTTTCGGCACAATGCCTGGAGCTGGCTGATGAGCCGAGGGTTGCTGACCGTCTGGTTGGCCACAACGAGGTACGTGGGCATGACGATTCCTCCCCTGCATCACGTTCCGTGTAGCCGAGAATGTAACCAGGCTGGCCGACAGAGGGCGACTAGCGGCCTTAAGGCGACGGGACCCTTGCCGTCCCCGCCTGGCAGCGACAGCAAGTGCCGGTGCAGATTTGGAGCGCTT
>DASQMN010000092.1:0-11474 GCA_035645475.1 Nocardioidaceae bacterium
GAAGAGGGTGCGGTCATGAGCACAAAGTGTAGCGAGTTAGTTGTCTTTCAGGGCCAATCGCCCTGGGAGTGGGTGCAAGGTGACAGGTCAGTGCGCCGAACCCAGGGCGTCCAGTGCCGCTACGTCCTCCGGGCTGAGGACGAAGTCGTCGACGTCGGCGTTGGCTGCGAGCCGATCCCGGTCGCGCGACTTGGGGATGACCACCACGTCGTGCTCGAGGTGCCAGCGGATGATCACCTGAGCCGGTGTGCGCCCGAGTCGGCCAGCGATCTCCCCGACCACCGGGTGCTGCAGGGTGCCGCCCCGCAGGGCGCTGTAACCCTCGAGCGTGACTCCGCGTTCCCGGTGTCCGTCCAGGACGCCCTGGTCGAACAGCAAGGGGCTCCACTCGATCTGGTTGACCGCCGGGGTGATGCCGGTGTGCTCGATCAGCTCGTCGATCTGGTCGAGGGAGTAGTTGCTGACGCCGATGTCCTTCGCGAGCCCTTCCTCTCTCGCCGAGATCAACGATCGCCACAGGCCCGCGCCGACACCGTCATCCGGAGGCGCGTGGATGAGCCAGAGGTTCACGAAGTCGGTGTCGAGCAGGTCGAGGCTCTCCTGCAGCCGGTCCCGCGGGGGACCGGCACTTGGCAGCACCTTGGTGGTGACGAAGACCTGATCACGACTGAGCCCCGACCGGCTCAGCCCGGCGCCTACTTCACGCTCGTTGCGGTAGACGGTCGCCGTGTCCAGGTGCCGGTAGCCGAGCTCGAGGGCGTCTGCCGTGGCACGAGTCGCCTCCTCCCCTCTCAGCTGCCACGTGCCCAGGCCCAGCAGCGGCATGTCGGCGCCGCTGGTCAGCGTGGCGGAGCGATCCGGAACGGAGAAGGCGGAATTCGTCGGCATGGCCCGATCCTGCCTGACGGCTTCGTTTGGCGATGCAAGGCCCGGGTACTCGCTGGGCCAGCTCAGCGTCAGACGTCAAGGCCGCTGTCAACGCCGTGATGAGCAACGCCTGAGCGCTGTCCAAACGACCGGGAACACACGGGAGAACGAGGCGCATGCGAGCGATGGTGTACCGCGGGCCGTACCGCATCCGGGTCGAGGACAAGGACATCCCGGCGATCGAGCATCCGAACGACGCCATTGTGCGCGTGACCCTGGCGGCGATCTGTGGCTCTGACCTCCACCTGTATCACGGGATGATGCCTGACACCCGGGTCGGCATGACCTTCGGCCACGAGTTCATCGGCGTCGTCGAGGAGGTCGGCTCGTCGGTGCAGAACCTCAACCGCGGTGACCGAGTGATGGTGCCGTTCAACGTCTTCTGCGGCTCCTGCTACTTCTGCGCCCGCGGGCTCTACTCGAACTGCCACAACGTCAACCCGAACGCCACGGCGGTCGGTGGCATCTACGGCTACTCGCACACCTGCGGCGGGTATGACGGCGGCCAGTCGGAGTACGTCCGGGTGCCGTTCGCCGATGTCGGCCCCAGCCGCATCCCGGACTGGCTGGATGACGAGGACGCGGTGATGATGACCGACGCGCTGGCCACCGGCTACTTCGGCGCGCAGCTCGGCGACATCACCGAAGGCGATGTCGTGCTGGTGCTGGGCGCGGGACCAGTGGGCCTGTACGCGGCGAAGTCTGCCTGGCTGATGGGCGCCGGTCGGGTCATCGTCATCGACCACCTCGAGTACCGGCTGGAGAAGGCTCGCAGCTTCGCCCACGCGGAGACGTACAACTTCACCGAGTACGACGACATCGTCGTCCACATGAAGTCGATCACCGATCACCTCGGTGCCGACGTCGTGATCGACGCGGTCGGAGCCGAAGCGGACGGGAACTTCACACAGCACGTCACCTCAGCGAAGCTCAAGCTGCAGGGCGGGTCGCCGATCGCGCTGAACTGGGCCATCGACTCCGTACGCAAGGCCGGCACCATCTCGGTGGTGGGCGCCTACGGCCCCATGTTCAGCGCCGTGAAGTTCGGTGACGCACTCAACAAGGGGCTGACCCTGCGGATGAACCAGTGCCCGGTCAAGCGGCAGTGGCCACGCCTGCTCGAGCACATCGGCAACGGCTACCTCAAGCCAAGCGACCTGGTGACGCACCGGATCCCGCTCGAGCACATCGCCGAGGGCTACCACATCTTCTCGGCCAAGCTCGACGGCTGCATCAAGCCGCTCATCGTCCCGAACGCCGGCTGAACACACCGAGGAGCGGGCATGGCCTACACCGCAGACAAGCCGACTCTGCCGGAGTCCTACGACCAGCTTCGGGCTCGCATCCCCGGGTGGGGTGCCGACCTCGACCGGGCGGACCGGCCCTCGGTACCGAAGGAGCGAGCCCCCAGCCTCAACGGTGCGCACTGGGACTTCCCGGAGAGGCAACCGGAGAGGTGGCCGCGGGAGCGCTCGATAGAGCATGCGTTCCTGACACCCGTCTTCGGCACGTCATGCCCGCCGAAGGGCCTGTCCGGCGTGATGCGCAAGGTCGCTTACAAGAGGTACAGCGAGGCCAAGGCTGCCCACTGGCTGCTCCTGCTCGCGGCCGACCGGGTCGACGCGCTGGAGAGCACGCTGGCCTCGTTCGCCACGCTGCGCCCGGACAACCCCGTCACCGAGAGCGGCGTGCTGAGCGAGCTGTCCCACGGCGGTATCGCGTCACGGGTGGGACACAAGCGCACGGATCTGGTGCATCAGCCTCTCGATGCCGTCATCGTCGCGGCCCCGTGGGTCGTCGGCGGTCGAGTCGCGTACAAGGCCGCGCACAAGGTGGTGGGTGCCCTGGCGAGGCGCCGACGCGCGAGCCGCTAGCCCCCCCGTGGGCTCACGCTCGCCGCAGACGTACGTGCGGGGTCGGGGCCGCCCGGTCAGCGACGGACGTCTGCCGCAGCCGACGTGACCGGCAGACCAGCAGCCAGCCAGGCCTCGACTCCGCCGATCATGTCGGTGGCCCGGTGCAACCCGACGGCACGAAGACTCGCGGCCGCCAGCCCCGAGCTGTAGCCCTGGCGGCAGACGACCACCACCTCGAGGTCGTAACCGGTGGCCTCTGCGATGGCAGCTCCGCTGGCCGGGTCCAGGCGCCACTCCAGGACCGTCCGGTCGATCACCACGACCCCCGGCAGCTCCCCTTGCTCGGCCCGCTGGGTCTCGGTGCGGGTGTCGACAACCAGGGTGCCACGTTGCATGGCGAGTAGCGTCTCGTGCGGCGTGTACCGGTCGATTCCGCTTCGGGCAGCCGCCAGAGCGGCGTTCACGCCTTGACCGGCTCGTGACATGGCTTCATCTTGAGCCACCAGCGACGCCTCGCCGCGACCGGCCCGGTCCGTGCCCGTCGACGCGCCTAGGGCACGAGCACTATGCCCCGCACCGGCTGGGAGAAAGAATGAGCCAGTGACCACGACCCGCCCCGACCCTGATGCCGTACGCCGGTGGCGTCGGCGGCTGGGCGACGAGCGGGCGGAGGCGTCGGTCTACCGCAACCTGGCTGCCCGACGCGACGGCGAGGAGCGGGAGATCCTGCTGGGCCTCGCCGACGCCGAGGAGCGGCACATCGCCCACTGGGAGGGCCTGCTCGGCGAGCACGCGGACACCAGTGAAGAACGGGGGAGCCTCCGCATCCGCCTGCTGGCGCTGTTGGCGCGTCGGTTCGGTTCGGTCTTCGTCCTCGCGCTGGCCCAGCGAGCCGAGGGCCGTTCGCCGTACGCAAGCGACCGCGACGCGACACCACAGATGGCGGCCGACGAGCGGGTGCATGAGGAGGTCGTGCGCGGGCTTGCCGCGCGCGGGCGATCGCGCGTCTCCGGCACCTTCCGCGCCGCGGTCTTCGGAGCCAACGACGGCTTGGTCAGCAATCTGGCTCTGGTCCTGGGCGTCAGCGGTGGCGGAGCCTCGGCCAGCACCGTGCTGCTCACCGGGCTGGCCGGCCTGCTCTCCGGGGCCCTGTCCATGGGAGCGGGGGAGTATGTGTCAGTCCGCTCCCAGCGCGAGCTGCTGGACGCCGCCGCACCGGCAGGCGTCACCCGGTACGTCGTGCCGGACCTGGACGTCGATGCCAACGAGCTCGAGCTGGTCTATCGCGCTCGCGGCATGGACGCAGATCAAGCGCGCGCACGGGCCGATGCCGTGCTTCGCCGCCAGGCGGTGGAGCCGCAGCATCTCGCCTCAGCCGTCGACCACGAGACGGTGGGCACCGCCTGGGGGGCTGCGGCGTCGAGCTTCGCCTTCTTCGCCTGCGGCGCGGTGGTACCGATCCTTCCGTTCCTGGTCGGCCTCGACGAGGCCATCGCGCTGGTGGTGGCCATGGCTCTGGTGTCGCTCGCGCTGCTCCTGACCGGCACCATCGTCGGCATCCTGTCCGGGAGCTCACCGCTGCGCCGGGCGCTGCGTCAGCTGGCCATCGGTGCGGGCGCCGCGGGGATCACCTACCTGCTCGGTGTACTCGTCGGGGCGAGCCTGGGCTGACCGCGGGGCCGGTCCGCGTACGACCGTGGGTGCATCTGACAGCCGGCCGCTGACCGGACGCGCTGAGCCCCGGCGAGTGGTCGGTCCCGGGGGATGCCAAGGTGGAGCCCGTGACCTACCTCGCCGCGCCCGAGCGCTACGACACGATGACCTACCGTCGCTGCGGGCGGAGCGGGATCGACCTGCCGGTGCTCTCGCTGGGCCTGTGGCACAACTTCGGCGACAGCCAGCCGTTCGAGGTGCAGCGTGCTGTGGTGCGCCGTGCCTTCGACCTCGGCATCACCCACTTCGATCTCGCCAACAACTACGGCCCCCCGTACGGCGCCGCGGAGACCAACTTCGGACGGATCCTCGCCGAGGACCTGCGGTACCACCGCGACGAGCTGGTCATCTCAAGCAAGGCCGGCTGGGAGATGTGGCCGGGGCCGTACGGCGACCTGGGCTCACGCAAGCACATCCTGGCCAGCCTCGACCGCAGCCTGGCGCGCATGGGCCTCGATCACGTCGACATCTTCTACTCGCACCGCCCCGACCCGGACACCCCGCTCGAGGAGACCATGGGCGCCCTGATCTCCGCGGTCGAGCGCGGCAAGGCGACGTACGTGGGCATCAGCTCCTATGGCCCCCGCCGCACCCGTGAGGCGTCCGACATCCTGCGGGCGGCGGGAGTACCGCTGCTGATCCACCAGCCGTCGTACTCGATGTTGAACCGCTGGATCGAGGACGAGCTGCTGGACGTGCTGGAGGAGGAGGGAGTCGGCTGCATCGGCTTCACCGCGCTCGCACAGGGCCTGCTCACTGGCAAGTACATCGGTGGCGCGAAGCCGCAGGGCTCTCGGGAGGGGTCCATCTCGCAGGACACGCTCAGCGAGGACAACCTGGCCCGCATCCGGGCCTTGAACGAGATCGCCGAGTCACGCGGCCAGAGCCTCGCTCAGCTGGCCCTCGTCTGGGCGCTGCGTGACCCCCGCGTCACGTCGCTGGTCATCGGGGCGAGCAGTGTGCGTCAGCTCGAGGAGAACGTCGCGGCCCTTGACTCGATGGAGCTCAGCGACGACGAGCTCAGCTCGATCGACGCGCACGCGGTTGACAGTGGCGTTGACATGTGGCGGAGCCAGTCCAGCGAGGAGCCCGTCGAGTAGCTCCTCACCACAGGGGGTCGTCGACGCTGGCCCGGCCGATCCGAAGCGACTCCTCCAGCGACAGGTCGTCGACCTGAGCGGCGAGCACCTCGTCCAGGCTCGGCAGGGCGGCGGCGTCGACCTGCCGGGTGGGGTCCCACAGACCGCTGCGCACCAGCGCCCGCGGGCACTGGTACAGCACTTCGTGCGCCGTGATGTCGATCGCCGTGCGCGGCAGCCGGCCGTTGATGGCACCGAAGCCGAGCAGCTCCGGGTCGGTCGTGATGGTTGCGACACCGTTGACGCGCAGGGTGTGACCGACGCCTGGAACGAGGAAGATCAACGAGATGCGCGGGTCGCCCAGGACGTTGAGCATCGAGTCGATGCGATTGTTGCCTGGGCGGTCGGGCAGTACGAGGCGCCTAGGAGTGAGGACGGAGACGAATCCCGGGCGGTCACCGCGCGGAGACACGTCGAGCAGACCGTCTGCGGCTGCGGTGGCGAGCACCAGGAACGGTGACAGGGCCACGAACCGTCGGTCGTGCTGGTCGAGGGCGCGGTGCACCTTGCCGGCCGCCCGCTTCGGCACGCTGCCGTACATCGCGCGCAGCTGGTCGGGGTCGGTCACCACGAAGTCGCTGCCGCTGGCTGTCATCGTCACCCGATCGATGATGGCACCCCGGTGCTGCGGCCCGCGGTCCCCTACCCTCACCGCAGGGCGCAGGGCGGAGGATGCATGAGCGTGGACGGCGAGGGCACCGACCCGTCCAGCCGTGCCCGAGACCACATGGCGAACGAGCGCACCTACCTGGCGTGGCTGCGTACCGCCGTCAACGTGATGATCGTCGGTCTCGCGGTCGCCCGGTTCGGCTCCGGGGGTCGACCCGGTGCGCTCGCACTGAGCGCCGGGGCTCTGCTGGTCGCCACCGGGGCAGCCGGCCTCGGGTACGGGACGTTGCGTTACCGGGCCGTCAACCGCGAGCTGGAAAGCGGTCACTTCGTCATCGGCAGCCGCAGCGCGGGCCCCCAGCTTGCGGCCGTCGTGCTCCTCATGGCGCTGGTGGTGGCGACCGTCCTGCTGGTGGTGGAGGGGACGCGCTGAGCCGGCCATTGGCCCGGTGGCGCTCGTTGGCCGTAATCCGAGGTACGCCGTCCGAAATTCGCCGGGGATTGCCGGACCTGCGCCGTAGCGTCGACGACATGACGCTGGACGAGCACACGGCACCGACTGCGGCCCCGCCCGAGCCGGCCGCGTGGCTGCCCATCGCGGCTGCCGGGGTGACGGTGGTGCTCTGGTCGTCGGCGTTCGTGGCGGTGCGCTTCGTGGGTGAGGAGATCTCGGCCGGCCCGCTTGCCCTCGGTCGGCTCCTGGTCGGAAGCCTGGTTCTCGGCGTCGTGCTGCTGCCTCGACCCCGCCTGCGGCCCAGCGGCCGCGACTGGATACTGCTGGCGGTCTGCGGTGCGCTCTGGTTCGGCGTCTACAACGTGGCGCTCAACGCCGCGGAGCAGCGCATCGACGCCGGCACGGCGGCCATGCTGGTGAACATCGGACCGCTGCTGATCGCCGTTCTCGCCGGGTTCATCCTCAGCGAGGGCTTCCCTCGACAGCTGATCGGCGGATCGCTGGTCGCGTTCGCCGGTGTGGTGGTGATCGGTGTCGCCACGTCCTCCGGTGAGCCGGAGACCGTCGGCGTGCTGCTGTCGGTGCTCGCAGCCGCGGCCTACGCGGTCGGGGTCGTGGCCCAGAAGTCCCTGCTCGGGAGGCTGCCGGCACTTCAGGTCACCTGGATCGCGTGCACCGTCGGGATGCTGTGCTGCCTTCCGTTCACCGCCGACCTGATCCGTGAGGCCGCCGATGCACGCACGTCGACGGTGTTGTGGCTGGTCTACCTCGGCGTGTTCCCTACCGCGCTGGCCTTCACCACGTGGGCGTACGCCCTCAACTGCACGAGCGCCGGGCGCATGGCCAACACCACGTACCTCGTGCCCCCGCTGACCATCCTGCTCGGGTGGGTCGCGCTCGGCGAGGCACCGGTGGCGCTTGCCTACGTCGGCGGGGCGCTGTGTCTGCTCGGAGTCTGGCTGTCCCGACGACGGCGTGGCAGCCGGGCGGTTTAGGGCCGCGCCCGGCGGTAACGAGGGGCGATGGACTCGCTCACCTTCATCGGCACGGCGACGACCGTGTTGCGGCTCGGAAGCTTCACCGTGCTCACCGACCCCAACTTCCTGCGGGTCGGGCAGCGGGCCTATCTCGGCAAGGGCCTGTGGAGCCGCCGCCTGACGTCGCCGGCGATGAGTCCTGCCGAGCTGCCCCCGCTGGACGCCGTCGTGCTGTCACACCTGCACGGTGACCACTGGGACCGGGTCACCCGACGTGAGCTGACCCGGACTCCGCCGGTGCTGACCACCACGGTGGCAGCCGACCGGATCGAGAAGCAGGGCTTCACTGCGCACGGGCTCGACACCTGGCAGGAGCACAAGGTCACCAAGGGCGACGAGACCCTGCGGGTGCAGGCGCTGCCCGGCATCCATGCACGCGGTCTCCTGGCCAAGGTGCTGCCTCCGGTAATGGGCAGCATGCTCGAGCACCGCGTCGGCCCTGAGGTACGGCTGCGGGTCTATCTCAGCGGCGACACCCTCACCGGCGACCACCTCGACGCCATCGCGGAACGCCATCCCGACATCGACGTAGCCGTCATGCACCTCGGAGGCACCCGGGTGCTGGCCCACCTGGTCACGATGGACGCCGAGCAGGGCGTCGACTTCCTGCGGCGGATCCGCCCCGGTACCGCGGTGCCGGTGCACTACGACGACTACGGCGTCTTCCGCTCACCGCTGTCCCAGTTCCTGCTGCGGGCGCAGCAGAGCGGCCAGCGCGGCCTCGTGCAGACCGTGGAGCGGGGCGCGACGGTGGAGCTGACCGCACGCCCACCGTCCGCGTGACCGCTCTCGTCCACCTCGACACGGACATCGGCGGCGATCCCGACGACGGATGCGCCCTGGCCATGCTGCTCGGGTCCGACGTCGAGCTGGCAGGCGTCACGACGACCGTCGACCCGCACGGCCAGCGCGCCGGGTACGCAGCGCACCTCCTGCGCCTTGCCGGACGCGCTGGCGTGCCCGTCGCGGCCGGGGCGGGAGTCACCGTGACCGCCGGTGACATCGTCGAGCCCCTGCCGCAGCTGTGGCCACCGGGCATCGAAGCCCGGCCCGGTTCACTCCGGGCAGCACACGACCTGCTGATCGCCAACCTCGAACGGGCGGCGACGATCGTGGCGGTCGGCCCGCTCACCACCCTGGCGACGTTCGAGCAAGACCGACCCGGCGCGCTGCGCGGTGCCCGCGTCGTGGTGATGGGCGGGTGGGCAGGACCGCTATCCGCTGACCTCCCGGCGTACGGACCGGGCGACGACTGGAATGTCGCCGTCGACCCGCAGGCAGCTCTCGTGGTGGCGACCAGCGGTGCGGACATCACCTGGGTGACCCTGGCCACGACGCTGCGGACGTCGTTGCGAGCCATCCACCTGCCCCGGCTGCGAGCCGCCGGCCAACTGGGGGCCCTGCTCGCCCAGCAGGCCGTGGACTATGCCGAGCTCAGTGGCAAGGCTGCCCTGGGGCGCTCGCACGCGGGTCTGCCCGACGACCTGGTGCTGTCGTTGCACGACCCGCTCGCCTGCGCCGTGGCCTTGGAATGGGCAAGCGTGACGGTACGGCGCCGGGGCCTCGCGCCGGTACTCACTGACGGGGGCTTGGTGCTGCGTTCAGACCCGACCGGCGTGGCCATGGGAGTGGTCGAAGCAGTCAATGGCTCCGCGTTCACCGACGCCTGGCTGGCGTCGGTGGAGTCCGCTGACCGCGGCTGAGACCGCACGGCGCGGCCGAGGACACGCTCAGCGGATGACCAGCAACCCGCAGTCGCTGCACATCAAGTCGGGGCAGTCACCCTCGTGACCGTCGGGGCAGGGCGGCTGCACGAACTCCCGGCTGCCATGGCAGTGCGCGCAGACCAGCACGCGGGGCATCACCATCGTGGACATCGAGACCACCTCCACCTGGCACGGTGCCACGCGAGTGCGACAGTTCGGCGACTGCGACACGCCGTGTCGCCGACGCCTTGGTCACATCGGCCGGTTGACACGGCTGAGCCGCTCGAGGTCGGTGCACGTCACATCGTTCGTGACCCGTTTCGGGATGCGCACGACGGAGTCCTGAGCGAACGTCGGGCGTAGTAGCCGATCCGCCACCTCAGAAAGGCCCTTCGATGCCCGAACGCTCACCGTCCCACGGGGCTCGCGGGGCTCGTGTGGTGCTCGTCACCGGCGCGTCCAGTGGCATCGGCCGAGCCACCGCACTGCAGCTGGCCGCACGCGGCGATGTCGTCGCCCTGCTCGCACGCGCCCCAGGTCCGCTGCAGCAGGTGGCTGAGCTGTGCCGGTCGGCCGGCGCCGCAGAGGCGACCGTGCACCCGGTCGACATCGGCGACGCCGATGCTGTCGAGGCCGCCGTGGCCGACCTGCAGGAGGCGTACGGGCGCATCGACGCCGTGGTGAACTCGGCCGGAGTGGTCGCGTACGGCCGCTTCGAAGAGGTGCCCCGGAGCATCTTCGAAGCGGTGCTGCGTACCAACCTGCTCGGCTCGGCCAACGTGGTGCGCAGCGTGCTGCCAGCCATGCGCGCCGCTGACTCCGGCACGATCGTGCTCGTCGGCTCGCTGCTCGGGCACATCGCGGTGCCCACCATGTCGTCCTACACCGTGAGCAAGTGGGCGGTGCGCTGTCTGGTTCATGTCTTGCAGCTGGAGCAGCGCGACCGCAAGGGCGTGCACGTGGTGACCGTTGAGCCCGGCGGTGTCGACACCCCCATCTACCTGCAGGCTGCGAGCTATGCCGGTCACATCGGCCGCCCGCCGCCGCCGGTGGTGACCCCCGAGAAGGTGGCCGAGCGGATCGTCGCGGTGCTGGACCACCCCACCAAACGGGTCAGCGTCGGCCCGGCGAACGACCTGATGCGACTCGGCTTCACGGTCCTCCCCGGGGTGTACGACCGACTGGTGGGACCGCTGTTCGCGGTCGCCGGGCTGGAGCGCCGCTCACACGAGCCCGCCGGCACCGGCAACGTCCTGCACCCCGATCCGGACCTGGACAGGCTGCGCGGCGAGCAGGGCAGCTTCGTGCCGGCGGTCATCGCCGGCGTGCGTCGGGAGCTCGCCGACCGCCTGCGGCGCCGCTGACGCGGTTGACGCGGAGCGACGCTGCCCGCCGGATCGGCTGTCGTTCCTGACCGCACCTGCAGGGCGCTGGTGTCGGCCTCGCGAGCGGGCCACCCGTACCCTGCGCAGGTGGCGGCGAACAGCGATCTGGTGGTCGGTTTCGACCTCGACATGACGCTGATCGACTCCCGAGCCGGCGTCCGGGTGGCGTACGAGGCGTTGGTCGCGGAGACGGGGCTGCCGGTCGACATCGACCTCGTCGTGTCGCGCCTCGGGCCTCCGCTGGAGGACGAGCTGGCCAATTGGGCTCCGGCGGGGCAGGTGCCGGCGCTGGCCGCTCGCTACCGCGAGCTCTACCTGGACCTCGGCATCGCCTCGGTGGAGCCGCTGCCGGGCGCCGTGGCAGCGCTGGAACACGTGCGAGCCCTCGGCGGGCGCACCGTCGTGGTGACTGCCAAGAGCCACGGCGGCGCATCGGCCGCTCTGACCCACCTGGGTCTGCCCGTCGACGCCCTGGAGGCCGACCGGTTCCACACCGAGAAGGCGGTCGGGCTGGCTGCCCACGGGGCAACGGTGATGGTGGGCGACCACGTCGCGGACATGGCTGGAGCCCTTGCCGCGCACGCCGTGCCGGTAGGCGTGGCGACCGGCCCCTGTGACGCGGCGGAGCTGACAGCCGCGGGTGCCACC
>DASQMN010000093.1:0-8230 GCA_035645475.1 Nocardioidaceae bacterium
TGCCGCGAGGCGTCTCCTCGTACCGGGCGCGCACGAACTGGCGGCGTCCGGGACTCGAGCTGACATCGCGCATCAGTGCCGCCGGACGTGTCGGGCGGCGGTACGGCAGCCTCGCCATCAGTCGGCGCAGCGCCGGCAGCACGAACACCTCGAACGACACGTACGCGGAGACCGGGTTGCCGGGCAGGGTGAAGATCGGCACCGAGTCGTCCCCCACCCGACCGTATCCCTGCGGCTTGCCCGGCTGCATGCCGACCTCGCAGAACTCCACGGTGCCAAGCTCGCTCAACACCTCCTTGACCACGTCGTGCTCGCCCTTGCTGACTCCGCCGCTGGTCACGACGAGGTCGGCGCGTCCGAGCTGGTCGCCGAGACCGTCAGCGAAGGCTTGCGGCTGGTCGGAGACCACGCCGACCCGGTAGGCGATAGCGCCAGCGGCGCGTACCGCGGCCGCGAGCATGTAGCTGTTGCCGTCGTAGATCGAGTCCACCCCGAGCGGCTGACCGAGGTCGCGCAGCTCGTCACCGGTGGAGATGACCACGACCCGTGGCCGCGGTCGGGCCAGCACTCGCGACCGGCCGACCGCGGCGAGCACCCCGATCTGCCGCGGGCCGGCGACGGTGCCGTTGCTGACCACCACGTCGCCGGCAGCGACGTCTTCGCCCGCCGGGCGTACGTGCTGCCGCGGGACTGGTGCACGAGTGATGCGTACGGTCGAGGAGCCGGCGTCGGTCCACTCCACCGGTACGACGCTGTCCGCACCGGCGGGCAGCGCGGCTCCGGTCATGATCTTGATCGCCTCGCCCGGGTCGAGGGAGAAGCTTCGGTCCGACCCCGCCGCTGACTCCTCCGCCACCGGCAGCGACTGCGGTGTCTCGTCACTGGCCGTGGCCACATCGGCGGCGCGCACGGCGTACCCGTCCATGGCGGAGTTGTCGAAGCGCGGCAGGTCGTTCGGTGCGGTGACGTCCTCACACACGGGCAGCCCGAGCGCCTCGAGCAGTGGCACCTCGTACGGCGGCAAGGGCGAGAGATCGGCGAGCACGGCACGCAGGTGGTCGTCGACCGAGCGCGGAGGCTGCGAGCTGCCGGCGACGAAAGCCATGCCTCGACCCTAACCGCGGGCCACTTCGGCGACACGTGTTGCCGCCCCACAGGTCCGGCACCCGAACGGTGCCTGGCAGGTGAGCGTCAGGTGGAGACGCCCTGCGGGCCGACGACGGCACCGTCAGGAACCGCGCCGGTGCCTTCCAGGATGGCTGCTCCGGTGACGCGCACGTTCACTCCGAAGGTCCAGTCGCCCCGGACGGTCAGCGACTCTGCCGCACGCAGCGACGGGACTCCCGCGGAGAAGCGCTGCTCGAAGTCGCCGACGAGCTTGTACGCCCCCGAGTCCAGGTCAATGAGTGGCGCGGGAGCAACCCGCTCCAGCCGGGAGTCGTCGCGGAGGTCGTACACGTCTGAGCGGACCAGCAACAGGTCGTTCGTCGTCTTGACCGGCAGGAACCGCGAGCGCTCCACGGCGAGCGCCGCAGCGCCCGGGAACACACCGATTCCGGCCCCCATCGCCGTCTCGATCTGCACCACCTCGGGCGAGGACGAGTCGGCGGGGTCGACGGTCTTGACGTTGCGGATGAGCGGCAACCCCAGCACCCCTCCGCGACTGTCCAGTGTCTCGGCCAGCGCACGGAGGTCGAACCACAGGTTGTTGGTGTGGAAGTACGGATGCCGGGACAGGTCGGAGTAGGCGGCCTCGTCCTCGTCGCTGACCTGCGCCGTCTCACGCAGGATGAGCTGGCCGTCGCTTCGCCGGTACGCGAGGTGGCCGCCCTTGCGGTCCGCCGGTGTGCGGTCGCAGACCTCTGCCGCGTACGGGGCGCCCGAGCGGGCGAACCAGCCGGCGATGGTGCCGTCGGGTACGGCCCCGAGGTTGTCGGAGTTCGACACGCTCGCGTACCGGTAGCCCGCCTCGAGGAGCGCGGCCAGCACGCCCGACGTCTCCAGCGCGGTGTACAGGTCGCCGTGACCCGGCGGGCACCACTCCAGGCTTGGGTCCGCCGGCCAGTCGGCCGGGGACAGGTCAGCGGTCAGCAGCTTGGGCTCGCGGTTCTGCAGGAAGTCCAGCGGCAGTCCCGGCACGGGCAGCGTGTCGTAGGCGCTGAGCGCGGCGAGCGAGTCGTCCCGGGTACGGAAGGAGTTCATCAGCAGCAGCGGCAAGGGCACTCCGGACTGCTCGCGGACGTGCAGCACCTGGCGCGCGATGAGGTCGAGGAAGCTTGCGCCGTCACGGACGGTCAGCAGCGACTTGGCCTGGTTGAGGCCCATGGAGGTTCCCAGGCCGCCGTTGAGCTTGACGATCGCGGTGTGCGCCAGCGCTTCGCGCGCTTCGTCGGCGTCGACCTGGACGTCGGCTAGCCGGACCGGGTCGTGCATCGGCTCGATGTCGTCCTCGGCGATGGTGCCGGTGGCGCCTCGCTCGAGCTCGTCGTAGTAGTGCGCGAAGACGGTGATGGCCCGCTCTGGCACCCCGGCTTGCTGCATGCGCTCGATCGCGGCCTGGCGTCCTTGCTCGCTCATGCGCGCAGCGTAGTAGCGGGTGCGGTCGGAGTTGCCGGGGGCGGATGCAACGGCGCCTACCCTGCCGGGATGGACGTGAGCGCCATTTCGCCTCCGGACGCGCTACCTGGCGGCGACGACAAGGCAACGTGGCGCCGCCGGCTCGCCGGTCACCGGGCTGCCGCATCCGGCACCAGGCGGCAAGAGAGCGAGGCAGCCCGCACCCGGATGGTGCTGGCTCTGCCCGAGGTGGCAGGCGCGCGGACGGTCGCGGCGTATGTCTCCATGCCGACCGAGCCAGACACCAGCGACCTCCTCCACACGCTGACCGAGCGCGGCGTGCAGGTGCTGCTGCCGGTGCTGCTGCCCGACCTGGACCTCGACTGGGGTGTCGCAGGCGCGCTCGCAGCAGGTCCGGGGACGCTGCGGGAGCCGGTCGGGCCGCACCTGGGAGTCGACGCGATCGGCACAGCCGATGTCGTGCTGTGCCCGGGGCTTGCGGCCGACCAAGCAGGTACCCGGCTGGGGCGAGGTGGCGGCAGCTACGACCGGGCGCTGGCGCGCACGCGAGCCGACGCCTTGCGCGTGGTCCTGCTGTACGAGGGTGAGCTGGTCGACCGGCTACCTGCGGACCCGCACGACCAGCCTGTGCACCTCGCGATCACGCCCGTCCGCGCTGTACGGCTGGGCTGACGCCGAGCCGCCGGGCGTACGCGCGTGCACCGTTGTGACGTGCGCCGACTTCATCGGCACCGACCAGGCACAATGTGAGTCGACCGTGTCAGTCACCGAGTCAGTCGACCGCGGCTCAACGCCGCCCCAGAAGACGAGCGAGGACCTACCAGCGTGCCGACCTACCAGTACGTGTGCACAGACTGCGGCGAGGCGTTGGAGGTACAGCAGAGCTTCACTGACGACTCGTTGACGACCTGTCCGACGTGTACGGGGCGGCTGCGCAAGGTCTTCAACGCTGTCGGTGTGGTCTTCAAGGGGTCGGGCTTCTACCGCAACGACAGCCGCGCGCCGCATCCGGAGTCGAACGGTGGGTCGAACGGTGAGTCCCAGAGCAGCAGCGACGGGGGCGGCTCGACGGAGAAGGCGACCACCGACGCCAAGGGGTCGAGCGACCCTAAGAGCGGCGACAGCAAGGGCAGCGAGAAGGCCGGCACCAAGTCGGACGCCGGCTCGACAAGCAAGAGCGGAGCTGGCACGTCGTCCGGCTCGGCCAAGCCTTCGGCATCGACGGGCTCCGCTGCCTGAAGGGGCCGCTGGGCTGTGGACGACCGCAGCGCCGACCGCGTCGACGCGCCTAGCGTGCCGTCATGCTCGGACGAAGTCAGCCGCAGCCGGCCCGCGTCCCCGGTGACCCGGTTCGCCGTACCAGCACGGCACTGGGCCGCGTCCGGGTGCGGGTACGGCGAGCGGTGCTGGCCAAGCGGCGTCCGCTTGCCGCTGCAGCAGCGGCCCTGGCCGTGTTCACCACCGTGTCGGCGGCTCGCCCGCCCGCCCCGGACACCGAACCGGTGCTCGTGGCCGCTCGTGACCTGCCCGCTGGCAGCGCCCTGGCCGCGGAAGACCTGCGCGTCGTGGAGCGTGAGCCCGGCACCGTGCCGGCCGGTGCAGTGCGCGAATCACCCGATGCGCTGACCGGCCGAACCCTGACGAGTCCCATGCGAGCCGGCGAGGCGCTGACGGACTGGCGGCTGGTCGAGTCGCTGTCAGATGACGCGGTGCCGGCCGGCGAGGTGCTGACAGCGGTCCGCCTCGCCGACCCGGCGTCGCTCGTACTGCTCGAGCCGGGCCGACGCATCGACCTGGTGGCCGCCGACCCGGCGGGAGCGGTCGCAGCCACCGTGGTGGCGTCGGATGCGCTGGTCGTGGCGGTGCCTGACACCGAGGGCGACGCGACCGGCGTCGCCACAGGCCCCGTCGTCGTGCTCGCCGTACCTCAGAGCACCGCGGTCAGGCTGGCCGACGCCGCCGTGCGCTCCACGTTGAGCCCGATGGTCGGGAACTGACTCGTACGGCTCGCTATGGTCACGCCCGCCGGGCGGGAACTCCGCTCGCAGTGCGTCGAGGAGGCGACATGGTCAGGGGCTTCAAGGACTTCCTGCTGCGGGGCAGCATCGTCGATCTGGCGGTCGCGGTGGTCATCGGCACCGCGTTCGTGGCTCTGGTGACCGCCTTCACCGAAAGCTTCATCGATCCGCTGCTGGCTACTGCAGGCGGCGGCGCGGTGGGCGAGGGGTTGGGTTTCCGTCTACGCGGCGACGATCCGGCCACCTTCCTGGACATCGGCGCCTTCCTCACCGCCGTCGTCGGCTTCAGCATCACCGCTGCGGTCGTCTACTTCGCCGTCGTGGTGCCGATGCAGAAGGTCACTGCTCGCCTGCGTCAGCCCGGCGAAGCCGCGGCGGTCACCGACACAGCTCTGCTCACCGAGATCCGGGACCTGCTCGCTGCCCAGTCCCCCGGCGGCACGGCGGGTGGCCGGCACTGACCTACGAGGCTGCGCTCGCGGCTTGACCCGCGCGAGTGGTGCCTTCTGGGGCGTGCGGTCGCGCCTGAGGCCCGATCTGGCACCACTGAGGTATCGACCGCGTGATCAGGCACCAGTCGACGGGGCCACCCCTCTCAACCGTGATGCGGAGGGACGTCCCGAAGCCACTCATCGTCGGACATCGCGCCGTCGTACCCGTCCTCGCCCCAGGCGCCGGCTGACTCGTCGTCGGCGCCTCCGGGAAGCACAGGCCCCGACGCGGCGGACCGTCGCAGCTCGGCGAGCGTCTTGGCGGCCGGCTCCCCGGCCGGATCAGGCCGCGAGGGGATCACACCCGCTCCGCCGTCTTCTCCGTCAGCCACTCGACACCGAAGTACTTGTGAATCGGCTTCCAGGCGGCAGCCTGCATCAGCGCGTCACTGCTCACCCGCTGGGAGCGGGTCAGCAGCTCGGCGCGCTCTCCGCCGATGCGCTGCAACACCCTCGGCATGTACCCGACCCTCGTCCTGCCCACTGCCTCCGCGAAGGCGTCGACCAGCTCGATCCGGCGAACGGGCTGGGCACCCACGTTGTACGTGCCGCTGGGCGCCGACAGCGAAGCCAGCACCGCTGATCCGACGTCGTCGGAGTGCACGAGGTGCGTCCATCCCCGCGGGTCCCCCAATCCGATCGCATGACCGGTACGAGCACGAGCGAGCCGCCAGGCCGTGAAGGCGTCGTCGCCGACGATGGCACCGAAGCGCAGCACCACCCAGTCACGCGTGGCACCACCGAAATCCTCCGCGTTCGCCTCGGCCAGCACGGCGGGCTCCACGGCGCGGTTGACGGTGATCGGGCTCCGCTCGTCGATCCATTCCTCGCCGGCGTCCGCGTAAAGCGCTGAAGCGGACTCCTGCACGATGCGCTGCACGCCTGCTCGCCGGGCGGCGGCGACCACCGACCGGGAGCCCTCGGAGCGGATGCGGTCGTGCGCACGCCAGGCGCGTGACCTCAGAGCCTGCATGCCGATCGGCGCACAGGTGGCCATGTTGCAGACCACGGTGCAGCCGGCGAAGGCCTCAGCGAGGCTGTCGGGGTCGAACAACCGGGCGCGGACCGGCTCCACGCCCTCGGCTGCGAGGCATTCGGCGTTCGCGTCATCCCGGGCCAGCCCGACGACGGCATGACCCGCCCGCTGCAGAGCCCGGGCAGCCGAGCGCCCCATGACGCCCGTTGCCCCGGTAACGAAGACCCTCAACCCCGCCGGCCTTCCTGTCAGACGTACGCCTCGAAGTAGTGGCGCATCACGGCAGGGTAACGGGCAGCGAACGTGCGTCAAACAACCGCGGTCGGGGCGTCAGATCTCAGCTGACGGACAAGTCAGGACTTCAGCACATTGAGTGCGCTGGGCTTGTGAGCCGCCTTGGCCCCGCTCTTCTCGCTCTCCACGACGAACATCGGCTCGTCGTCAGAGGCGGTGAAGTCGTGTCCGGCGAGCTTGAAGTCCTTGGTCTTCTTCTCCACCACCTTGCCTTGGGTACGCCCCTGTGGAGTGTTCCAGCTGACGCGGTCTCCGACACTGATGCTCATCTGCTGCTCCTGTCCGCCGGCGCTCACCGGCCGCGCCGAACGTACCCGCGACTCCGGGCAACCGCCGGTCGAGCGCGTGCGGCTGCCCGCCCGGTGGCGTGCGCCCGGGCCCCCGCGCACAATGGGACGACCATGCCTCGGCTGCGCACCGTCTCTCCCAACGACGTCGGCTGGACTCGCAAGCGGGCCGGCCGCGGTTTCGTGTACCTCGACGTGTCCGGTGGACGACTCGACGGGGACGAGCGCGAGCGCTGCAAGCAGCTGGTGATCCCGCCGGCGTGGCGTGACGTGTGGATCTGCCCGCACCCGTGGGGCCACATTCAGGCGGTCGGCACCGACGACGCCGGGCGCCGGCAGTACCTCTACCACGAGCAGTGGCGCCGACAGCGCGACCTGGCCAAGCACGAGCGGGTACTCGAGGTTGCAGCCGAGCTGCCCGAGGCACGCCGGGTGGTGAGCGAGCACCTCCGGCTGCCCGGGATGCGCCGCGAACGGGCGCTGGCGACGGCGTTCCGGCTGCTCGACGTCGGGTTCTTCCGTGTCGGCGGGGAGAGCTACACCGAGCAGAACGGATCCTTCGGTCTTGCGACCATCCGCAAGGAGCACGTGCGCATCAGCCGGGACGTGGTGATCTTCGAGTTCACGGCGAAGTCGAGCAAGCAGCAGCACGTCGAGATCGCCGACCCCGACCTGCGTGCCGTACTGACCACCTTGCGACGGCGTCGCGGCGGTGGCGATGAGCTTCTGGCGTACCGCGAGCGCGGTGCCTGGGTCGACGTCACCAGCGACGACGTCAACGCCTACGTCAAGGAGCGGATCGGTTGCGAGGTGTCGGCGAAGGACTTCCGTACCTGGCACGGAACGGTCATCGCCGCGATCGCCCTGGCCGAGCGCGGTGACGTCGCGGACAACAAGACCGCACGCAAGCGGGCCATCGCGGCGGCCATGCGAGAGGTGGCCGATGGGTTGGGCAACACCCCGACCGTCGCTCGCGCGTCGTACGTCGACCCCCGGGTCATCGACCTCTTCGAGGACGGGGTGACCATCGAGGCGACCCTGCGCCGGCTCGGGTACGTCCCCGAACCGACCGACACCCCGGCGCGACACGAGGTTGAGGGCGCGGTCCTGCAGCTGCTGCGTACGCCACCGGAGGCCCTGGCGCGCAGCCGTCGTACGCGGGCGGCGAAGCGTTCGCCGGTCCCGGCGGATACCAACCGAATCGCATCCCGCGCGAGCTGACTGGGGCGGCCGCTGCGGTCACCCACCGAACGCGTCGAGGCCGGTGAGCGCCTTGCCCACCACCAGCTGGTGCACCTCCTGGGTGCCCTCGTACGTGAGCACGGTCTCCAGGTTGAGCGCGTGCCGCATCGGCGAGTAGTCAGCGGTGATCCCCGACCCGCCGAGCACCGAGCGCATCGAGCGCGCGACCTCCAGGGCTGCGCGCACGTTGTCGAGCTTGGCCAGGCTGACCAGCTCGGGCGTCACCCGTACGTCGCCGTGAGCACCGTCCTTGAGCCGGCTCAGGTGCACGGCGAGCAGCAGCGCCTTGGCCGACGCCGCCTGCGCGTCGGCGAACTTCGCCTGCGTCAGCTGGAACCCCGCGAT
>DASQMN010000094.1:0-2959 GCA_035645475.1 Nocardioidaceae bacterium
GCTGCTGCGCGCGGCGCTCTGCCCGGGTCGTTAGCGTCACCTTGCGCTGGGCCTCCCAGCTGTCGGGAAGTGCTGCCAACGCGACCGCTGTCTGTTGTGGGTCCTGCGGCCCCGATGCCGGTCTCTGCATCGCTTGGTAGAGCTCGCCGCTGATGACGGACATGAGCATGTGCAGCACTTCGTGCCTGTCGTAGCCGAGCGCAGACAGCCGCTGTGCGGTCGGCCAGGCCTCCGGTGGGTCGTCGGTCGAGAGCCGTTCTGCGACGATCTCGTGCAGCGCGATGTGCAGCCTCGGGTTGATGAGCTGGCCGTCGAGGACAACCTCGTCAAGGTCGTCGTGCAGCGACTGGCGCAGCATCGGATGTTCGGCCTCGATGAGAAGGCGGCGTTCATCGGGGTCGGCGGGGTCCAACAGGGCCAGATTGATGCCGTCCACCGTCCCGCTCGCCGGTGGGATCACCCACGTCCTGCGGTCCGATGTGGTGGCCACGCAACGACGGTAGAACGCTACGCGACACCGACACAGGACCCCTCGACCACGGTCGCGCCCCGCGGCTCACACCGGTAGCCGGCGTTACCGTCGGTCCCGTGGCCGTCCGTCCGGAGTCCCGCGGTGCAGGTGCCGTTGCCGTCGTGCCCGCGAACCGGGCGACCTGGGAAGACTTGCAAGCGGTTTTCGGTGACCGTGGGACGGCTGCTCGCTGCCAGTGCCAGCGCTACAAGCTGCAGCCGAAGGAGTCCTTCGCGAGCCAACCCGTCGAAGAGCGTGCCCACCGGCTCCGCCAGCAGACCGACAGCGGACAGCCATCAGGTGCAGGCACGAGTGGGCTCGTCGCCTACCTTGCCGGGGAGCCAGCCGGCTGGTGCGCGGTCGAACCGCGCAACGCCTTCACGGGCCTGGTCCGCAACCAGAAGGTTCCTTGGCAGGGCCGCGACGAAGACCGCACAGACGCCAGCGTCTGGGCCCTCACCTGCCTGCTCACCAGGACCGGCTTCCGCAAGCGCGGCGTGAGCCGTGCCCTGGTCGCTGCTGCCGTGGAGCACGCGCAGGCTCACGGCGCCGCAGCGTTGGAGGCGTATCCCATCACCACCGCAGCCGTGATCCTCGAAGAGCTCCACGTCGGACTCGAGCAGATCTACGCCGAGGCCGGGTTCGTCGTGGTCACCAGGCCGACCAAGCGTCGAACGGTCATGCGGCTCGACTTCGACACAGCCTGAGTGCCGGTACTGCTCGAGCACCCACGTCGTAGCCCTCAGGGAACCGACGAGACTTCTGCTGCGTCCAAGCACCGTGCCCAGCAGACAATGCGAGTCGTGGCAGCAGGCTTCGTCGTGGTGCTTACTCTGCTCCTGGCCGTCCTGTTCATCTCGCCGGCGAAAGGCGTCCCCTGCGTGGGCTACATCCCCGCCAACGTCAGCTGCGCCCCGGACAGCCCTGCCGTCTTGCGCAGCCAGCAGGACAGAGGAGAGGTGATGCTCCCTGGCGACCGGTAGGCCATGTCGGCCGTCGGTACTTGACACCGCGAGCGCAACGGCAGGTAGGCGATACGTCCTCTGCGGGGTGTGAGCGTCCGTTCCGCTCACCACAGGCAGTGCTGCGGACGGCACGCCCAGCAGCCGACGCGGAGGCCGACCCTGGCGAGGTCGCCCGGACCGACGTGGGTCAGCACAGCATGAGGCGGATCTCGCGGGCCAGGTCGGTGGAGCCGTCGCTCTCGACTGTGCGGTTACTGAGGCTCTCGACGCTGAGCCCGAACGGCCATCCGAGACGTCGGCAGGACGAGAGCAGGGCCCCCGCTGAGCAGCCACTGCCCGTACGAGGCGGCGAGGGAGTCTCCGCGGGTGATCTCGTCCCCAACCAGCGCGGGACGTCGATGCCGAGCAAGGTCATGCACGCCAAGGTGTGCACCGACCTGCACGCGGCCAGGGTGTCAGCATCACCGGCCGGGGACCAGACCCCCGGTCGCGACAGCCGTAGGCGTCGTCGGACAGCAGGTCGCGGCCATGGAGGACCCGTCACGGCCTGCTGCGCAGGTTGCGGCCACGTCGGACCCCACATCGACTGCCACCGGCTCTTGCTCGCCGCAGCGGCCGGAGGCGACTCGGTTCTCGACGCGACCAGCCGCGAGCAGCCGCGGGGAGGTGCTCACACGTGCGTTCGGCTCCCGCGGCTGCTGGAGCATCGGGCTCGTCGGGACGGCTCGACGCGGCCACGACGACCCGTCCGCCTCCCGTCAATCAGCAGGACCTGCGCCCCCGGAAGAGAGCGACGCCATGACAACCACCGACACGCTCCGAGCAGAACGGCCTCGTCTGACACGTCTGGCCGGTCGACTGCTTCGCGACGGCACAGAAGCCGAGGACGGTCATGCCTCGCGTTCTGCAGGCGTGCTGGGGCCCTCTCCGCGCCGCATCGATGGCAAGTGCTCGACCATGTCGGCGATGCGGCGCAGTCCCTGCCCTGGCGCTCACCGCCGTCGGCGCAATCCGGATGGGCGCCCGGCGTGCGGCGTGGTCAAGCAGGTCGCGGATCCGGTCGAGCCCGGTCAGCGGCACCGACGCAAGCATGGTTGCCGGGTGGTCGGCGAGCGACGACCGGGTGTGCCGGGGTGGGTGCGGTCCGGCGGACCAGCTCCCAGGAAGGCCCGAGGCGGCGCAGCGTTTGCGTGTCGGTCGCCTGCTGGAGCCGCGGCAGGACGACGTCCTCCTCGTCGCGAACGTCCTCGTCGAGCAAGCGGACCACCCGCGCGAGGAGCTCGGCCCGTCCGGGGTCGGTATGCCGCGTGGTTTCCAGTCGACGGACCAGCTCGCTGATCTGCTGGTGCTAAGGCTCCATACGCCGAATCAGCTCGTCGCCGTCCGGCAGCAGGGCGCGGATGGCCGGCCAGAGCACGGCCTCCTCGGCGAACGCGTGGCTGAACACGAGCTGGCACACGTGGTTGAGGACCTGGTCCTGCTC
>DASQMN010000095.1:0-1898 GCA_035645475.1 Nocardioidaceae bacterium
GGAGCTGTCGACGCCGGTGCTACCTGTCCGCGAGCGGCTGCTGATCCTGCCGATCATCGGGGTCCTCGACACTGAGCGTGCCCGCCAGCTGACCGAGCAGCTGCTCATCGGCATCCGCACTCACCGCGCGAAGGTCGTCGTCATGGACATCACCGGGGCTCCGGACATCGACGAGACGGTCGCCAACCACCTCGTCCAGACCGTCGACGCGTCACGCCTCATGGGCGCCAGCGTCATCATCACCGGGCTGTCCCCGGAGATTGCCCAGACACTCGTCACCATCGGGGTCGACCTGAGCAAGATGAACACCATCGGCGACCTGCAGAGCGGCCTGGAGGAGGCGGAGCGGCAGCTCGGCTACCGCCTGACCCGACCGGAGGAAAGGGACGACCGATGAACTCCGAGCCGGCGCTGGTCTCGATCCTGCGGCAGGGCGCCTACCTGATCGCCTCCATCCACACCGCCCTGGACGACTCCCAGATGGTGCGGTTCCAGGAGGACCTGATCTCCCAGATCGGCGATCACCGCTCCCGCGGTGTCGTGATCGACGTGGCGGCACTGGATGTGATCGACTCGTTCGGGTCGAAGACCTTGCGCAACACCGCGGAGATGGCTCGGCTCAGGGGGGCGCTCACGGTCATCGTCGGCATCCAGCCGGACGTTGCTGCCACGATGGTGGAGCTGGGCATGAGCACCGGACCGGTCGAGACGGCGCTCGGCCTCGAGGAGGGACTGGGCTACCTCAACGACCGGCTGATGACGACGTCCACCGGAGGCATGCACGTCGACATGCGCGGGTGACCACGCTCACAGACCTTCGTCGCAACTACCGGGCGGCGTTCCTCCAGTACCTGCCGCGGCGCGAAGAGGCGGCCCTGCACAAGACGTACGAGATCGGCCGGGGCGCGGTGGCGGACGGCGTCAGCATTCTTGAGCTCGCACAGGTCCACCACGACGTGCTGCTCGAGGTGCTCCGCGACACTCGTGCCGAGGAGCTGCCAGGCATCGCCGAGGCGGCCTCCGAACTGCTGCTCGAGGTCCTGGCCACGCACCACATGGCGCAGCGCGACCTCCCCTGAGCCAGACCGGACACGGGCGCCTTGTCCGGTCTCGTCATGCCAGCCCGACCAAGGCGTCTTCAGGATGTGAGCCTTCGTATCGCGCCCGGACGCCCGACTGCTGAACCTGCACAAGCCGCTGTCGAGGCGGAAGTGGACGACCTGCGCTTCGCCGACGCGCTGACGCGGGCGGCCGACAGGCTGATGGCGGCGCGATCCCTGTATGAGGCCATGGACCTCATCGTGATCACCGCACCCGACTCGGTTCCGGGTGTCGACCAGGCCAGCGTCTGCCTGATCACGCCGGACGGCTGCGGCGAGACCGCCGCTGCGAGCGGCGACGCCGCCCGGTTGGCCGATGCGGCGAGATACGGCAACGGCCAGTGGCCCTGGTGCGACCCGCAGCAGGCTGTCGGGGCGTGGATGGCGATGCCGTTGTGCCACAACCGGCAGACGTCCACGGTGCTGAACCTCTACAGAACGGGCGCCGGGTGCTTCGACGCCCGTACCCGCCGGGTGGCGCAGCTTTTCGCGTCGTACGCGCGGATGGGCCTGATGAAGGCGAAGTCCGAGAACGACCTCAACCAGGCCCTGGTCAGCCGGAAAGACATCGGCACAGCAATCGGCATCGTGATGGAGCGTTACGGGCTTTCCGAGGACAGGGCGTTCGCCTATCTCGTGCGACTCTCGCGCAGCCGCAACACCAAGCTCCGCACGGTGGCCCGACAGCTTGTGGACGATACCCAGGTGGCACAAGGCTCGTGAACGAGCCGTGCCGCGAGCCGACGGTGAACTAGTTCCCGGCCGTCTTGTACTGCTGGAGGATCTCCGCGGGGATTC
>DASQMN010000096.1:0-20420 GCA_035645475.1 Nocardioidaceae bacterium
CAGTGGTCCAGGCGGGGCGCGACCACGCTGTACGTGTCCGGTGAGGAGTCGGCAGCGCAGGTCCGGCTCCGGGCGGACCGCACCGGCGGGGTGCAGCCGACGCTCTTCCTGGCCGCCGAGACCGACCTCTCCGCCGTGCTCAGCCACATCGAGCAGGTGCAGCCGACGCTGCTCGTCGTCGACTCTGTCCAGACGATCGGCTCGGCCGACGTGGACGGGGTGCCTGGCGGCGTCACCCAGGTGCGTGAGGTCGCCGCCGCGCTGGTGCAGGTGGCCAAGCGGCGCGGCATCGCCACGCTGCTGGTGGGCCATGTGACCAAGGACGGCTCCGTGGCGGGTCCGCGCACCCTCGAGCACCTCGTCGACGTCGTGCTGCAGTTCGAGGGCGAACGCAACTCCCGGTTGCGCCTGCTGCGGGCGGTCAAGAACCGCTATGGCCCGGTCGACGAGATCGGCTGCTTCGACCTCTCCGAGGACGGCATCGTCGAGGTCAGCGACCCGACCGGGCTCTTCGTGTCGCGCCACAACGAGCCGGTGGCGGGCACGTGCGTGACGGTCACCATGGAGGGGCGTCGACCGCTGTTGGCGGAGGTGCAGTCACTCGTCGCCCCCTCGGCGCTGCCCTCGCCTCGGCGGGCGACCAGTGGCCTCGACGCCGCACGGACGGCCATGATCCTGGCGGTGCTGCAGCGTCGCGCGGGGCTGCCGCTGTCCGCCGCAGACGTGTACGCAGCGACCGTGGGCGGTGCGCGCCTGTCCGAGCCGGCGTGCGACCTCGCGATCGCGGTCGCGACCGCGTCGGCGGCCCGCGACAAGGTCGTGCCGACCGATCTGGTCGCCCTGGGCGAGGTCGGCCTGGCCGGGGAGGTGCGGCGCGTCGCTGGCCTGCATCACCGCCTGCGGGAGGCCTCCCGCCTGGGCTTCCGCCATGCCCTCGTGCCAGCCGACCTCGGTCCGGCTCCGGTCGGGCGCCGTGACATCGGTGAGCTGCGGGTCGTCCCGGTGCCTGACGTGGCTACCGCTCTGCGCATCCTGGGGCTCGTCGACGGCCCGAGCGACACGCGTGTGCAGCCTAATCACGGGCGCCCGCGCAAGCCGCAGCTTTCCGTGGTGGAGCCCTGACGTCGGCGCTGGTCACGTCTGCATACCGACTGACGAGGCAGCCGTCACGGCCCGGACGGCGCCCTAGACTCTGCTGCGTTCGAAACGGTGCCCGAACTCGTGAACGAAGGTGCGTGTGGCCAGCATGGAGCGGGGGGTGTCTGCCGGCAGTGACCCGCGGCTGCGTGCCGTGATGGCCACCGTCGCGCCAGGCACCGATCTGCGTGAGGCTCTCGAGCGCATCCTGCGCGGACGCACTGGCGCGCTGATCGTTCTCGGCTACGACAAGGTGGTCGAGTCACTGTCCACAGGCGGCTTCGCGCTCGACGTCCCTTTCACCGCCACCGGGCTGCGCGAGCTCGCCAAGATGGACGGTGCGATCGTGCTCGACAAGGACGGCACCCGCATCCTGCGTGCCGCCGTCCACCTGATGCCCGATCCGAGCATCCACACCGACGAGGCAGGCACCCGGCATCGTACGGCCGACCGGGTGGCCCGGCAGAGTGGCCATCCGGTGATCTCGGTGTCTCAGTCGATGGGAACCGTCGCCGTCTACGTCGGCAGCGACCGCCGAGTGCTCGAGGACTCCGCCGGCATTCTGAGCCGGGCCAACCAGGCGCTGGCCACACTCGAGCGCTACCGCATGCGACTGGACGAGGTCTCCGGTGCCCTGGCTGCCCTGGAGATCGAGGACCTGGTGACCGTACGAGACGTCGCGGTGGTCGCCCAGCGACTAGAGATGGTGCTGAGGATCGCCACTGAGATCCAGGACTACGTGCTCGAGCTCGGCGCCGACGGCCGTCTGCTGTCGCTGCAGCTCGACGAGCTGGTCACCGGTGTCGACGTCGAGCGCGAACTGGTCGTGCGCGACTACATGCCCAGTGGGCGGCGTGCCCGCACCCAGCAGGAGATCCTCGACCAGCTGTCGTCCCTCAGCTCCGCCGATCTGGTCGACGTCGGCGCGGTGGCCCGGGCGCTGGGCCAGGGCGGCGCCGAGAAGCTCGACACGGCGCTGTCTCCGCGTGGGCACCGCCTGCTGGCCATGGTGCCGCGCTTGCCGTCCACGGTGGTGGACCGACTCGTCGAGCACTTCGAGACCCTGCAGAAGCTGCTGGCCGCCGGAGTCGACGAGCTCCAGGCTGTCGACGGTGTCGGCGAGCTGCGCGCCCAGAGTGTGCGCGAGGGGCTTTCCCGGCTCGCCGAGTCGAGCATCCTCGAGCGGTACGTCTAGCCCGTCTGGCCCGCCTGATCGCGTCTCGCGGGTCGCTGCTGCTCCGCCGCCCGTACCTCCAGCTCCGCCGAGCCGGGCTCGCCGGACAGGATGGCCGCCTGCAGCGAGTAGGTGCCGGGTGCGGCCACCGCGGTCTCGAGCCCACATCTGGCGTTGGACACGCGACCCGACCACGCGATGTCGATGACCGTCGACCATGCGGGGTGCAGGGCGACCGACGCGGTCGTCAGCGCAGAGGGGCAGTCCTCCAGCCGCCAGATCGCCTCGTCGTCACGGGCGACCTGCACCAGCAACCGGTCGGTCAGGGCGAGCGTGCAGGCCTCGGTGGCCGTGGTGCTCAACCGCACCTGCAGGGTGGCACCGGCACCGGAGGTGACCGTCTCGGGGGCGTCGGCCCGCGCGATCGTTGTGGCCGGGTCGCATCGGCCGACCGGCTGAGCCAGCACAGGGCGGACCGGCGGCGTGCTCGCCGCCCCGCCGGCCATCCCCGGCGCGGAGGTGCTGGCCGCGGCGCCCACGGCGGCGGATGCCGCGAGAGCGCGCCCCATCGTCGGCACGGCTCCCCTCGAACCCGCTGCATCAGACCCGGCATCGCTCTGCGCCATGGCGGGCGGATCGTCGGAGTCGCCCCGGTTCACCCGGGTCTGCCAGACCGCGGCCAGGACCAAGCCGAGCATCACCACCAGCGTCACGCGGCGCCGCCAGTACACCCGTGAGGGCAGCCGTCGAGGCGGACGTGCTGCGGTACTCACGAGGGCACGCTAGCCGCCGGCTCAGGTGCGTCCCGGGCGCCACTCCGACGACGACAGCCGGGGTCTCGAGCCCGCGTGTCATCCTTTCCGGCGTGTCCGAGCCTGACGTCGGCGTGCTGCACGATCGCCTGCTGGCCTGGTACGACACGCATTCCCGAGACCTCCCGTGGCGCGAGCCGCGGGCCGGTGCCTACGCGGTGCTGGTCTCGGAGGTGATGCTGCAGCAGACGCCAGTGGCCCGGGTGCTGCCGGTCTATGCGGCCTGGGTGCAGCGCTGGCCGACCGTCAGCGACCTCGCCGCGGCCAGCAGAGGTGACGCCGTCCGTGCGTGGGGACGGCTCGGATACCCCCGGCGCGCGCTTCGCCTGCACGCAGCCGCCCGCGTCGTCGTCGAAGTCCACGACGGGGTCGTTCCGGCCGCCCTCCACCACCTGCGCGCCTTGCCCGGCGTCGGGGAGTACACCGCTGCCGCCGTAGCCAGCTTCGCCTACCGCCAACGGCACGCGGTGCTGGACACCAACGTGCGCAGGGTGCTGGTGCGGCTGCTCGCGGGCGAGGCGCTGCCACCGCCCTCGGTCCGCCAGCACGAGCGCATGGCTGCCGTACGGGCGCTGCCGGACGACGGCGACACCGCCGCAGCATGGTCCGTCGCGGTCATGGAGCTCGGTGCCCTGGTGTGCACGGCCGCGGCGCCGCGCTGCCCGGAGTGTCCCGTCGCGGACCTGTGCCGCTGGCGTCAGGCCGGCTCGCCCGCGTACGCCGGCCGGCCCCGCCCGCGTCAGGCGTGGAAGGGCACGGATCGACAGTGCCGCGGGGAGCTGCTGGCTGCGCTCCGCGACGCCGATGCACCGCTCGGGCGAGCCGGCCTGGCTGCGCAGTGGCCAGACGTTGCGCAGCGCGACCGCGCCCTGGCTGGCCTGCTGGCGGACGGCCTGGTGGCGTCTTGCGGCGACGACCTGTTCGAGCTACCCCGGTGAGCCGAGTGCCTGAGCGGCCACTGCGACGTCGTCAACGACGGCCTGTAGGTCCGGCTCCGGCTCGACGACGACGTCGAGGTGCAAGCCCATGAGCGCTGCATCCACGAAGCGGGCACAGCGCTCCGCGCGAGGTGGAGTGGCCCCGCACCTGCCCAGGTAGGCAGCCAGAGCCGCCAGCCAGCTCGCATTGGAGTCCGCCACCGGACTCGCAAGCTCGTCGTGACCGAGCAGCCCTTGCGCAGCCGCCTGGGCGTAGACCCGCTGGCAACGGTCCAGCGTTCCCTCCCGGTGCGCCTGCCACAGCGTCTGCACCCCGGCGGCCACGTCGGCTTGGACGGGCAAAGCCTCGATCGCCGCCACCGAACGGTCGGTGGAGCGCCGCAGCACCTCGGCTATCAATGCCTCGCGCGTACCGAAGTGGTACAGCAGCATCCGGTCGCTGGTGCCCAAGGCCGCCCCCAACGGCCGCAGACTCAGCCCGATGAGGCCCCGCTCGAGGACGTAGTCGCAGGCTCCCTCACCTAGCTCGTCACGACGAGTCACACCGTCTCCTTCGTGTTTGTAGCGAGTGCTACAGTAATGCGTAGCACTCGCTACATAATGGAGGAGACACGCTCATGCTGTTCACCGCAGCCCTGCTGGCGACCGCCGTGGCGGTGGAGGTCGCCGCGACGGCCGCTCTGCCGCGCGCTGCCGGCTTCACCGCACCCGGGTGGAGCATCGCCGTGTGCTCCGGCTACGCGCTGAGCATCTGGCTGCTGAGCGTGGTGGTACGGACGATGCCCGTCTCGGTGGCGTACGCCGTGTGGGCTGGCCTGGGCACCGCTCTGGTCGCCGTCGTCGGGGCAACTTTCCTCGGCGAACGACTGGACGCCGTGTCCGTCTCGGCGCTGGCGATGATCATCGTCGGCGTCGTGGTGCTCAACGCACACGGCGTGCAGTCGTAGCAACGCGCGTCAGCGCGCCGGCGTCCTCACTCGGTGATGGCCGCCTCCACCGGTGGGGCATCGGGCAGCTGGGCCTTCGCGGTGCCGCTGAAGGTGAAGACTGCCTGTGACCCCTCGCCCTCGACGTCGACCAGCACGATCTGGCCGGGTCGAACCTCGCCGTACAGCAGCTTCTCGGCCAGCGTGTCCTCGATCTCGCGCTGAATGGTGCGCCGCAACGGCCGCGCACCGAGCACCGGGTCGAACCCGCGCCGGGCAAGCACCTCCTTGGCCGCCGACGTGAGCTCGAGCTCCATGTCCTTGTCCTTGAGCCGGCTCTCCACCGAGGCCAGCATCATGTCGACCATGTCGATGACCTCGTCCTGGGTCAGCGGCGGGAACACCACTACTTCATCGACACGGTTGAGGAACTCGGGACGGAAGTGCTGCTTGAGCTCCTCGGTCACCTTGTTCTTCATGCGCTCGTAGGACCCGGACAGATCACCGACCTGTGCGAAACCAAGGTTGACGCCCTTGGCGATGTCTCGGGTGCCAAGGTTGGTGGTCATGATGATGACGGTGTTCTTGAAGTCGATCACCCGACCCTGGGAGTCGGTCAGCCGGCCCTCCTCCAGAATTTGCAACAGCGAGTTGAAGATGTCGGGGTGCGCCTTCTCGACCTCGTCGAACAGCACCACGGAGAACGGCTTGCGCCGCACCTTCTCGGTGAGCTGGCCGCCCTCCTCGTAGCCGACGTAACCGGGCGGAGAGCCGAACAGCCGAGACACCGTGTGCTTCTCGGAGAATTCGCTCATGTCCAGCTGGATGAGCGCGTCGTCCTCGCCGAACAAGAAGTTCGCCAAGGCCTTGGACAGCCACGTCTTGCCGACACCGGATGGCCCGGCGAAGATGAACGAGCCACCGGGGCGACGCGGGTCCTTCAAACCGGCGCGCGTGCGGCGAATCGCCCGGGACAGCGCCTTGATGGCCTCATCCTGCCCAATGACCCTCTTGTGCAGTTCGTCCTCCATGCGCAGGAGCCGACCCGACTCTTCCTCGGTGAGCTTGACGATCGGAATACCGGTGGCGGTGGCGAGAACCTCGGCAATCAACTCCTCGTCGACCTCGGCGACAACGTCCATGTCGCCGGCCTTCCACTGCTTCTCGCGCTCGTTCTTGGCGATGATGAGCTTCTTCTCCTCATCGCGCAGCGAGGCGGCGGCTTCGAAGTCCTGCGCGTCGATCGCGCCTTCCTTACGACGGCGGACGTCGGCGATCTTGTCGTCGAACTCCCGCAGGTCCGGAGGCGCCGTCATACGGCGGATGCGCAGCCGCGAGCCCGCCTCGTCGATCAGATCGATGGCCTTGTCGGGCAGGAATCGGTCGGAGATGTAGCGGTCAGCGAGCGTGGCCGCCGAGACCAGGGCCTCGTCGGTGATCGTCACCCGGTGGTGAGCCTCGTAGCGGTCGCGCAACCCCTTGAGCATCTCGATGGTGTGGGCGATGGAAGGCTCGGCCACCTGGATCGGCTGGAAGCGGCGCTCGAGGGCCGCGTCCTTCTCCAGGTGCTTCCGGTACTCATCAAGGGTGGTCGCGCCGATGGTCTGCAGCTCACCTCGGGCCAGCATCGGCTTGAGGATGCTGGCTGCGTCGATGGCACCCTCGGCCGCGCCGGCCCCTACGAGGGTGTGAATTTCGTCGATGAACAGCACGATGTCGCCGCGGGTGCGGATCTCCTTGAGGACCTTCTTCAGGCGCTCCTCGAAGTCACCGCGGTAACGGGAACCCGCCACCAGGGCACCGAGGTCGAGGGTGTAGATCTGCTTGTCCTTCAGCGTCTCGGGCACGTCGCCCTTGACGATGTCCTGCGCCAGCCCCTCCACGACGGTCGTCTTGCCGACACCCGGCTCTCCGATCAGCACGGGGTTGTTCTTGGTACGGCGCGAGAGCACCTGCATGACCCGTTCGATCTCAGAGCTCCGCCCGATGACCGGGTCGAGCTTGCCTTCGCGGGCAGCCTGGGTCAGGTTTCGCCCGAACTGGTCGAGCACCAGCGAGCTGCTGGGGGCGCCCTCTGACGGTGCGCCGGCCGTGGCGGTCTCCTTGCCCTGGTAGCCGCTGAGGAGCTGGATGACCTGCTGGCGAACGCGGTTGAGGTCCGCGCCGAGCTTCACCAGCACCTGGGCGGCGACTCCCTCGCCCTCGCGAATGAGTCCCAGCAGGATGTGCTCGGTACCGATGTAGTTGTGGCCCAGCTGCAGGGCCTCTCGCAGGCTCAGCTCCAGCACCTTCTTGGCGCGCGGGGTGAAGGGGATGTGGCCGCTGGGTGCCTGCTGGCCCTGGCCGATGATCTCCTCGACCTGGGCGCGGACCGCCTCCAGTGAGATGCCGAGGCTCTCCAGCGCTTTCGCTGCGACGCCTTCACCCTCGTGGATGAGACCCAGGAGGATGTGCTCGGTGCCGATGTAGTTGTGACTGAGCATCCGGGCTTCTTCTTGAGCCAGGACGACGACCCGCCGTGCGCGGTCGGTGAACCTCTCGAACATCAGCTACTCCTTCATTGACCCTGCGGAAACAAGGCGGCGGTCAACGCCTGTCCCTGTTCATGCTAGCCACGGTCTCGACAACCGCCGCTGGAGCAGCCGACGCCTCCACAGGGTGAGCTGAAAAGGACGGACCCCCGGCGTCGACGTCAGAGTCAACGAGAGGGTCCGTCCCAGGATTCCGTCGCAGCCGTACGCTGCGAGCGAACGGCTCAGTGCGCGGCTGCGAAGGCCTCCTTGACCTCCGCGGAGACGCGGCCACGGTCTGGCACCTCGAAGCCGGCGGTGCGAGCCCACTCGCGCACCTCGGCCGCCGACGGCTCACCGTTGCTCGAGCCTCGACCACGCGAGGACCGACCGGCCGAGCCCTGACGGCGCCGGCCGCCGACCTTGCGGCCTTCGGCGATAAAGGGAGCGAGCTGGTCACGAAGTGCGCGCGCGTTGCCCTCGGAGAGGTCGATCTCGTACGTCACCCCGTCGAGACCGAACTCGACGGTCTCGCTCGCGTCGCCACCGTCGATGTCGTCGACAAGCAGGATCTGTACTTTCTGCGCCACTGTGTGCTCCCTCATGGATGGTCATTGCGAAGAACGCCGGATGACCGTTCGGCAATACAAGCGGTCAAGACGACGCCTGTCTCGAGAGTAGCCTAGAACCATTTCACGACCAACGCAGGGGGAATGCAACTCAACCGCCTAATGTCGCGACCTGTGCGCGATATGTCGCTCGCAGTTAACGGCTGGGGCGTAAGAGTGGGAAGAGAATGGCTTCGCGTATCCCGACACCCATCAGAAGCATGACAAGTCGGTCGACTCCCATACCCATGCCACCTGCCGGCGGCATGCCGTGCTCGAGTGCGCGCAGAAAGACCTCGTCCACGTCGTTAGCCTCGAGATCGCCGGCCGCGCCTTTGAGCGCTTGTTCCTCCAGCCGCTCCCGTTGCACGACAGGATCGTTCATCTCGGAGTAAGCCGGCGCGAGCTCGATACCGTTGATCACGAGATCGAAGGCTTCGACCAGCCCTGGGACACTGCGGTGCGCCTTCGCGAGCGGTTTGATTGACACCGGGTAATCGCACACGAAGGTCGGCTGGATCAGCGTTTCCTCGACCAGCTGTTCGTAGAGCTCCACCAGCACCTCGGCGGCGGCCCAGTGCGGGCGCAGCTCGATGTCATTGTCCTCGGCGAGGCGGCGCAGAGTCTCGACGTCGGTGTCGACGTCGATACGCTCTCCCACCGCATCGCTGACGAGGTCCAGCAGCGAGGCAGTGCGCCACTCGGCCTCCAGGTCGATCGAGGAACCGTCGCGACCAGGCACGACGGTGCGTCCCAGCGCCCGCGCGGCGTCCAGCACCAGGTCGCGGCACAAGGTAGCCATGCTGCGGTAGTCACCGTAGGCCTCATACGCCTCCAGCATCATGAACTCGGGGTTGTGCGTGGAGTCGACGCCCTCGTTGCGGAAGGTCTTGCCGATCTCGTAGACGCGGTCCGCCCCGCCGACCAGCGCTCGCTTGAGGTCGAGCTCGAGGGCGATGCGCAGCAGCATGTCCTGGTCGAAGGCGTTGAGATGGGTGCGGAACGGCCGTGCCGCGGCTCCGCCGTTGGTCAGCTGCAGCACCGGTGTCTCGACCTCGAGGAAGTCGCGGTCGGCGAGCGTGCGGCGCAAGGACGCCAGCACGGTGGCCTTGGCCCGCACCATCTCCCGCGCCTCCGGACGTAGCACCAGGTCGAGGTAGCGCTGGCGCACCCGCGCTTCGTCGCTGAGCTCCTTGTGGTCGACCGGCAGTGGACGGAGCGCCTTGCTGGCGAGGTGCCACGAGGTCGCCAGGACCGAGAGCTCGCCGCGCCGGCTGGTGATCACCTCGCCATCCACGGACAGGTGGTCACCCAGGTCGACCAGGTCCTTGAAGGACTCGAGGGCCGCCGCACCGATCTCGGCGCGCGACAGCATGACCTGCAGCTCCGTGCCGTCGCCCTCGCGCAGTTGCGCGAAGCACAGCTTGCCGGTGTTGCGCAGGTGGATCACCCGGCCGGCGACCGCGACGACGTCGCCTGTCGTGGTGTCGGGCTGCAGGGCGGCGAGCTCGTAACGGCGGCGTACCTGCGCCAGCGTCGCCGTACGGGGCACCGTCACCGGATACGGCTGGAGGCCGTCGGCGAGCATGCGCTCACGCTTGGCCAGGCGCACCCGGACCTGTTCGGGCAGATCGTCGTCTCGCGCCTTGGCCTCGTCCATGCCGGGCAGGCTAGCCACTCCGGCGCGTCGGCGGCTCGCGCAGGTCGAGCCCGAGATCCAGCGCCGGGGCGGAGTGTGTCAGCGCGCCTACAGCCAGGTAGTCAACGCCTGTCGCGGCCACCTCGGCGGCTCGGTCCAGCGAGAGGCCCCCGCTGGCCTCGAGGCGAGCCCGCGAGCCGACCGCGCCGACCGCGCGCACGAGGTCGGCCGGGCTCATGTTGTCCAGCAGCAGCAGGTCGGCGCCAGCATTCACGGCTGCGACGGCCTGCTCCACGGTGTCCACCTCGACCTGGACGACCAGATCCGGCCAGGCCCGTCTGACTTGCTGGTACGCCGCGACAACGCCGCCGGCTGCGACCACGTGGTTGTCCTTGATCAGGGCCTCGTCGGCCAGCGACATCCGGTGGTTGACGCCTCCGCCGCAGCGAACGGCGTACTTCTCCAGCGAGCGCATCATCGGCGTGGTCTTGCGGGTGTCCCGGATGCTGGCGCCGCTCCCGGCCACGGCCTCGACCCACCGAGCGGTCAGCGTGGCCACCCCGGACAGGTGGCAGACCAGGTTCAGCAGCGTCCGCTCGGCAGTCAGCAGGCCGCGGGTCGGGCCGGTCGCGGTCAGTGCCGTCTGGCCGCGGCGCAGCCGATCACCGTCGGCCGCCTCCAGGGTGGCGACACCATCGGGTACGGCGAGCGCCAGCACGAGCAGCGCCACCGGCCCGCCGGCGAGAACGCCACCAGCGCGTGCCACGACGTCAGCCGTGGAGCGGCTCTCCGCCGGCACCGTGGCGAGCGAGGTGACGTCCTCTCCTCCGGAGAGGTCCTCCTCGAGAGCGCCTCGCACCAGCACCTCGACCTCTGCGGCGTCCAGCCCGGCGCTCGCCACTGCGTATCGCGCCTCGGCCAGCCGGCGTGCCCCCTCAGTCACCCCGACTCCCGACCGGCGCGGGCATCGGCCGCCAGGTGGAGACGAGCTGGCCGGACCGGAGCACGGCGTCGAGATGTCCGAGCCAGGCGTCGTCGGGCTCGAGGTAGTCCTCACGCCAGTGCGAGCCACGGGTCTCGGCGCGGAGGTTGGCACCGGCCAGCAACGCGGCCGAGACGGTGACCAGGTTGGTCGCCTGCCAGTCGGCCGTTCCTGGCTCACCGCCCGCTCGTTCCACCACGGCCGCCAGATCGGCGGCGGCGGCCGCGAGACCGTCAGCGGTTCGAAGGACTCCGGCCCGTTCGGTCATCAACGTCTGTACGACGGGAAGGGACTCGGCGGCCACCAGCCGGTCCTCGCTGGCGGAGGAGATCACCGCGGCGGGAGCTGAGCCCGGATCGGCCAGCAGGCGGCGCAGGTCGGCCGCGATCCGGCGGGCGAACACCAGCCCCTCCAGCAGCGAGTTCGAGGCCAGCCGGTTCGCCCCGTGCACGCCGGAGCAGGCGACCTCGCCGCAGGCGTACAGACCGGGCACGGAGGTGCGGCCGTCGAGGTCGGTGGCCACCCCGCCCGAGGCGTAGTGGCAGGCGGGAGCAACGGGAACCAGCTCGGTGACCGGGTCGATGCCATGGCTGCGGCACACGCCGGCGATGGTGGGGAACCGGTGCTCCCAGACGTCGGCGCCGAGGGCCCGTCCGTCCAGCCAGACGTGTGACGTGCCGGTCTCACGCATACGGCGCATGATCGCCTTGGCCACCACGTCGCGCGGCGCCAGGTCGGCCAGCTCGTGCACCGAGGTCATGAACCGCTCGCCACGGTCGTCGACGAGCACGGCTCCCTCGCCGCGTACGGCTTCGGAGATCAGCGGCTGCTGCCCGGTCCTCGCGTCGCCCAGCCAGAGCACGGTGGGATGGAACTGCACGAACTCCAGGTCGCGCAGCACCGCGCCGGCACGCAACGCCAGCGCCATGCCGTCGCCGGTGGCCACCGCCGGGTTGGTGGTCGAGGAGTACACCTGCCCGAGCCCTCCGCTGGCCAGCACCACGGCCCGGGCACGCACGGCGCCCACGCCGTTGGCCTCGCCCTCCCCCATGACGTGCAAGGTGACTCCGGCGCTCGCCCCCGACTCGTCCAGCAGCAGGTCGAGCGCCAACGCGTGCTCGACCACCTCGATGTCCGGAGCGGCGACCGCTGCCGCCACGAGCGCCCGGGATATCTCCGCCCCGGTCGCGTCGCCACCGGCGTGCACGATGCGGTGTCGCAGGTGGCCGCCTTCGCGTCCCAGTGCCAGCTCACCACTGCGCAGCACGTCGAACTGGGTGCCCAGGGCGATGAGCTCTCGCAGCGCGGCTGGGCCGTCCTCGACCAGCACCCGGACGGCCTTCTCGTCGCAGAGGCCGGCTCCGGCCACCATCGTGTCCTGCAGATGCTGCTCAGGTGTGTCGCCGGGCCCGATCGCGGCGGCGATGCCGCCTTGTGCCCACCGGGTGGAGCCGGCCGACAGAGCGTCCTTGGTGACCAGCACGACTCGCCCGTACGCGCGCGCGAGCAGCGCCGTGGTGAGACCGGCGATCCCCGAGCCGACGACCACGACGTCGGCCGCGGTGGTCCAGCCTGCCGCGGGTGCTGCGAGCCTGCGCGGCAGCGTCGCTCCCCATCCCACCGGAGCCGCGGGAGGAGCGGTCACGACGGCTGCCGTCCGGCGCGCAGCGGGGTGCTGGTGTCCAGCGGCCCACCATCAGGGCCGAGCGTGAGCCCGACGTTGTCGAGAAGTCGAGTGCCGCCGAAGTCGGCCGCTACCAGCAGTCGCGCCTGCCCACGTGCCGGCGCCGGTCCGAGGTCCGGGGCGACGACCGCAAGGTAGTCGGGCCGTACCTCGGCCCCGGCCAGCACCTCCGCCGCTGCCGCGATCACCGCGTCGGCTCCGAAGACGGCGGACCGAGCGCCGCTGCGCAGAGCCCGGGACAGCGCGCTCGCTCGGACCCGCTGCTCGGCGTCCAGGCGAGCGTTGCGCGAGGACAGGGCGAGCCCGTCCGGGTCGCGCACCGTCGGGCCGGGGACGATCTGCACACCCAGCCGCAGGTCGTGAACCATGCGCCGCACCAGAGCCAGCTGTTGGTAGTCCTTCTCGCCGAACACCGCCTGCGTCGGGCGGATGAGGGCAAAGAACACGGACACCACGGTCAGGACGCCGCGGAAGTGTCCGGGCCGCACGGCACCCTCGTACATCGCGCCTGCGGATCCCGGGTCGATGGTGATCGACAGGGGCATCCCGTCGGGATAGATCGTGGCTACGTCGGGGGCGAACACGACGTCGACACCGGCAGCCGCCGCGGTGGCGAGGTCGGCGTCGAGGTCACGCGGATAGGTGTCGAAGTCCTCACCGGCGGCGAACTGCGACGGGTTGACGAAGACCGAGGCCACCAGCGTGTCGCCCAGTGCACGGGCCTGGCGAAGCAGGCTCACGTGACCGGCATGCAGCGCACCCATGGTCGGGACGTGCGCAACGGGCGCATTCGCAAGACGCGAGGGCATCAGCGCCTCATCCAGCTCGGCGATCGTGCGCGCGAGCGTGGGTTCCATGTCGTCCTTCGTCGTCGTCCGCTGCGAAACGTCTGTCGGAATGGCCTCGTGCAGGCGCCCCGTCCGGAGCCCTGGTGCGCTCAGCGGCCGGCCGGCGGCGCGAGTGCGGCGGCCGTAGCCTCCCACACCGCAGTGTCCAGCTCATCGGTGATGGCGCGGGCGCGACCACGGTCGAGGCGGCCATCGGCGACGGCTCTGTCAGCAGTCGCACGCGCCATGGCGAGGTAGGAGTCGACGGTCGATGCGGGGGCTCCGGAGAGGGCTCGCAGATGCGCCTGCACGGTGGTCACGTCACCGCGCACGACCGGTCCGGTCAGTGCTGCGTCGCCGTAGGCGAGCGCGTTGTCCAGGGCGGCGACGAGCAGCGGCCGGAGAGTGCCCGAGGGGTCGTCGGTGCCCGCCTGGCGCAGCAGGTCCATCGCCTGGGTGACCACGGTGGTGAGGTGGTTGGCGCCGTGCGCCAGGGCGGCGTGGTAGGTACTGCGCTGCTCGTCGGGGACCCAGGTCACACGGCCACCGAGCTCTGCGACCAGCCGCTCGCCGAGATCGCGGGACTCCGGATCCGTCGTCAGCGCCATGGTGCAGCCAGCCAGCCGGTCGAGGTCGACGTGAGTGCCCGTGAACGTCATGGCGGGGTGCAGGGCGATCGTGCGTGCCCCGGCTGCTCGGACCGGCGCCAGCACGTCGATGCCGTGCCTGCCGCTGACGTGCACCACGACCTGTCCGTCGCCGACCGCGCCGGATGCCCCGAGCTCGGCGACCACCGGTGCCAGGGCGTCGTCGGGGACGGCGATGAGCACGATGTCGGCAGCGCTGGCCACGCTGACCGGATCGGTGCGCCGTACGCCCGGCAGCAGGGTCTCGATGCGGGTGCTCGACGCGGCTGACTGCCCGGACGCCGCGACCACCGGGTGCTCGGGCGACCAGGCAGCGGCGAGCACAGCGCCGACGCGACCGGCTCCGATCACACCGAGGGTGGTGCCGCGCATCGCGATCTCCCTCTTCCGGGCTCGACGGCTCGAGCAGGCCAGTCAAGCGTAGGTATAACAGCGCGTACATCGAGCCCTAACGCCGGTGCTCCTTCTCACAGTCCCGACCGGCACCGTTGGCCAGGGCGGTCCTGCTTCACTCGCCGGGCGCGACCGGGACGGACCTCGGCCAGGCGGTGACAGTGGTGGCCAGCGCCCAGGCCTGGCCTGCATCACGGTGGGCGGCACTCGCCGAGACCGGTCCGGAGGGCAGATGCACCTGCACCGTGGCCAGCCGAAGCCTGCGCTGCAGCGGCCCCTGTGCAACGTGCAGCGACTGTGGCTTCGGCAGCGGTACGACGTCCGTGCGTCGCGTCACCACGCCGCGGCGGGTGACCAGCAGCCGGTCGCCGATCCCGGCGCCCAGCACCCGCGCCCCGAACGGATCCACCCACCGTGCGCGGCGCGGTACTCCATCCAGTGAGACGTCGGCCGGGTCGGCTCCGTCCAGGACCAGCGGTAACAGGGCTGCGATCGCGGTTCGGCGAGCCACCGGCACCAGGACACCGGTGGCGCGGTCGCCATCCTCACCAGCGCCCACGCCCGCGACGGTGACGTCGACCCGTGCCCAGCCCAGGAGCCGCCACAGCACCGGCTCGACCACGACCACGCCCTGCACCCGACCGGTCGGCACCGACTGGGTGCGTACGTCGAGCATGCCCGCGCGCAGCCGCAGGCCGCGCTCGGCGCGGGTCAGCGTGGTGGCGTAGCCGCTGGTGAAGCTCTTCCATGCCACCCCGACCGCCGCAACGGCCGAGGGGAACACCGCTGCGAGCCCCCCTGGCTGAGCCATCACGACCGACACGGACCCGGCGACCACGACGACCGTCACCAGCGACACGACGTCACTGCGCAGGAACGTGGCGGCCAGCAGTCGGCCGTCGTCCACCCGGAACAGCACCGGCTGCCAGGCGGAAAGATCCGGCGCCGGCCCGGTGCGGCATTCCTCCAGCAGCGTCCGCCGCAGCGCCTCGGCCTCCCGCAGTGACAGGTACGCCAGCTTGGCTCCGTCACCGCCGGCCACCTCGATGCGAAGCTCAGCCATCCCGGTGAGGCGGGCGAGCAGCGGCTGCTCCACCTCGACCGCCTGGATGCGCTCGATGCGTACGCGACGCTGCCGACGCACGAGCACACCGGAGTCGATGCGAAGCTCATCGGCACTGATCCGGAACCGGGTGAACCACCATGAAGCCAGGCCCAGCAGCAGCGCACCGACCAGCGCGACCGGCACGATGAGCAGCGCACGGGTCTCGCTCTGCCCCTCCAGCAGGTTGCGCAGCAGCCAGGAGCCGACAGCGAGCACGACCAGGCCGCTGCGCAGCAGCGGCGTGATGGGGTGAACGCGACGCACCGGCGCTGATCCGAGCTCCGCTGTCACCTCGGCTGTCACAGGCCGGCCGCCTGTGCCTCACCGCGCTGGGTCAGTCGGTCCCTGAGCCGCGCAGCCTCGGCAGACGGGAGCCCGGGAATGCTCGCCTGGGTGGCGGGCGAGGCGGTGCGCAGGGTGACGGTGGCGATACCGCTGCGTCGCTGCAGCGGACCGGCCGTCACGTCGACGAGCTGCATGCGCCCGTACGGGACGACCTCGAGACGCAGCCACATCACCCCGTGCCGTACGAAGAGGTCCTCGGCTCGCTCGGCGTAGGCCCAGCTGCGGGCGCTGCGGGACACGAGTACCCATGCCGGCAGCGTCAGGAGGGCCAGCACCGCGGCGGCACCGAGCAGCCAGACCCGCCCGCCCGGCCACATCCAGGCGAGCACCGCCAGCACCACCAGCGCCACGCCGACCTGCGCCAGGAGCACCGCGCGGTGCAAGGTGACCAGCCGCGGACTCACTCGCTGCCACGGAGCCCCCGGCACGGCGAAGAGGTCGTCCACGCTGGGCAGGCTAGCCGCGGCTCCCTACGATGCAGCTCGTGTCGCATGCCCTGACGGTCGCCGTCGGTGACCCTGGCGATGCCCTGCACACCGGTGACCGGGTGCTGAGCCTCGGCACGCACCACCCCTCGCAGCACGGGCTGATCCGGCTGCGACTGCAGCTGACCGGGGCAGGCGACGAGGCGGTCATCACTGCCGCTGAGCCGGTCATCGGCTATGTGCACCGGGGTGTGGAGAAGCTGTTCGAGGTGCGCGACTACCGGCAGATCCTCGTGCTGGCCGATCGGCACGACTGGCTCGGGGCCGCCGGCAGCGAGATCGGGGTCGCCCTCGCAGTCGAGCGCATGCTGGGCCTGGAGGTGCCGGCCCGCGCCACCTGGCTGCGCACCCTGCTGAGCGAGCTGATGCGCATCACCAGCCACTTGGCCTTTCTCTGCGCCTTCCCGGGAGCAGATGCGGCCGCGGCGCCGGGGCATGCAGCTCGTGAACGTCTGCTCACGGTGCTCGAGGCGCTCACCGGCGGTCGCATGCATGTGATGTTCACGGTCCTGGGAGGTGTGCGCGAGGACGTGCCGGCGGGCTGGCTCGACGAGCTGGCTGTCGTCACCTCCGCGGCTCGCTCGTCGCTGGTGGTCATCACGCCCGCCGTGCAGGCCGCGGCCGGTGCCAGTGCGGGCGTCGGCCGGCTGGACCCCGCCGTCGTGCTGGAGTACGGGGTGTCCGGACCACCGGCCCGCGCCAGCGGGATCGACCTCGACCTGCGGCGCGACGACCCGAGCCTGGCGTACGCCGAGCTCACCGACGTGCTGCGGGTGTCTCGCGCCACGGCGGGCGACGTGCCCGCTCGGCTGGATGTGGTGCTCGACCAGGTGAGGGTCTCGCTCGACCTCGTCGATGCGTGCGCCGAGCGGCTGCGCAGTCTGTCCGGACCGGTCAACGTACGGATGCCGAAGATCGTCAAGGTCCCCGAGGGGTCGACATACCTGTGCACGGAGAACCCGCTCGGCAGCAACGGCTACCTACTGGTCAGCCGCGGCGAGAAGGTGCCCTGGCGGCTCAAGCTGCGCACCGCCTCGTTCGGCAACCTGTCAGCGCTGCCAGCGCTCCTGCCGGGCTGTCGGCTCGCCGACCTGGCGGCGGTGCTGGCGTCGGTGCCGTACGTGGTCGGCGACATCGACCGCTGAGCGGTGGGTCGGATTCAGACCGCTGAGCGGTGGGTCGGGTTCAGACCGCTGAGCGGTCGGTCCGGCCCAGACCGCTGAGCTGTCAGATCAGACCCTTCTCGGTCAGATACTCCTCGGCCACCTCGGCGGGGTCGGCCCGCTCGACGTCGACCTCCAGGCTGAGCGCGGCGAGATCCTCGGTGGTGAACTGCGCGGAGAAGTCGTTCAGCACCTCCTCGACCTCGTTGTGCTCGGCGAACCACTCGGAGTTCACGGCCGGGGTCAGGTTCTGCGCGGGCTGGATGCCCTTGTCGTCCTCGAGCAGCACCAGGTCGAGCTCCTCCAGCGAGCCGTCGGTGGTGCCCGTCTGGCCGAGATCGGCCTCGCCGTCGCGGACGGCCTCCTTGGTCTGCGTGGTGCCGTATCCGAGTGGGACGATCTCTGCGATGTCCAGGCCGTAGACCTCGGTCAGGCCCTTCTCGCAGTCGTCGCGGCCCTTGCAGTCCCCCGGCGCGGCCAGTGTCACGGGTTCGCCGGTGGCGGCGAGGTCGGACAACGTGACCAGGCCCTCCTCCTCAGCCCGGTCCGTGGTGACGAAGAAGGCGTTCTGGTCGCTGGCCTGGGACGGCTGGAGCATGGTGATGCCCGCCTCCTCGGCCAACGGCTCGAGGGCGCTCAGCGTCCCGTCGACGTCGCTGGTGCTGACGGGCTTGGCGTTGGCACCGTTCGCCTCGGTGTTGAGGAAGTCGGTGATGCCCGCGAGGTACTCCGGAACGACCTGCACGCGGCCGCTCTGCAGCTCGGGCATGTAGAGATCCCGCGTGCTGACCAGCTTGACCTTGGCGGTGAAGCCCTCGCTCTCCAGGAGCTTGGCGTAGAGCTGGGTCATCACCTGACCGCCGGTGAAGTCCTGCCCGGCGATGGTGACCGTCCCCTGATCGGCAGCTGCACTCGCCTCGTCGCCGAATCCCTCTTCGCTGCTGTCACCGCCGCAGCCGGCGAGCAGTAGTCCGGCGAGCAGGAGGGCGGCATGGCTTCGACGTCGCGCGTGCATGTGGGTGCACCACCTTCTGTGTCCCGTGTCGGCTGTCGACACGCGTGTCCGATGGGCACCGGGGTGGGCCCCTAGGGATTCCAGCCTCAGATGGCCTGGGATGCAACGACCGACTCGGCTTTGACACCGGTTCGTGACCGAGCACGCCGAACCGGGTCCAGCCAACGCTCGGCGAGAGCCAGCAGGCCTTCCAGGATGAGGGCCACACCAGCCACCAGGATCGCCCCGCCGAGGACCCGTGCGACGTCCTGGTTCTCGAAGCCGAGCGTGATGGTGTTGCCCAGCCCGGGACCGGCCACCAGGGCGGCGATGCTGGCGGTTGCCCACACCTGCACCAGCGCAAGCCGTACGCCTGTCATCACCAGCGGCGCCGCCAGCGGCAGCTCCACCCGTCTGAACAGCTCTCGTCCGCGCATCCCCATGCCGGTGGCGGCCTCGACGACCTCGCGGTCGACCTCTCGCATGCCCACGTAGGCGTTGGTGATGATGGGCGGCATCGCGAACAGCACCAGAGCCACCAGCGTGGCCAGCCCGGCGCGGCCGTACGGCCCCAGCACCGCAGTGCCCACCGGGCCGACCGACAGCAGGACCAGCACCGCGAAGGTGGGCACTGCACGCCCGACGTTCGACACGTTGACCGCCAGGACGCCGCCGCGTCCCACGTGTCCCAGCCACAGGGCCAGGGGCAGGCCGATCGCGCAGGCCAGCGCCAGGGCGGTCACCGTGAGCAGCAGCTGCTGGATCAGCTGGGCGCCCAGGCCATCGGCTCCGGACCAGGAGGCCGGGTCGAGCAGGAAGTCGATCGCTTCGGTCATCGCCGTCTCATCCCCTCGCCCGGACCCACGGTGTGGCCGCTCGCTGAGCCGCCAGAAGGGCGAGGTCCAGCACCACGGCGAGCACGACGCACAGCACGCTGGCGGTCAGGATCTGAGCCTTGAACTGCGTATCGACGCCTCGCAGCAGCAGGTTGCCGAGCCCGCCGTACCCGACGATCGAGCCGACGGTGGTCAGAGCGACGGTCGAGACGGTGGCGACCCGCAGTGCTGCCATCACCACCGGCAGCGCCAACGGCAGCTCGATGCGGGTCAGCAGGCGCCAGCGCGAGTAGCCGGCGCCGATGGCTGCCTCGACCACGTCGGCCGGAACGGACCGCAGCCCGGCGAGCATTCCGCGTACCAGGATCGTCAGGGAGTACAGCGCCAGCCCGATCACCACGGTCCGCGCCGTCAGGTAGGTGTAGGGAACCAGGAACGAGAACATGGCCAGCGACGGGATGGTGTACAGGATCGTGCTGCCGGAGACCAGCAGGGTCTCCAGGCGCGGGTAGCGCCGGGCGATCAGCGCCAGAGGCACCGCGATCGCCAGGCCGAGGGCGATCGACGCGAGCGTGAGCAGCACGTGCTCGACGAGCGCTTCCTGGACCTCCGGCCACCGGTCGACCAGGTAGTCGCGGCACACCCACTTGTTGACACTGAGGCTGTAGCAGGGGACCTCCGACGTTGCCGTGGGTAGGTTCACCGCATGCACGTTAGCGGCGACGACGGTGACGACGCGATGATCGAGCTGCAAGGGGTCGGCAAGAGGTATCCCGACGGCACGGTCGCGGTCGGCTCGCTCGACCTCGCCGTGCCGCGCGGCGCGCTCGTCGCCCTGGTCGGGCCCTCCGGCTGCGGCAAGTCGACGACCCTCAAGATGGTCAACCGTCTGATCGAGCCGACCTCCGGCCGCATCCTGCTCGACGGGGACGATGTGACGAGCATCGACCCGGTGGGGCTGCGCCGCCGCCTCGGCTACGTGATCCAGCAGGTCGGGCTTTTTCCGCACCAGAGCATCCGCACCAACGTCGGCACCGTGCCCACATTGCTGGGATGGAACGCTCGGGACGTGCGCACGAGAGCCGACGAGCTGCTGGACCTGGTCGGACTGGACCCGGCGACCTACGGTGACCGGTTCCCCGCTCAGCTCTCCGGTGGTCAGCGCCAGCGGGTCGGCGTCGCCCGGGCGCTGGCCGCCGACCCGCCGGTGCTGCT
>DASQMN010000097.1:0-7196 GCA_035645475.1 Nocardioidaceae bacterium
TCACGGACGCTGTAGCCCCTCGGCCCTCGCCGGAACTCGGCATGGCGGCGGGAGACCGTCACGTCGTCGAGGAAGATGTCGCTGTCAGGATGCCGGCCCGCTGAGACCACGTCAGTGTCGAGCAGGAAGCGACTGCCGGCACCCGGTCCGCGCTGCACGACCAGCAGGGCGCTCCCCGCGGGCAGCGCATCCAAGGCTGCGGCGTCGGCGGCCGTTAGCTCGCCTGAGCCCCCATCGCCCTCGCCGTGCGGGCCACCGTGCCCGCCGACAACGGCAATCGTCGCGGTCGTCTCGCTCGGGCCTCCCTCCGTACGCAGCAGACGGTGGCCACACTGAGAGCAGAACCGGGCCGTGCCGGGGTTTTCATGTCCGCACTCGGTGCAGAACGGCATCCGGTCCTCCTGTCGATTCGGTGAACTCGAACCTACCGCAGACGGCGGTCGCGATCGGGGGGCCGATCAGCCGACGAGCTTCGCGTACGCCTCGGAGTCGAGCAGCCCCGCGTCCGCCAAGCTCCCGGTGACGCGCACCGTCACGAGCCAGCCGTCGCCGTAGGGGTCGGAGTTGATCAGCTCCGGGGTGTCGGCCAGTGCCTCGTTGCGACTCACCACGACCCCCTCGACGGGTGCGTACAGGTCGCTGACGGACTTGGTCGACTCCAGCTCCCCGATCGAGGTACCCGGAGCGATGGTGTCGCCGGGTTCGGGCAAGGACACGTAGACGATGTCACCGAGCTGTTCCTGGGCGTAGTCGGTGACCCCGACCGTCACGACCGGCTCCTCGCCGTCGTCCTCGGCCGGCGCACGCAGCCACTCGTGCTCGTTGGTGTAGCGCAGGTCGGGCGGGATCATGGCAGACCTCCTCGTCAGCGTTGGCTCCCGTACGTCGGCGTGGCGTGCCTAGGGAGCCGGCTGAGAGTACTGCGGCGCCGAGTCGTCGACCACCGCGGACACGGTCAAGGCAGAGGACGGCGCGACCTCGACACTGCCACCGACGGACTCGACCTCGTCGGTCAGCCCCCCGCGGAAGGAGACCGCCTGCGCCAAGGTGTCGGGGTCCCCGATCGCGACGATCTCGTACGGTGCGCTGACTTCGGTGCCGTCGATGGCGATGCCGGTCGCACTATCGGCGAACCAGGTCTGCGCCACCACCCGCGCGACGCCGTTGACCTCGATCACCTCGGCGCCGGCGTCCCGCAGCTCCTCGACCGCGTTGAGCATGATGCGGGCTCCTACCGCCTTCCGCGGGTCGCGCAGGGTCAGTCGCACCCCTGGCCCGGTCGCCGGGGCGAGGCCGCTCAGGATCGCCAGCTCGTCGGCTTCTCGTCGCGCCTCCTGGGCCGCCACGGCCGCGCGGTCGGAGGACGTGCGCAGCTCTTCGCGGGCCGCCTCCAGCTCCTGCAGCTGCTCACGGGCTCGCAGGTCGGCTGCGCTGAGGGAGTCGAGCAGCTGCACCAGATCACCGCGCCGAGCCCCGGCGAACTCGTTCGAGCCCTCGGTGGCGCGTATCTGGATGACTGCGCCGGCACCGAGCACCGCAAGCAGCAGGGCGGTCACCAGCTGGCCGCGGCTCGGTCGGGCGGTCACCGTGTCGAGCAGGCGACGCCACCCACCGGTCCTCATGGGCTCAGGCATGGAACAGGTGCCGGCGGATGGCGGCCACGTTGGAGAAGATCCGAATGCCCAGCACGACGACCACACCGGTGGACAGCTGGCCCCCGACCCCGAGGAGGTCGCCGACGAAGACGATGAGCGCAGCGACGACCACGTTGGACACGAAGGAGATGACGAAGACCTTCTCGTCAAAAATGCCGTCCAGGTGAGCTCGCAACCCGCCGAACGCCGCGTCGAGTGCCGCGACCACGGCGATCGGCAGGTACGGCTGCAGGCCGAACGGGACCTCCGGCTGCAGCCACAGGCCTACCGCCACTCCGATGACGAGGCCGGCCAGGGCGATCACGGAAGGCCCCCTTGCGCCCGCGCGCTGGACAACGTCTGCTCAGGGGTGGCGGGCAGCGTCATCTCCTCCCGCTCCGAGGGCTCGAACCGGAGCCCGTAGTTGTTCTGCAGGTCCAGCCACGCCTGACCGGCAGCGGTGTCGATGAAGCGAGCCTGCAGCGACGCGGGGTCGCCGATCGCCTCCACGGTGTACGGCGCGCTGAGCGAGCGGTAGTTGACGGTGATCGCCTCGCCGGCCACCCGGATCGCACTCAGCGGACCCAACCGGTTGCCGTTGATCGCGATGGCCTCCGCTCCGGATTGCCACAGTCCGTTGACCAGCACCTGAAGGTCGCGGTCGAGCACCCGTCCCTCGTCGCGCCGACCGGCATCCGGCGCATCGTCGACGACGACGCGCAGCCCCGGGCCGGTCACCGGGAGCGAGCCGGTGAGGACGCGCTCGTCGACCAGGCTCGAGGCCAGTACGTCCTCGCGCTGCACCCGGACCGTCACCGCGCCCTGTATCGCGGCCACCTCCTGGCGTAGGTCCTCGGTGGCTGCCTGTGTACGCGCGATCGAGTCGCGGACCTCGCTCACGCGCTGGATGAGAGCGGCTCGGTCCTGCTCCGCCTGCGGTGCCGCCCGTTGGCGCTCCAGCGCTGCGGCCGAGACGAGCATGCCGAGCAGCACCACGGCCAGGACTGCAGCAGGGCGCCATGCCTGGCTGATGCGTCCGTCGGTACTGCCGGTGCTCCCGGCTCGCCGTCGGGCGACCTCGGCGTAGTCGGGGTCCAAGGTGGCCGTCATCACCTGGCTCAGCAGATCCACAGGCGCGCCGAGACGGCGCGCCGAGCTCGTGCTGGCACTCACGGGCTGCTCACTGTCACGAGGCTCGCGGCGCGGACGGCGGCGTAGCCTCCACGGTCGCAACCGTGATCGCCGGGCGTGTGCGCAGCAGCGTGCGGACCTGCCAGACGTAGAGCAACCCGGCCCACCAGTACAGACCCGTTCCCCAGATCGCGAAGCTCCAACCGAAGGTGTTGGCCAAGCTGGCGACCGTCCCCTCACCGTCGCCGAGCAGCAGCAGCGGGAAGGCGTACAGCAGCGCCGCTGTCGCGGCCTTGCCCAGGAAGTGCACCGGCAGGGAGCTGAAGCCCCGCGTGCGCAGGAACGGGACGAGCAGCACCAGCAGCACGTCGCGCAACGGGAGGGAGATCGCGAGCGCGGCCGGGATGATGTCGCGGAGCGCGAGCCCGGCGACCACGGCCAGGATGTAGAGACGGTCGGCGACCGGGTCCAGGATCTGACCCACCCTCGAGCTCTGGTTGAGCTTGCGAGCCAGCACACCGTCGAGGTAGTCGGTCACTCCGGAGGCCATCAGCAACAACAGCGCCAGCTCGTCCTCCTCCGGCCCCAGCACCAGCCACAAGAACACCGGCACGCCGAGCAGGCGGGCGAAGCTGATCAGATTCGGGATCGTCCAGACCCGGTCCGAGAGCTCAGCTTCACTCCCGTCTGTCAAGACTGGACCCTCCTCGTGCCGCCTCCCGGCGCCGGTGCGCAACCCATGTCGCGCCTGTCCCGCCGTCGGTTACAGCCGGGTTTGATCAGGCTACCGGTCGCGGTGCTCGCGACGGTGGTGCTTGGCGCCAGCACCTGCTCGAGCCGGGGTCGTCCCCGGGAGGTCACTCGAGCGCCAGGACCTTCAGCAGCGCGCGCGCTGTGCTGCCGCCGGACTCGAGGGCGATCGCGACCGCGGCCGGCACGTCGAGGTCGTCGAGCAGCGCCTCGAGCAGCTCCCGGTCTGCGGTGGGCTCAGCACCGCGGCCGCCGGTTCGGTCTGCCCCTGTGCGGGCGGAGACCTCGTACAACGCGTCGACCCGGGCAGCCGCTTCGTCGAGGTCGGAGTCGCGCAGCTCCCAGGCCGCGGCCCAGGGGCGGTGCAGCAGCAGCATGCGTACGTCGGCCGGCCGGTGCGACTGCAGGAGGTCGGAGACCAGGACCAGGTTGCCGGTCGACTTGGCCATCTTCTGCCCGTTCACGTGCACGGTGCCCACCGGTAGCCGGGCGCGTGCGAACGGCGTCACCCCGGTGGCTGCCTCGGCCATCGCAGCCTGGTAGGCGTGGTGCGGGAAGGTGAGGTCCGCTCCCCCGGCCAGGACGTCGACGCTGGCGCCGAGCACCGCGGTCGCCATCGCGGCGCACTCGACATGCCAGCCCGGGCGGCCCCATCCCCACGGGCTCGGCCAGGCCGGATGGTGCTCGTCCGACGGACGCCACAGCGGCACGTCGAAGGGGTCGTCCTTGCGGCTGTCGCTCGGGTCGTCGCCACCTTGCACCGCCAGCCGGGTGGCCTCCTCAGGGCCGAGACCGCACCCCGCGGGCACATGCCCGCCCTTGAACCACACGTGCCCGTCGCGCTCGTACGCAGCGCCCTGACGCAGCAGCACCGCTGTCAGGCGCATGACGTCATCGACGTGGTGACGGGCTCGAGGCTCGTACGTGGGGGTGCGGATCCGGAGAGCGGCCATGTCGCGGCCGAAGAGGAACTCCTGCCCGAGGGCGAACTCGTCGTAGTCACGGGAGCGACGCCAGGCGGCGTGCGTCAGCACGTCGTCCACGTCGGTGACGTTGCGGCAGCTGTGCACGCGGGCACCGGCCAGGGTGGCCAGGGTTCCGAACAGGTCGGCCCAGACGAAGGTGGACGCATGGCCGACGTGCGTGACGTCGTAGGGGGTGATGCCGCACACGTACGCGCGTACGGTTCCGAGGAGCGGCACCGGCTTGCCGCTCAGTCGGAGGTCAGCAGCGGAGGTGGAGGGAGGCTGGACGGAGACGTGCCTGCCGGCCAGGCCGACGACACCGAGCGAACGTGGCACAGCAGGCATGGCGCCATGATGCCGCAGCCGGTGACTGGCTGGCCCCGACCGAGCGCCTCAGCGGTGACGAGACGACGAACGCTCGTGCTCGGCCAGACGCCTCAGGTAGGCGTTGTACTGCTCGTGCTCGTCGAGCGGAGCCTGCGGCGCCTCCGGCGATGCTGTGCCCGCGGCCGCGGTCGCACCGCTGGCTGCCCGTCTGGCCTCCTGCCGCTGCTGGCCGGCCGCCGTACGCAGGTCACCACGGACCCACTGGACGAAGATCGCCAGCATCACGAGCGTCAGGGGCAGCTCACCCAGCGCCCAGGACATCTGGGCGCCGAGGTACTGGTCGGCGAGCAGGTCGGTGCGGTACGGCCGCTCGAGCTGCGTGTAGTACGTCTGCCCCAGGACCCGGGTCTCGGCCATCAGGGCCACGGCGAAGAACGCGTGCAGTGCGAACGCGGCCATCAGCAGCACGAAGCTGACCAGCGGCTCTCGGCGTCGTGGCGAGGGGTCGATGCCGATGAGGACGTGGAAGAACAGGCAGCCGACGGCGAGGAAGTGCAGCTCCATCGCGGCGTGTCCGAGGTGGGAGGCCATCAAGGTGTCGAACAGCGAGCTGAAGTACAGCGCGTACAGGCTGGCCACGAACAGGGCGAGTGCGGTCAGCGGGAACGTCAGCACCCGGCTGACACGGGAGTGCAGCACCGCGAGCAGCAGTTGGCGCGGACCCTGCTCGCCGGGTAGCCGTGCGCCGGGAAGGGTTCGTAGTGCCAGGGTCATCGGGGCACCGAGCACCAGCAGCACGGGCACCACCATGGAGAGCACCATGTGCGACACCATGTGCGCGCTGAACAGCACATGGGCGTACAGGCCGAGACCCCCAACCGTCGCCCAGGCCAGCACCGCCAGCCCGGTGAACCACGCGGCGGTACGGCCCAGTGGCCAGCGGTCGCCACGTCGCCGCAGCACGAGCAGCCCTTGCAGGTACAAGGCGGCGCCGAGGCCGACGAGCAGCATCCCGAGACCGTCGGGGTAGTACGAGGCGACCAGCCGCCACGGTGTCGGAGCCGCCGGCAGGCTGCGACCGGTCAGCTCGACCGCCATGTCCAGCGGTCCGGCCCCGGCTGGGGTGGGCGTGCGAGACAGCCCAACGGCCACCGCCATCGTGACCGCCATCAGCGTGAGCTCGAGCGCCGCCAGCCGCACGAAGGCCAGCCGGACCGGGCGTGCGGACGCCTGCGCCGCTGAGTCGCCATGGTCGTCACCGCGGGTGAGGGTGGCGACGCTGCGGCGCCGGTGCTGCCAGCCGAGTGCGCCCAACATGACCAGCGCGGCGGCCTTCACCAGCACCAGAGTCCCGTAGGAGCTGGACAGCAGGGCCGACGGCTCCCGTAGCCGCACCGCGGCGTTCAGCGCCCCCGACACTGCGACCAGTGCCAGGCACCATGCCGCCATCGTCGAGAAGCGAGTCAGCGCGGCCGGGAAGCGTTTGCTCCCGCGCCAGGCGACCCAGCCGAGTCCCAGCAGGCCGCCCACCCAGGCGGCGACGGCGACCACGTGAACGAGCAGGCTCATCACGGCCAGGTTGTGCGAGCCCGCAGCTGCGGAGTGACCGGTCAGGACCGGAGGGGCCATGGCGGCGAGCGCGACCAGCAGGAGTGCGGCCCCCTCCCGCGTGGACAGGGACAACCGGGCGGCGACGGCAACGCATGCGGCCAGCAGCGCCTGCGCGAGCAGGGCTCGCCCGGTGGTCGTCTCGAGGGCGAAGCCGCTCAGCATGCCTGAGCCGAAGATGCCGGACAACGGGACGGCGAAGGCGTCGGAGACCATGAGCAGGAGCTGGACGACACCCAGGACTGCCCAGGCGGCCGCGACGGCTCCGGCCGCGCGAACCGCACGCAAGGCGAGTCCGGCCATCCGGCCCTCCGGCGAGGGCAGCAGGAAGACACCGGTGAGGAGCAGACCCACGGTCGCCACGGCAGTCGAGTCGACGAGCAGCCGTACGGCCGGCAGACCCCAACCGGTCAGGCGCCCGGCGTCGGGCAGGCCGGCGGGCACCTCCTGTGGTGCGCCTCCACCCCAGGCAAGGGCGGCGGCCAGCACCCCACCGCTCAGCAGCGCAGTGGCGAGCACCCATTGCACGGCCCCGGCCGTCGACGTCAGTGATGGAGAGGTCTCGGGCGAGGCCACTTCCGCGGTGTCAGGCATGACGTCGTCTCAGGGCCCACGCCAGGATTGCCGCGAGCCCGACGCCTATCCCGACGACGAGCCAGGTCGCGCGGGTGTACCAGTCTGTTGAGCCTTCGGCGTCGCTGGAGCCGGATGAGCTCGGCGCAGCAGCCTGCGACTCGGTGGCGGTCGTAGGTTCGCTCCCGTCGTCCACGGTGAAGGTGAC
>DASQMN010000098.1:0-2336 GCA_035645475.1 Nocardioidaceae bacterium
AGCTCAGGGTTGCGCCGAGACTCCGGGCGGACGGGTCGCAGCTGCCGCAGACTGCCCAGCGCGGCTTGGCGCAGCAGCCCGACCTTGCCGGCCGGTGCCATCGGCGACTGGCCCTTGCGCGGAGGCTTGCGACGCTTGGCCGGCGGTAGCTCCTCGAGGTCCTTGACCAGCGTGGAGTCGGTGTACTGAGTGCGCAGCGCCCGCAGCTCGGGGATGCGCTTGGCGACGTCGCGGTGCATCCGCTGCGGGCCCTCCAGCAGATCCTCGATGGCCATCAGCCCCATCTCGGCAGCCGAGTACTGCATCGCCAGCAGGTGCTTGACCTGGGTTTCGAACGACTCCAGGATGAGCCGCCCACCATGCGGGTAGGGCGAGTGCACCAGCGCTGCCGCGATCCGGTTACGGCGGTGGAAGTACGCCTGCCAGTCGAGAGTGTCGTCCTTCTCGTGCCACGGCACATGCCACACAGCGACGCCCGGCAGCGTGACGGTCGGGTAGCCGGCCTCCTTGGCCCGCAATCCGTACTCCGCGTCGTCCCACTTGATGAACATCGGCAACGACAGCCCGAGCTCCTTGATCACCGTGGTGGGGATCAGGCACATCCACCAGCCGTTGTAGTCGACGTCGATGCGCCGGTGCAGCCACGCGGTCGACCGCAGGCTGCGACGCCCGAAGTCCATCCCGTGGAAGGTCCCCATCGCCGGGCCCCAGAACCAGCGGTACTCCGCCACCGTCTCGCCGGCCGCGTGCAGCACGCACCGGTCGTACAGGCTGAGCATCTGGCCACCAACGATCGTCGGTGTGCGGGCGAGGTCGGCGAAGGTCACGGCGCGAAGGATGCCCTCGGGCTCGCAGACCACGTCGTCGTCGAGCAGCAGGCAGTAGGTGCTGTCGCCCTTGCTGGCTGTCTCATCCATGGCGCGCGAGAAGCCGCCGGAACCGCCGAGGTTGGCCTGGTCGAGCACCCGCAGCCTGCCGTCGAGCGCCTTCTCCACCACGTCGAACCGCTCGTCGTCTCGCACCTTCTGCGTGCCCTGGTCGATCACCAGGACCTCGTCGAGGATGGCCAGCACATCGGGCTGCTGTGCCAGGGCCTCGAGCTGGTCGACGCAGAACGTGGGCCGGTTGTAGGTCGTGATGCCGACCGTGACGGTGCCGCGGAAGTCGTTGTCGGTCTGTCCGAGCCACTCGCCGCGCACAAGATGCAGTGCCTCACCGTCTGCCGACAGGTCGAACCAGTACCAGCCGCCGTCGATGAAGTTCTTCAGCGGAAGCGTGAACTCGACCGTCGTCGGCGACGAGCTCTGCACGTGCGTCGCGTCGACGCGCATGGAGTGACCCTTGGAGGTGGACCTGTGCACCACCACCTCGCCCGAACCCCGCAGCACTAGCCGCAGCGTCACCGAGGTGACGCTGGTCCAGCGCTGCCAGTAGCCGGCCGGGAAGGCATTGAAGTACGAGCCGGCCGAGACCGACTTGCCGTTCGGGACGCTCAGCCCGTAGCGACCGGTCACTGTCTCCGACGTCTTCACCAGCCCACCCTGCGTGGTGACCCCTCGCGACAGCGGCTCGTAGGTACCTGAGGTGGCCTCGGCCTGGTCGTCGGCTGCGTCCTGCACGTTGTGTGCCGCCTCGACGTACAGCGGCAGAACGTCATTGTCCGCGTCCAGGGGCAGGACGACGCGCTGCAGCACGCGCTGGCCTGGTTCTTCGGCTGTCTGGGTCACGTCTGGGTTCCTCGCGTCGACGGGGGGTTTGCGGTGAGCGGGGCGAGCCTAGCCAGTCGGTGTGCGCGGTTATGCTCCTTCCGGTTCGCTTCCCATCACGAGAGGGGCCGAGGTGCCTGCCCAGCAGCGCGTCTTCCTGCACATCGGTCCCCCCAAGACCGGCACCACCTATCTGCAGAGCGTGCTGTGGGACAACAAGGCGCGGCTGGCGCAGGCGGGGGTCACCCTGCCGGGCTCCGGCCCCGCCCCGCACTTCGCCGCGGCCGCCGACCTCCGTGGACGCGCCGATCGGGCGGGCGCGTGGGATGCGATGGCCAAGGAGGTCCGGGCCGCGCCCGGCGTGTCGGTCGTGTCGTGTGAGTGGCTGGCGTTCTGCACCCCTGAGCAGGTCCGGCGTGCTGTCAGCTCCTTCGGCGAGGCCGAGGTGCATGTCGTGGTGACGCTCCGCGACCTCGGCCGGGTGGTGCCCGCGGTTTGGCAGGAGCAGATCAAGAACGGCAAGAAGTTCACGATGACGGAGTTCCTGAAGCAGCTCGAGAACCCCGGGGACCACTCGTACGGGACGACGTTCTGGAGCGCCCAGGACACCCGCCAGCTGCTCGGTCGGTG
>DASQMN010000099.1:0-2258 GCA_035645475.1 Nocardioidaceae bacterium
GCCAGCGTGAGGGCTACAGCACGTTCTGCAGCCGGGTGGCCGCCCGTTACCGGGGCCGGGTCACCCACTATGAGGTGTGGAACGAACCCAACCTCCCCCAGTTCTGGTCAAGCCCCAACACCAGCAACTACGCCAAGCTGCTCAAGGCGGCCTATCCGAGGATCAAGGCCGCCGATCCTGACGCGAGAGTCGTAGCCGGAGGCGTCGGCTGGGGGTCCACCATCAACACCGTCGGCTGGTACCGCGACCTGTACACCCACGGCTGCAAGCCGTACTTCGACATCGCCAACACCCACCCCTACCAGGACCCGTACTGGTCACGGCAGGGCAACTGGGACTCCGGAGAGTTGTACTACGCGGCTCAGATCCGGCAGGTGATGAACCAGAACGGGGACAGCTCCACACCGCTGTGGGGGACCGAGTTCGGCGCCCCGTCGTCGGGGGACAACTCTCTTGCCGAGGACCAGCACGCCCAGTCGCTCGTCGGTGGTCGCGACCTCTGGTTCGGCAGGGAGCCGAACAGCGTGCTGTTCCTGTACACCATGCGCGACCGCACCCCCCACGGCAGCGCCGAGCGCGAGAACTACTTCGGGCTCACCCGCGCAGACGGCACCCCCAAGCCGGTCCACGAACAGATGCGGAACTGGATCTTCGCGTGATCGACCGTCAGCGGGACGCCTGAATCGCAATGGGGCTCTTCGCGGTTCCCGGTGAAGGACGTGGCGTAAGCCGGCGAGCGTGAGGCTGGCCCGGAGACGTTGAGGGCCCGTGGTCCTGCTGGGATGGGTGTTGCTGAGACACCAACGCCAGATGAGGTCCACGAGCCGTGTTCGAGCCTACGGGCTCGCGGCGTGATGCTGCGAGCGCGATCTTCAACCTGCCCGACTACCGGGTCTTGAGCGCCGTCGACGCCGACGACGGCGTGCGCTGGGTCGAGGTGGAGTCCATTGACCCACCCGGCTGTCCGGTCTGCGGTGTGCTCGCCGGACGGGTGCACTCCCGCCGCCGGCAGCGGCTGCGGGACCTGCCGGTGGCCGGGCCGGTGCACTTGGTGTGGGTCAAGCGCCGCTGGTTCTGCGACCAGGCCCGGTGTCCACGAGGAACGTTCAGCGAGGTCACCGACCAGGTGCCGGCGTTCGCCCGCTCGACCGCACGGTTGTGCCAGGCGCTGGTCGCCGCCGTCGTGGTGTCCGGTCGGGCGGCCAGCGAGGTGGCCCGTGCCCACCAGGTGTCGTGGTGGCTGGTGCAGTCCATGCTCAGCGCGGCCGCCGACCTGATGGGCGACCCCGATGACGTGCCCGTGCCCCGGCTCGGCATCGATGAGCACCGCTACCGGCAGGTGCGGTTCTTCCGCGACCGCGACGGCGGCTGGCGCCGCTATGAGCCGTGGATGACCACCCTGGTCGACACCGACACCGGCCGGGTCCTCGGGGTGGTCGACGGCCGGGACTCCGCCGGCGTCGGAGAGTGGCTCGCCGCGCGGAGCCAGGCGTGGCGCGACGGAGTCGAAGTGGTCGCCATCGACCCGTCGGCGGCCTTTCGCAAGGCGCTGCGCGAGCACCTGCCGGCCGCGGCGGTCAGCGTGGACGCCTTCCACCTGGTGATGTTGGCAGGCGACATGGTCACCGCCGTGCGACAGCGGGTGACCCGCGAGGCCAAGGGGCGCCGCGGACGGCTCGAGGACCCGGCATGGGTCAACCGGCGGCTGCTGCTGCGCGCCGGGAACACCCTGAGCCCCCGGGCGCTGGCCCGGCTCAAGGCCACCCTGCGCGCCGATGACCCGACCGATGAGACCGGTGCCGCCTGGGGCATCCAAGAGCAGCTCCGCGCGCTGCTGACCAGCAGCTCACTCGCCGACGCGCACGAGCAGAAGATGCGCCTCGGCGCCTTCGTGCTGGCCGCGGACATGCCCGAGACCGACCGGCTCTGGGCCACCATCGACGCCTGGTGGGAGGCGATCGAGGTGCTGATCGTCACCGGCGTCACCAACGCCCGCACCGAGGCTGCCAACACGACCATCAAGCAGATCAAGCGCACCGGCCGCGGCTATCGGAATCCGGCCAACTACCGCGCTCGTATCCTGCTGGCCAGCGCCGCCCGGACGGCGGCATGAACACCCTTCTCAGCGGGATCGTTCACCGGGAACCGCGAAGAGCCCCATTACCTGACCGGTGAAACGGCACTGGTCGAAGCCTTATCGAGTTCGTAAGCAGCTGTCACACCGATACAGCCCCCGACTCCGAGTGCAGCCAGCCAGT
>DASQMN010000100.1:0-7206 GCA_035645475.1 Nocardioidaceae bacterium
CGGCTGCGATGCGCTCGTCGACGACCTCGACGGCATCGGGATCTGGCACGATTTCCGCAGTCACAGATGCAAGGTCGCTCGCTTGGTCAGGGTAGGTGGTGGCCATGGACGGCTCGGATGCGTCATGCACGCGGCCGGTACCTCCGAGTAGATCCCAAGACAATATAATCCGTTCACGATTTTGGTCCGTGACGGCCACCCCGCGGAAGTATACGGTGCCCCCGGCTCAAGCGAGTCGACATGAGGTCAACTACTACGGGCTGTCGCGTTCCGCCTACAAGTTGAAGCGGCCCTGCGCCCGAGGCATTCCTTCAACAACCAGAGACTCCACTGCATCACATGCGGTCTCCAGGTGCACTCCGAGTTCGGCTCGCTCGGCGGCGGAGAAGGCGGAGAGCACGAAGTCTGCAGCGTCCTGCCGGCCGGGCGGCCGACCGACGCCGTATCGCACGCGGCAGAAGTCGCCCGTGCCGAGCGCCCCGCGCACCGACCGCAGCCCGTTGTGGCCGTTGTCACCGCCGCCGCACTTGAGGCGAAGCGAGCCGTACGGGAGGTCGATCTCGTCGTGCACCACCACCAGTCGCTCGGGCGCCACCTTGTGGAAGCGCACCAGCGTCGCGACCGGTCCGCCGGAGTCGTTCATGTACGAGCGCGGCTTGGCGAGAACGACCCGCACCCCCGGGAGCGTGCCGACCCGCCCCTCCAACACGTCGGCGCGGCCGGACTTGTCCCGGCGCCACCGTCCCTGCCGGGCCGCCAAGACGTCAAGCACCATGTGCCCGACGTTGTGGCGAGTCCGGGCGTACGTCGGGCCCGGATTCCCCAGCCCCACGACCAGCCACGGACCGTTCGGTGCCGACTCAGCCATGGTGGTGCCCAGCGGTCGGTGGCCGCTCAGGACTCCTCGGACTGCCCACCGTCGCCGGCGTCGGCACCCTCGTCGTCGCTGTCGGTCTCGGCAGCCTGCTCCTCCAGCTCCGCGTCCGAGACGTCGCGTTCGATACCCGCGTCGGCCTCGGCGTCGGCCAGCTCCGCTTCGACCTCGTCGGCCGTGGGCGCCGCGATGACGTTGACGATCAGGTGCTCCGGGTCACCCTGCACCGTCACACCCGCCGGCAGCTTGAGGTCGGCGGCGGTGACATGGTCGCCGGGCGTCATCCCGGTCACGTCGACCACGATGGACTCCGGAATGGACGTGGCCTCGGCCTCGACCGGCACGCTGGTCGCCTCGGTCACGACCAGCGCCTCGGAGCTCGCCTCGCCCTCGACGATGACGTGCAGCTCGACGACGACCTTCTCTCCGCGGCGTACGACGATCAGGTCGGCGTGCTCGATGGCGCCGCGGATGGGGTCGCGCTGCACCTGCTTGGGCAGCGCCAGCTGCTGGGTGCCGTTGAGGTCGATCGACAGCAGCGCGTTGGAGTTGCGCAGCGCGATCATCAGCTCGTGACCGGGCAGGGTGACGTGCAGCGGGTCGGTCCCGTGCCCGTACAAGACGGCCGGAACCTTGGCGGCGCGCCGGATGCGTCGGGCCGCGCCCTTGCCGAACTCGGTGCGGGGCGCGGCCTGGATGATGGTCTCGGACACGGGGTGCTGCTCCTTCGCAATGGCGGTCGACGTGCTCGGCCTCGGGCGGGCGCGCAGAGCGGCCGCGCATGCACGGACCGCGTCGATCACGGAGCGGCTGGCCGCATCCCTCGCCGAGGCAACCTCAGCATCTTAGCGGGCGGGCCCGCCCGGGGTTGACCAAGTCGCAGGCCTCAGGCGTTGCCTGCGAACAAGCTCGTCACCGAGCCGTCCTCGAACACCTCGCGGATGGCCCGGCTGATCAGCGGAGCGATGCTGAGCACCGTCAAGCTGTCGAACACCTTGTCGTCCGGGATCGGCAGAGTGTTGGTGACCATCACCTCGCGGATCGGTGAGTCGCGCAGCCGCTGCACGGCCGGACCGGAGAGCACCGCGTGCGTGGCCGCACAGACGACCTCGGCCGCTCCGTTGTCGACCAGCGCCTGCGCCGCCTGCGTGATGGTGCCGGCGGTGTCGATCATGTCGTCGATCAGCAGGCAGGTGCGCCCCCGCACCTGCCCGATGACCTCCTGCACGACCACCTTGTTCGCCACGTGCGGATCTCTGCGCTTGTGGATGATCGCCAGGGGCGTGCCGAGCTGGTCGGTCCACTGGTCGGCCACCCGCACGCGTCCGGCGTCGGGCGACACGACGGTCATCTCCGCGGTGTCGTACGAGCGGCGTACATGCTCGGCGAGCACCGGCAAGGCCAGCAGGTGGTCGACCGGCCCGTCGAAGAAGCCCTGGATCTGCCCTGTGTGCAGGTCGACGGCCATCAGGCGGTCGGCCCCCGCGGTCAGGAACATGTCCGCCACCAGGCGGGCCGAGATCGGCTCGCGGCCGCGGTGCTTCTTGTCCTGGCGGGCGTAGCCGTAGAACGGCATCACCACGGTGATGCGCTTGGCCGACGCCCGCTTGAGGGTGTCGACCATGATCAGCTGCTCCATGATCCAGTTGTTGATCGGAGCGGTGTGGCTCTGCAGGACGAAGGCGTCGCAGCCGCGCACCGACTCCTCGAAGCGGACGTACGTCTCACCGTTCGCGAAGTCGCGAGCGGTCGTCGGCACGAGCGGAGTGCCCAGCAGTTCGGCCACCTCGGTAGCCAGCGCAGGGTGTGCCCGTCCGGAGAAGACCATCAGGTTCTTCTCGGTCGCACGTTTCATGCCGGTCACGTCGTGGGCCTCTCGGGTCGCCGGTCAGGTGGGCACCGCACACGGCGTCCGTCCGGCCGCCACAGTCTCCCCTATCGCCCGGACGCCTCAGGGTCTGCATCGTTCTCGGCTGCCGCAGCCGCCTTGGCTGCCGGCGAGTCGGGGCGCTTCCGGGCCACCCAGCCCTCCAGATGGCGCTGTGTGCTCGCTGAGACGGCGAGTGCCCCCGGCGGCACGTCGCGACGTACGACCGTCCCTGCACCAGTGACGGCGCCGTCGCCGATGGTCAACGGCGCGACGAACACGTTGTCGGAACCGGTCTTGCAGTGCCGGCCGACGACCGTGCGGTGCTTCTCGACCCCGTCGTAGTTGGCGAAGATGGTGCCAGCGCCGATGTTGGCCCCCTCCCCCACCTCGGCGTCACCCACGTAGGAGAGATGGGGGACCTTGGCGTTGGGGCCGAGCGAGGCGTTCTTGGTCTCCACGAAGGTGCCGACCTTGCCGCCCTCGGACACGCGCGTGCCGGGCCGGAGATAGGCGAAGGGGCCGACCACGACACCCGGACCCAGCTCGGCGCCGGTTCCGTGAGCACGGACCACCGCGGCGCCCGGCCCGACAACGGTGTCGATGAGTGTGGTGTCCGGGCCGATGCCAGCGCCCTCGCGGACAGTGGTGCTCCCGTGCAGCTGCGTGCCCGGCAGGAGCGTGACATCCGGGGCCAGCTCCACCGTGACATCGACGAAGGTGGAGGCCGGGTCGACGACCGTGACGCCGGCGCGCATCCACCGCTCGAGTGTGCGGCGGTTGAGCTCGGCCCCCAGCCGAGCCAGCTGCACCCGGTCGTTGACCCCTTCGGTCTGCCAGACATCAGCGCACACGACGGCGCTGACGGTGCGTCCCTGCCCCACTGCCAGCGCGATGACGTCGGTCAGGTAGACCTCGCCTTGTGCGTTGCTCGTGCCGACCTGCTCGAGCGCCGTGGCCAGGAAGTGGGCGTCGAAGGCGTACGAGCCCGCGTTCACCTCCTCGATGGACAACTCGTCGGGCGACGCGTCGCGGTGCTCGCGGATGGCCGTCACCGCACCGCTGTCATCGCGCAACACCCGGCCGTACCCGCTCGGATCGGGCAGCTCGGCGGAGAGCAGGCTGACGGCGTGGCCGCCCGCGGACTGGTCGGAGACCAGGGCCGTCAGCGTCTCGGCTGCGAGCAGCGGAACGTCACCCGAGGTGACCACGACCGTGCCGTGCCGGTCGTCCAGCCCTTGGAGTGCCATCTGGACGGCGTGCCCAGTTCCCCGCTGCTCGGCCTGAATGGCGATACGCACATCGGCGTCGAACGCCAGGGCATGCTCGCTCACCTGGTCCCCCTGGTGGCCGACGACGACCACGACGGTGTCGGGCTCGGCGGCCCGGGCGGCTGCCAACGCGTGACCCAGCAGGCTCCGGCCGCCCAGCACGTGCAGCACCTTGGCCCTGGACGAGCGCATGCGGGTGCCTGCACCCGCGGCAAGCACGATGACTGTGACGGCAGCGTCCACGAGCGGGGCTCCTTCTGGTCGCGGCGGCGCGCCACCGGCTGGCTCCCCGGGTAGGAGTCGAACCTACGTCGCTAGTCCGCATTCAAAGTGCGGCGGGCCCTGCCGGCAGACCAACCGGGGATCGGTCGACTCAATCTAGTCAGATCCGGTACTTCCACGGCCACCACCTGATGCCCAGTGAAAAGGTGGCTACCTACTGCACCGTAGGTTACGGTTGCGTAGGTACGCGGTCCGGACGGCCGCACGACAAGGACCCCGTGGGTCCCGCCTCCCGCCGCGCCACTGAAGGAAACTCGCTTGACCACATCTCTCGCGTCCTCGCGTCCCGACACAGACCTTGACGTCACGGCCGATCCCCCGTCGCTGGAGTCGTCGCCGACGTACCTCACCACCGTGCAGCGGGTCATTCTCGCCACGGTGATCCTGGTGCCGTTCCTGGCTGTGCTGGCCGCGGTGCCGCTGGCTTGGGGTGGCTGGCTGGGTTGGCGGGACGTGGTGATCGCGGTGACCATGTACTTCCTCACCGGCCACGGCATCACCGCCGGGTTCCACCGGCTGTTCACCCACAAGGCGTTCCGCCCCAACCGTCCGGTGAAGATCGCCCTGGCGATCGTGGGTTCGATGGCGATCGAGGGTCCGGTCGTCCGGTGGGTGGCCGACCACCGGAAGCATCACAAGTTCTCCGACCGCGACGGCGACCCTCACTCGCCATGGCGGTACGGGCGTTCCGTACCGGCGCTGCTCAAGGGGATGCTGTGGGCACACATGGGCTGGATGTTCGACGGCGAGCAGTCCCCGGCCCGCCAGTACGCCCCCGACCTGCTCAAGGACCGCGACATCGTGCGGATCTCGAAGACCTTCGCGTTCTGGGCCTTCCTCTCTCTTGCGCTGCCAGCGGTCATCGGCGGCCTCTGGTCGATGTCGTGGCAGGGCGCCGCGACCGCCTTCTTCTGGGGCTCGCTGGTGCGCGTCTCGCTGCTGCACCACGTCACCTGGTCGATCAACTCCATCTGCCACACCATCGGCGACAAGCCGTTCCGCAGCCGTGACGAGTCCAGGAACGTCTGGTGGCTCGCCATCCCGTCCATGGGCGAGTCGTGGCACAACCTGCACCACGCCGACCCCACCTGCGCTCGGCACGGGGTGCTGCGTGGCCAGATCGACACCTCGGCCCGGCTGATCTGGATCCTGGAGAAGTGCGGCTGGGTCACCCACGTCCGCTGGCCTGTCGCTGAACGTCTCGCTGCCAAGCGCGTGACCGCGTGAGGCTGCTTCACCTGTGACCTCGCCTCGGCCGCGGCGCATGAGCGCGGCGGAGCGGCGCGAACAGCTGATCAGCGTCGGACGTGCGCTGTTTGCCGAGCGCGGTGTCGAAGGCGCCTCGGTGGAGGAGATCGCCGCGCGGGCCTCCGTCTCCAAGCCTGTCGTCTACGAGCACTTCGGCGGCAAGGAGGGTCTGTACGCGGTGGTGGTCGACCGAGAGGTACGCCAACTGCTGGACCTGGTGCGCTCGGCACTGACCGCAGGGGACCCTCGGGCCTTGCTCGAGCAGGCTGCTCTTGCGCTGCTGGACTACATCGAGGGCTCCAGCGACGGTTTCCGAATCCTGGTGCGCGACTCGCCGGTCGGATCGGGGGCCGGGTCGTTCGTCTCGATCATGGGCGACGTCGCAAGCCGGGTCGAATACATCCTCGCCGGTGAGTTCGCCGGCCGCGGCTTCGACACCGAGTACGCACCTATGTACGCGCAGATGCTGGTCGGCATGGTGGCGACCACCGGTCAGTGGTGGCTCGACGAGCGGCGACCGGCCAAGGACGTCGTCGCGGCACATCTGTGCAACCTGGCCTGGTACGGGCTGTCGGGCCTGCGAACCCAGCCGGTGCTGACGACTCGACCCTGAGGGGTGCCCGCCGTCACGGCAGCTCGCCGAGCACCTCCACCCGGTTGCCCGCGCCGTCGTGGGTGTGGAACCGCCGGTACGCCGGGAAGTCGTCACTCCACGTCACGTCGTGCCCCGCGGCTGCGAGCCTGGCGGCTACGCCGTCGACGTCATCGACCAGCAGGGCCGGATGCGCCTTGGCTGCTGGAGTGAAGGGCACCTCGACTCCGACGTGCAGCTCGACGCCCGGGTCGCGGAACCACACTCCCCCACGAGCCGCGAGCGCTGGCGGCTTCGCCACCTCGGTGAGGCCGAGCAGCTCGCCGTAGAACGCTCGAGCCGCGGACTCGCCGCCTGCTGGGCACGAGACTTGGACATGGTGCAGACGGGGCACGGTTACTCCTGGGAGACGGGACCTAGTCTCTGATGGCGACAGCGAACACCCGGCGGAACGGCAGCACCGTGCCGTAGGGCCGAGTCGGGTAAGCCTCTCGCAGAGCCGCTCCGTACTCGGCGCGGAACCGCTCACGCAGCTTGTCCGGCAGCGCCTGGAGCACGGGCCGGGCACCTGTGCCCGATATCCATGACAGCACCGGGTCCGGCCCGTGCAGCACATGCAGGTACGTCGTCTCCCAGGCGTCCACCCGCCAGCCCGGCGCAGCAAGCGCCGCCAGGTAGGTCTCCGCGTCCTGGGCGCGGGGATGTTCGACATCCGCGGTGTACCCCGCGTAGGGCGGGCGGTTGGCGTACTTCCGGAGCAGCACGTGGCTGGGCTCGTCGTGGTTGCCTGGCACCGACAACGCCAGAGCGCTCCTGGCTTGTGACTGCCAGCGGCTCAGCAGCGGCAGGTGATCGGGGACCCATTGCAACGTGGCATTGGTGACGACGACGTCGACGGGCTCGCTAGGTGTCCAGTCCCGAACGTCGGCGCGCTCGTACGTTATGCCGTCGCGGGCGTGCTCGCGGGTGGCCGTACTCAGCATCTCGACGGAGGAGTCGACGCCGTGCAGGGTCACGCTCGGCCAACGTTCCCGAAGCAGCGGCATGAGGTGTCCGGGACCGCAGCCGAGGT
>DASQMN010000101.1:0-7781 GCA_035645475.1 Nocardioidaceae bacterium
GGACGCTGGCCGCGGTGCCGAGCACCCACGTGCTCGTGGTCGACGACAACTCACCTGACGGAACCGGTGCGGTGGCCGACACGTTCGGCGCACGGGACTCGCGCGTGCATGTGCTGCACCGTGAGGCCAAGCGCGGCCTGGGCGCTGCCTACCTCGCGGGATTCGCGTGGGGACTGGCGCGCGGCTATCAGGTGCTGGTGGAGATGGATGCCGACGGATCGCACCGGCCCGAGCAGCTGCCGCGACTGCTGGCGGCCCTACCTGACGGCGACCTCGTGCTGGGTGCGCGCTGGGTGCCGGGTGGGTCGGTCGTCAACTGGCCATGGCACCGCGAACTGCTGTCGCGGGGTGGCAACGCCTACACGCGGCTTGCGCTGGGGCTGCCCCTGCACGATGCCACCGGCGGCTACCGGGCCTTTCGAGCCGACACCTTGCGCTCGCTGGAACTCGCGGACGTGAGCTCGCAGGGGTACTGCTTCCAGGTGGACATGGCCTGGCGGGTCGTTCGGGCCGGTCTGCACGTGGTCGAGGTCCCGATCACCTTCGTGGAACGCGAGCGGGGAGAGTCGAAGATGAGCGCGGCGATCGTGCGCGAGGCGTTGTGGCGGGTGACGGCCTGGGGGGCACGCCACCGGGCTTCTCAGCTCGTCGCGGTTGCCCGCCGTGTCACCAGCACGCGGAGCGTTGCAGCGTGAGCCCGTGGCGCCTGCTGCCCTTGGCGTTTCTCGTGGTCCCCATCGTGGAGATCGCCGTCATCATCCAGGTCGGCCAGCTGATCGGCCTGCTGCCCACTGTGGTGCTGCTACTGGTGGAGAGCGCCTTCGGCGCCTACGTCGTGAAGCGCGAAGGCACCGCCGCCTGGGCGGCACTGACCTCGTCACTGCGAACCGGTCACCTCCCGACCCGTGAGCTGACCGATGCGGCCCTGGTGCTGGTCGGCGGGACCTTGCTGCTGACGCCTGGCTTCGTCACCGACGTCGCCGGCTTCTTCCTGATCCTGCCGTTCACCCGCCCCATCGCCCGGCGAGCGCTGCAGGGCTACCTCGCCCGCCGGGCGACGCGGGCCGCGGTACGGCGAACGCCCCCGGGCGCTCAGCGGCCGGGGGCGTTCGGTGGGACGTTCGGCGGAACAGTGGTGCAGGGGGAGGTCATCGACCCGGAGAGTCCCGAGGATTTCCCGCGGCGCTGAGCCGGAGCTCTGCGGTTCTGCTCAGGCGCTGCGGCGGCTCTTGGCCTTGGTCGGGCGGTGCAGGTGAGCAGGACCGATCTCACCAGCGCGCAGCAGGTCGAGGCGCTCGGTGAGGATGTCCTCCAGCTCAGCGATCGAGCGGCGCTCCAGCAGCATGTCCCAGTGCGTACGCGGAGGCTTCTCCTTCTTGGCTACCGGCTCGGCACCCTCACGGTGCCGGGCGCGTGCGCCACAACGTGGGCACTCCCACTCGGCCGGCACATCGGCCTCGGTGGCCATGGTGATCGCGAACGCGTGGCCGTTGCTGCAGTCGAAGACGACGTCCTGGCGTGGGGCCATCTCGACGCCACGCTCGTCCTCGAAGCTCTGTGCACCCAACCGGGCTCCTCGCAGTGAACGCTCTGCCATGGTGGCTCCATCTCTCGCCTCATCACGTGAGGCGGTCGCGGCGAGGCGCCGCTCGTTGGGTACTCATTCGGGTACTCACGGGGAGGTTCGACACCACGTCCCCTGAGGATTGCAACGACTGGATACCAAGCGATGTTCCCGTCCCAGCGCTCGTTCCGCGACGGATCCGTCGGTCCGCGAACCGCGGGCCACGCGGTTTCGGCGTATTCCTGGCGTTATCAGACGGTTGCCGGTACTTCGTTCCCCGCCTCGCGGATCGCCCGGCGGGCATCCAGCGGAATGAGCAGCAGCAACCCGACGACGAAGAACATCAGCAGAGCCAGGATGGACGGCCGGTAGGAGCCACTGAGCTGGTACACGAGCCCGAACAGCAGGGTGCCCAGCCAGCTCGTCCCGCGCTCGCAGGCCTGGTAGAGGCTGAAGTACTCCGCTTCCCGTCCGGCCGGGACCAGCTGGCTGTAGAACGAGCGAGACAACGCCTGCGTGCCTCCGAGCACCAGGCCGATGCCGATCGCCAGGCCCAGGAAGGCCCCCGGAGCTCGCGCCGGCAGGAAGTAGCCGGCGAAGACGACCGCGCACCAGACCGTCAGCCCGGCGATGATGGTTCGCTTGCTGCCCCATGATTCGGCCACCCGGCCGAAGAGCAGGGCGCCACCGAACGCCACGAACTGCACGACCAGGATCGCCAGGATGAGGAAGCTCGTCTCCAGGCCAAGCTCCTTCTCGCCGTAGACCGACGCCGAGGCGATGACCGTCTGGATCCCGTCGTTGTAGAACAGGTACGCCAGCAGGAACAGCAGCGTCTGCGGGTACTGCCGCGTGCTGCGCAACGTGGTCCACAGCTGGCCGAAGCTGCGGCGCAGCAGCCCGGAGCCGGGTGGTCCCGCCTGCTCGTCCGGGAGCGAAGCGACCCGGTCGCGCAGCCCCCGGTACGGGATGAGGGTGAAGGCCGCCCACCACACTCCGGCCGCGACCAGGCTGATCCGCACGGCCGTGCTGGTCGACAGGCCCAGCGAGCCGGCGAAGGTGACCAGAGCGAGATTGGTCGCAAGCAGCAGTCCACCGCCCAGATAGCCCAGCGCCCAACCCCGCGAGCTCACGCGGTCACGCTCATCGGGGGTCGCGATGCGGCACAGGATGGCGTCGTAGACGACCAGCGACCCGCCGAGTGAGAGGTTGGCCACGAAGAGCAGAGCCACCCCGAGCGTCCAGTTGGTGCCGGCCACCAGCCCCATCGCGGTGGCCGCCGCGGCACCGGTCCAGGCCAGGCGCGCCATCAGGGTGCGCTGGCTGCTGCTCCGGTCGGCGATCGCCCCGATGACCGGTAGCACGACGGCGGACAGCAAGGTGGTCGCCGTGATCGCGTAGAAGACGATCGAACCCGGTGAGAGCTGCAGCCCGAGCACCTCGAGGGTCTCGCGGCAGGGCCGGTCCTCCTCGCCGACGAAGCCGCATGCCGCGCGTTCGGCGACGCTGGTGAGGTAGGGCGCGAACAGGACGGTTGCGGTGGTCGTCACGTAGGCGGAGTTGGCCCAGTCGTACCAGTACCAGGCGCGCTGCTCACTGTGCCGGGCGGCAGCGTCCGGGTAGGAAGCGGTGTCCGTGGTCACGCCGACGCGTCCGCCCACTGCCCGCGCTCGACGAGGACGTCCTTGAGCACGTCGATGCGGTCGCTTATCAGCCCGTCCACGCCAAGGTCGAGCAGGCGGTGCATCTCGGCTGGCTCGTCCACTGTCCATGCGTGCACTGCCAGCCCCCGGGCGTGACAGGTGTGCAGAAAGTTGGGCGTCAGCAGCGGTACACCTCGAAAGCGCACCGGTACCTGGACGCAGGCGACGGTGTCCCACACGGTGGTCGTCCGTGGAGGTGTCGCAGCGCGGTCCACCCAGGAGGGCAGCCATGCCGGAGTCGCCCGAAGGGCGGCCACCTCCAGTCGGCCGGCCGACGTCGCCGTGCCAGCCGGTGCCAGGCGGCGCAGGCGCCACACTCGACGCTGCTCGAACGAGGCAAGGCATACCCGCCCCCACGCGTCGAACCGCCCGAGCAGGTCGATCAGCGGCTGCACCGCGCGCTCGTCCTTGACGTCGATGTTGAAGCAGGCGTCGGGCAGGTCGACCAGCAGGCTCTCCAGCGTCGGCACCGGCTCGGTGCCACCGATGCGGGCGGAAGCGAGCCGGGTGGAGTGCAGGTCGGCGATCGAGCCGTCCTGCCCGGTGAGCCGGGTCAACGTGGTGTCGTGGAAGGCGAACAGCACCCCGTCACTCGAGGCGTGCACGTCCGTCTCCAGCCAGCGGTATCCCAGCTCGACAGCGCGTGCGAAGGCAGCGGAGGAGTTCTCCACCCCCAGGTTGGGCGGGTACGTCGCGCCACCTCGGTGCGCCATGGCCAGCGGCCCGGGCCGGTCGTACACGGGCCACCGCGCTCCCGGCCGCTGCGTCACCCGCTCAGTATGGCCGCCGGAGGGGAGTCGGGCGAGGACGATGGCGCCCGTCCTCAGATGTCGCGGAAGGTCTCGATCTGTGCGCCGAGCGCGTTCAACCGGGCGGCGAGGTCCTCGTAGCCGCGGTTGATCACGTACACGCTGCGCAGCACCGAGGTGCCCTTGGCGGCCAGCATCGCGAGCAGGATGACCACAGCAGGGCGCAGCGCAGGCGGGCAGATGAGCTCGGTGCCGCGCCAGCGTGTCGGACCCTCGATCAACACCCGGTGGGGGTCGAGCAGCGTCACCGATGCGCCGAGCTTGTTCAGCTCGGTGAGGTAGATGGCCCGGTTCTCATACACCCAGTCGTGCAGCATGGTCTGACCCTGCGCCGTGGCTGCGATGACGGCGAAGAACGGCAGGTTGTCGATGTTCAGACCCGGGAAGGGCATCGGGTGGATCTTGTCGATGGGGGAGTGCAGCACCGAGGGATGCGTGGTGATGTCCACCAGGCGGGTGCGGCCGTTCTCGGCGAGGTACTCCGGGCTGCGCTCGTAGTTGAAGCCCATCTCCTCGAGCAGGGCGAGCTCGATCTCCATGAACTCGATGGGCACCCGGCAGACGGTGATCTCGGACTCGGTGACGATCGCGGCGGCGACCAAGCTCATCGCCTCGATCGGGTCCTCGCTGGGCGCGTACGTGACGTCGGCGTTGATGGTAGGCCGGCCCTGCACCGTCAGCGTGGTCGTGCCGATCCCGTCGATGCTCACCCCGACCGCACACAGGTAGAAGCACAGGTCCTGCACCATGTAGTTGGGGCTCGCGTTGCGGATGATCGTCTGGCCGTCATGCCGGGCGGCTGCCATCAGCGCGTTCTCCGTGACGGTGTCGCCCCGTTCGGTGAGCACGATGGTGCGCGGTCCGGCGCCGACACCCGGGTCGACGCGAGCGTGGTAGCTGCCCTCGGTGGCCTTGACCTCGAGGCCGAAGTGGCGCAGCGCGGTCATGTGCGGCTCGACCGTTCGGGTGCCCAAGCTGCACCCGCCCGCGTACGGAAGCTGGAACTCGCTCTCGCGGTGCATCAGCGGACCGAGGAACATGATGATGCTGCGCGTGCGCCGCGCCGCCTCGGCGTCGATGCGGTCGAGACGCAGCTCCGGCGGCGGGACGATCTCCAGGTCGTTGTCGTCGTTGAGCCAGCGGGTGCGCACGCCGATCGACTCCAGCACCTCGAGCAGGCGGTTGACCTCCTCGATGCGTGCCACCTTGCGCAGCGTCGTGCGGCCGGAGTTGAGCAGCGACGCGCACAGCAGTGCGACACCGGCGTTCTTCGAGGACTTGACCTCGATGGATCCTGACAGCCGGGTGCCGCCGGCGACTCGAAGATGCATGGGACCTGCAGCGCCCAGGGACACGATCTCCGAGTCCAGTGCCTCACCGATGCGCGCCAGCATCTCCAAGGACAGGTTCTGGTGCCCGCGTTCGATGCGGTTGACCGCGCTCTGGCTGGTGCCGAGCACCTCCGCCAGCTCGCTCTGGGTCAGACCGCGGTGCTTGCGGGCGTCGCGAATCAGGTTACCGATACGGCTCAGATAGTCCTCGCTCATGGTGGCCAAGAGTATCTCAGATATGAGATAGAGGAAAAGACAGCGTCACGGCGTGTCGCTGGATAAGGCGGGCCGTGTCGCAGTGTCGCGCCGTCAGCATCACCGCGCAGCCGGACAACCACCGCTGGTTGGATACAGGCATGCCTACCGCCCGCGCAGCCGTCGACATGCGGTGGCTCCGGGCTCTGCCGAAGGCCGAGCTGCACGTGCATCTGGTCGGCTCGGCGTCGCCGGAGTCGGTGCTCGAGCTTGCCCGACGCCACCCCGAGCGGGGCGTGCCGACCGAGCAGGATGCGCTGCTGGACTTCTTCGCCTTCACCGACTTCGCGCACTTCATCGAGGTCTACATCGCGGTGAACGCCCTGGTACGAACCGCCGAGGACGTCGAGGTGCTGACGTACCAGGTGGCCGGCGACCTCGCCGCGCAGCAGGTCCGCTACGCCGAGCTGACCGTCACCCCGGACAGCCACCTGCTGCAGGGGATCGCTGCCGACGCGCTGGCGGAGGCGCTCACGTGTGCACGGCGACGGGCGCGGGAGGAGCTGAGCGTCGAGCTGGCCTGGGTCTTCGACATCCCGGGCGAGCTCGGCCAGGCCTCCGGCCTGCGCACGATCGACTGGGTGGAGCACCACGCTCCGGAGGGTACGGTCGGCTTCGGGCTGGGCGGTCCGGAGCAAGGCGTGCCGCGCGCCCAGTTCGCCGACATCTTCGCCAGAGCCCGTGCGCTGGGCCTGCACAGCGTGCCGCATGCTGGGGAGACGACCGGCCCGCAGACCATTCGCGATGCCGTGACGCACCTGGGGGCGGAACGCATCGGCCACGGCATCGCCGCCGCGGAGGACCCCGCCCTGATGGACGAGCTCGCCAGGCGTGGCATCGCACTGGAGGTCTGTCCGACCTCGAACCTGCGCACCCGGGCGGTCGCGTCGTACGACGAGCACCCGCTGCCGACTCTGGTGGCGGCCGGGATCGACGTCGCGATCGCCTCCGACGACCCCGGGATGTTCGGGACCAGTCTCAGCGACGAGTACGCGGTCGCAGCCCGGCTGCTGGGCCTCGACCATGCCGGGGCGGCCGAGCTGGCGCGGGCGTCGGTTCGTGCCTCCTACGCCCCGGCGCCGGTGCGGCAGAGGCTGGTGGCCGAGATCGATGCCTATCTCGCCGGCTGACCGGAGCGGCTTGCTGCTGCTGCGATGAGTACGCCGACCAACGTCAGTGCTGCCCCGGCGAGGCTGAGGCTTCCGAGCGGGGTCCCGACGACGGCATCGATGACGAGTGAGGCCACCACCTGCCCCGAGATGGAGCACAGACCCAGTACGAGCACGCCATGAACCCGGACCAGCCGTGCGGCGGAGGCGATGAAGACGACTCCGATGACCCCACCGACCCATGCCCACCAGGGACCCGGGAAGGTCTCGAGGTCGCCGGGGAAGAGCAACGACACCAGCCACATCACCAACAGCAGGGTGAGGCCAACCACGAAGTTGTTCCAGGCGGCCGCGACCGGACCAGCCACCGCTGACACTCGGCCGTTCACCGCCTGCTGCCACGAGGTGGCCGAGCCTGCGACCAGCGGCAACAGGGCGAGGCCGACGCCCGCTCCGGTGAGGGCATCCGAGCCGTCGAGTCGTCCACGAGTGGACAAGACGACGGCCACCAGAGCCAGGGCCGCCCCGACCACGCGCCCGTAGCTGACCGCCTGAGCGCCGGAAGGCCCGAGGCCGGCCCGGTCGACGAGCAGCCCGCTGCTGGTCTGGCCGGCCACCACGGCGACGGTGAACAGCGCCACGCCCAGTGTCCCCACCGAGAGGCCCTGCGCGGCGACGATGAGGGCGCCCACCATGCCGCCCAGCAGCTGCCAGGGGCGGAGGGTGCCGTCCGTCAGCGCCGTCCTGAGCCGGCCGACCCCGCGCCGCGGTCCGGGCAGCACGGCGACGGCCGCGGTCAGCACGACCAGCCCGCTGCCGAAGCTGACCACGGCCGCGGCGACGCCCGCTCGTACGCCGGTGCCGAGCACAGCGGCGAGCTCTCCGTTGATCAGCGTCTGCAGGGCGACGAGTGCGCCGATGCCGACCATGGCCGGAAGTGCCAGCAGCCGGACAAGGGGTGAGTCGAGCGAAGCCCCCCGGGGCTCGGTCACCGACGCGCTGGTCATCGG
>DASQMN010000102.1:0-1764 GCA_035645475.1 Nocardioidaceae bacterium
TGGCCGCGGCGACGGAGCCGCTGCTGGACTCCTAGGCCGGATCGCCCTTCTTCAGCGTCCACAGTGCCAGCCGACGCGGGGCGTGCCGGAACGCATGACTGATCGCGTAGTACGCCGGCTTCGGTTCCAGCTTCCGGCTGAAGGCCAGCGGTCGCCGGTGGCTGCCGTCCTCGCGCGGCCGGTCCTCGTCGAGCCAGGTGTAGCGGTCGGTGAGACCGAAGGCCACCACGGCCTTCACGTTTCTCTCGTCCAGCGTGACGTCGAGGTAGCGGCGGTAGACGTCGGCGACCATCCGATCGCGCTTCTCCGGGTCCTTGGGCAGCCCGTCGTCCAGCACGTCCAGCTCGGTGATCAGGACCGGCAGGTCGCGGTCGGCGAACTCGCGCAAGAAGGCCCGGTATCCGCGCTCGTCGAATCTGCGCCCGAAGTCCTCGGCCAGCAGGTGGCCCTGGATCCCGACCGCCTGCACCGGCACCCCCTGGTCGAGCAGCCGGTCGATCGCCTTGAGGTAGGCGCGTCTGCGGGGCTCGGGCCGGTCACCCCACTCGTTCTCGGTCTCGAAGCCGAACTCGTTGATGATGCGCAGCGCGTTCGGGTCCTGTTCCTGCGCGATTCGGAAGCTCCGTTCGATGTAGCTGCGGCCGATCGTGTCGTACCACGGGACGTTGGTGCGGAAGCCGTACTTGTCGGCGTCGTAGGGGTCCGACACCTCGTTGGCCACGATCCAACCGTTGATCCGACCCCGGTAGTGGGCGACCTGGCGACGGATCACGCCGTACAGGAGTCGGCGCGCTTCCTTCCGGCTGAGGCCCCACAGGTCCTTCTCGCGCCAGCCTTCGCCGAAGCCCTCGTCCCACGCGAGGTGGGCGCCGATGGTGAGCTGGTCATGCCGCTCTGCGAACCCGATGATCCTGTCGCCAGGCTCGAAGTTGAGCGCGTCCGGAGTGGGCTTGAGCTGGTACCAGAGCAGGTCGTCCTCGGTGAACAGCAACCCCGCCTCGCGGGCGTGCAGCTGCGGGTATCGAGGCGACAGTTGCCAGGTGGCGATCGAGGAGCCGAACACGATGCCCCTGCGCCTTGCCTGCGCCCATAGCGGTGGCCGCCCGGTGTCTGGCAGGCCGGAGGCGAGCGCCCGGGCGGAGGCTGACGAGGCGCCGCCGAGCACGGCCCCTGTCGCCAGCGCGCCGGCGGTGCCGGTCAGGAACGAACGTCGACTGACGGTGGACTGCTCCACGCTGGTGCCTCCCCGGGGCATCGACCGTCCGATACGGCCGAACGAGCACGGTCATGCAAATCGATTGCGACGACCGTAGGGTGTCGCCCGCACCATGACAAGCCTTCTCGGGAGACACTCTTCGGGTGACCAGGAAGCAACTGGAGAGGCCGAGTCTCGGCCGTGCTCGGCGAAGATCTCGACGTGGAGGGCTGGAGAACGTGACCGTGGACAGCGGTACAGCGTGCGCTCTGCACCGTGTGCAGCGTGGGACAGGCCGCGTCGACGCTGCCATAGACAAGCGTGGTGGCTGAGGAGTATGCCTGTCGGGCATGACTCCCGCGATCGGTGACTATGTGGTCGTTCGGGAACGGGTGTATCACCGCGGCAAGCGGGTGGGCCGGGACAATGTGCACTGTGACGTGACCCGAGCCGGCCCGGAGGCATTCGCGCTCGCCTGCACGGTCAGTCTGTTTCTGCGTGGCCGGGGCCAGATCGCGATGCAAGGACTGTTCGCCTACCGCAGGGGCATGCCGGGCGGAGATCCCACC
>DASQMN010000103.1:0-23692 GCA_035645475.1 Nocardioidaceae bacterium
GTCCTTCCGGCCCTCACCCTCGGCGACCAGCAGCTCGACGCGGCGGCCGACGAGGGCCTTGTTCTCCGCCCACGCCGACGCCTCGACCAGCTCGACGAGCCGCTCGTAGCGTTCCTGCACGACCTTCTTGGGCAGCTGGTCGGCCATGGTGGCCGCGGGCGTGCCCGGTCGGGGTGAGTACTGGAACGTGTACGCCTGCGCGAACCGCGCCTCACGCACGACCTCGAGCGTCTCGGCGAAGTCGGCCTCGGTCTCGCCGGGGAAGCCGACGATGATGTCGGTGCTGATGGCGGCCTCGGGCATGGCCGCTCGGACCCGCGAGAGGATGCCGAGGTACTTCTCGCGCCGGTACGAGCGCCGCATCGCTCGCAGCACCGTGTCCGACCCGGACTGCAACGGCATGTGCAGCTGCGGCATCACATTGGAGGTGCTGGCCATCGCGTCGATCACGTCGTCGGTGAAGTCGCGCGGGTGCGGGCTGGTGAAGCGCACCCGCTCCAATCCGTCCACGTCGCCACAGGCACGCAGCAGCTTGCCGAACGCGAGGCGGTCACCAAAGCCCACGCCGTAGGAGTTGACGTTCTGACCCAGCAGCGTCACCTCGATGACACCCTGGTCGACCATCGCCTGAACCTCGGCGAGCACGTCGCCTGGACGGCGGTCCTGCTCGGTTCCGCGAAGGCTCGGCACGATGCAGAACGTGCAGGTGTTGTTGCAGCCGACCGAGATCGACACCCACGCTGCGTACGCCGACTCGCGCCTGGTGGGCAGCGTGGACGGGAAGACCTCGAGCGACTCGAGGATTTCCACCTGAGCCTGCTGCTGGACGCGGGCACGCTCGAGCAGCACCGGCAGCGAGCCGAGGTTATGGGTGCCGAAGACGACGTCGACCCACGGCGCTCGGCGGGTGATCTCGGCGCGGTCCTTCTGTGCCAGGCAGCCGCCGACGGCAATCTGCATGCCCGGGCGCGACGCCTTCACCGGAGCGAGGTGCCCGAGGTTGCCGTACAGCCGGTTGTCGGCGTTCTCGCGTACCGCGCAGGTGTTGAACACGACCACGTCGGCGTCGTCGTGCTCGTCGGCGCGGGCGTACCCCGCCTGCTCCAACAGACCCGCGAGCCGCTCGGAGTCGTGCACGTTCATCTGGCAGCCGTACGTGCGCACCTGGTACGTGCGGAACTCAGCCAGAGCGGGGGCGGACATGGCGCGATTCTCGCATGGCAGCCGTGGACACTCGCCGGCTGCGGAGGCCCGGTACAGCGCCCTGGTCGACCACTACGCCGGTCAGCGCTTGGATGCCCCGTAGACGTAGTCGGCCGGCACTCGGCGCCACATCACGTAGGTCAACGTGAGCGTCACGCCGAGGCAAGCCAGGCAGAAGAGGGCGAGCGCCAGGTAGGGGCCACCGTCGGCCTTCAGGCTGACCGTGAACCAGAGCATCGCCACGACCGCCAGCACCGCGTCCCACACCAGGAAGGCGCGGATGGCGTCGTCACGGGTCTTCCCGTCGATCCTGCTGTCGCTCGACGGCCGGTTCGCGCTGCGGTAGGCGAGCAGGGGAAGCACCACGGACACGAAGCCGTAGAAGAGCATGGCTGCGTAGTTCTGCGCGTAGATGCTGACCGCCGCAGCGGCGATGGCCGTCAGCTCGACGAACCACAGGAACATCCGCACGCCTGGTCTCCTGGATGACTGTCAATGAGCGCTTCCGCCGGTGGTAGACGGTACGCCAGCCGACGGCGATCGGCGCCGAGACGCCCGCGTCAGCGGGCAGTGAGCCATGCCCAGACGATGCGTCCGACGCGATCGAGCTGGTCAGGGTCCACGACCTTGGGCAGGTCCGCCTCCGAGTGGTAGGCGCCATACGACACGCCGCCCACGCGGGCGGCCGACATTCCCTTCAGCTCGAACGAGTAGTGATCGCTGCCGGTGTTGACGCATGCCTCGGCCGACACTCCGACGCCTCTGGCGGCCCGGAGAACCGAACGCTGCACCGCTGTGCTGCCTGCGCCCCCGGTACAGACCGGTACCGCCGGAGCGCTCACCCCGACGCGGTCGAGCGAGACCATGCCGCGCAAGGCCTCGCGACCCCTCCGGTCGAGGAGATCGACGTAGCGCTTCGAGCCGAAGTGGTGCCAGGCCTCGCCCTCGCCGCGTGGCTCCTCTGCGCCGAACGCGACGAATCGCACCGGCAGCCGCGTTTCGGCGCTCGTTGCGAGCCGAGCGAGCTCGAGCACGGCGGCCACGCCGGAGGCGTTGTCTTCGGCACCCGGTGCCTGCGGAACGGTATCCAGATGCGCGCCCACAACCAGATGTGGGGCGTCCGGGTCGAAAAGCACGGGGTCGGCGACCACGTTGACGGATCGACCGGCGTCGACGGGCACTCCCCACGACAGTCCCGCGGGTGCCCGCACCGGCTGCCGGCTCGTGGCGTAGCCGAGCTCCTGGAAGCGGCGCTGCACCAAGGCGGCGGCTCGGTAGAAGGCCGCCGACGTCGCTTCCCGAGGCCCGATGTCCTTGGCGAGCGTGCGGATGTCGCGCATGGCGCGCGCTGGTGTGAAGACGGCGGGTCGAGGCGCCGGCGACGTCGAAGAGGTCGAGGGGTCGGGCGGTTCCGGGTCCGACGTCGCCGGCTCAGACGGTGTCGGAGACAACTTGGACGTCGCGGAGTCGGCGGGCTCCATCTCGGCTGACGACGTCGCCTCCGCCTCGGGGAGCGGCTCGGATGAGTCGTTGCAGGCGGCCATCAACACGAGCGCCGAGCACATCGCGACTCTCGGCAGCAGGCGGCTCAAGCCCGAGCGGCTCCGGTGACCAGGCCGTCGTATCGAAGGGCTTGCCCGGGGGCGACTGCGTCGCAACACTGTGGCTCCAGACGTCGGCACTCGCGGGCACGCCCATTGTGACGGCGTGGCCAGTGTCGGCGACGGATGTGAACGTCGGCGGGGTGGTGCACCGAGTCGGTCGAATGTCGCCGCCGGTCAACCGCCGTCGGACAACTCAGCGGAGTCGAGGAGCTCCGCCGCCTCGGCGATCTCGGCTCGTACGACCGCGAAGGCCACGCCGGCTGGAAATCCCTTTCGAGCCAGCAGAGCGACGAGACGTCGCGTGCGGACGTCCGGAGTCAGCCTCGCCATGCCCGGCAGCTTGCGGCGTACCAGCCGGTGGGCGGCCATCACCTCGTCGTCGGGGTCGATCTCGTCGAGCGCCTCGCGGGCGACCTCGTCCGACACTCCTTTGCGACGCAACTCGCTCGCCAGTGCACGCCGGGCCAGCCCCCGGCCGGCGAGCCGCGAGGTGATCCAGGCGCGTGCGAACGCGGCGTCGTCGATCAGTCCGACCTCGGTGAACCGGTCGAGGAGCCGGGTTGCCACCTCGTCGGGCACGTCCTTGGCGGCCAGGAAGCCAACCAGCTCAGCCCGCGTGCGCGGCTGATCGGTCAACCGAGCCAGCAGAATTCGACGCGCCACAGACTCGGGGTCCTCAGCAGGACCCCGGTCGGTGACGTCGGCGGGAGGTCTCAGCGACCCGCGGGCTCCGGACATGCGGCTCAGAAGTCGATGTTGGTCGGGCCTGCCACCGGCTCGTCAGCGTCAGCGATGCTCGGCCCGACGCCGAGCTTCTCCTTGATGCGCTTCTCGAGCTCGTCGGCAAGGTCGGGGTTGTCGCGCAGGAACCCACGCGAGTTCTCCTTGCCCTGGCCGAGCTGGTCACCCTCGTAGGTGTACCAAGCGCCGGCTTTGCGGACGAGTCCCGCCTCGACGCCGACGTCGATCAGGCCACCCTCACGGCTGATGCCCTGGCCGTACATGATGTCGAACTCGGCCTGCTTGAACGGTGGGGCGACCTTGTTCTTGACGACCTTGATGCGGGTGCGGTTGCCCACCATCTCCGTGCCGTCCTTCAGAGTCTCGATGCGACGGACGTCGAGCCGGACCGAGGAGTAGAACTTCAGCGCCCGGCCGCCGGTCGTGGTCTCGGGAGAACCGAACATCACACCGATCTTCTCGCGAAGCTGGTTGATGAAGATCATGGTCGTGCCGGCGCCGCTGATCGCGCCCGTCATCTTGCGCAGCGCCTGGCTCATCAACCTCGCCTGCAGGCCGACGTGCGAGTCACCCATCTCGCCCTCGATCTCGGCTCGCGGCACGAGCGCGGCGACGGAGTCGATGACCAGGATGTCCAGTGCGCCGGAGCGGATCAGCATGTCGGCGATCTCCAGTGCCTGCTCACCGGTGTCGGGCTGGGAGACCAGAAGAGCGTCGGTGTCGACGCCGAGCCGCTGGGCGTACTCCGGGTCGAGAGCATGCTCGGCGTCGATGAAGGCGGCGATGCCCCCTGCGCGCTGTGCACTGGCCACCGCATGCAGCGCGACCGTGGTCTTGCCAGACGACTCCGGCCCGTAGATCTCCACGACACGGCCGCGTGGCAGGCCGCCGATGCCGAGGGCCACGTCGAGAGCGATGGAGCCGGTCGGGATGACCTCGACCGGGGCACGCACCTCGTCACCGAGGCGCATCACCGATCCCTTGCCGAACTGCCGGTCTATCTGCGCGAGCGCGGTGTCGAGTGCCTTGTCACGGTCTGCGGCGGCCATCTGTCTTCCGTCCGATCACTGAGAGGTGTTGGTGGCTTCGTCGTGGAACCTAAAGGCGCGGTCCGACAGAACTGCGCAGGCCGTCCGGGGCTGTGGACAAGAAGCTGAGCGAACAGCCTCCGAACAAGCTGAGCCTAGGCCGAACACCTGTTCGAAGCAGCCGACACGCCGGTGGGATCCCTCAGCGATCGCGAGCGGGCAGCTCGAGCGTCGACCACACGGCGCGCCACACCTGCTTGGGTTCCTCGCCGGCAGCCAGCGCCTGGTCGACCGTGCGGCCGCCGAGGTCGCCGATCACCTGCCTGGACGCCCACACCTGGGCGTAGCCCACGCCCAGGTGTGCCTCCATGCGCGCCCAGAACTCGCTATGCCTCACCCGGCCATTATGTGCAGCCGCCGGGACGAGCAGACCCTCACCCGACGAGTGCGGGCTGGGTCTCCCTCGGCTCCGGTTCGGGCGCCGTCTCGTGCAGACCATGGCGCTGCCACCACCTGGCGAGCGGGGCAGGTGCCCACCAGTTGGTGGACCCCATCAGTCGCATCGCGGCGGGCACGAGCAGCATCCGTACGACGGTGGCGTCGATCACGATGGCCACCAGCATGCCCACGCCGATCATCTTGATGAAGGTGATCCCGGAGGTGGCGAACGCGCCGATGACGATGGCGAGCAGCAACGCGGCGCTGGTGATGATCGAGCCGGTTCGTTGCAGCCCGGTGGTGACGGCCAGGGTGTTGTCCCCGGTGCGATCCCACTGCTCACGGATCCGCGAGAGCAGGAACACCTCGTAGTCCATGGACAGGCCGAAGAGGATGGCCAGCATCAGGATCGGCTGGGTGGCGTCGATGCCGCCCATCGGAGTGAACTCCAGCAGGCCGGACAGGTTGCCGTCCTGGAAGACCCACACCACCACGCCGAAGGAAGCCGTCACCGAGACTGCGTTGACGAGCACCGCCTTGATCGGCAGCACGACCGACCCGAACGCCAGGAAGAGCAGGACCAGCATCGCGATCGCGATCATCAGCCCCATCCACGGCAGCGTGGAGCCGAGGGAGTCGAGCAGGTCGACGAACTGGGCCGTGGTTCCGCCGATCAGCACCTCGGCGCCCGACGGCGCCGGAACCGCGCGCAGCTGCTCGACCAGCTCACGAGCGGCGGGGCTCGCCGCGTCCAGGGCGTAGGCGACGTCCAGCACCGCGACGTCGTCCGTGCGCTCGGTGACGGCAACGTCCTGCACCTGCGCCAGGCCGGCGAGCGACTCGGTGTAGGAGCCAAGATCACTCTCGCTGACTGCACCCGAGACGACGACCTGAGCCTGCTCGATCCCCTGGCCGGGGAACTCGGCGCGGACCGTCTCCGACACCGAGCGGCTCTCGGTGCCGACCGGCAGCACCCGCTCGTCGACGTCCGTCCACTCAACCCGCAGGAACGGCAGCCCCAGGGCGAGCAGACCCACCGTGACGGCGCCCAGCACGGTCACCGGCCGGCGCATCACGACGGCGGCGATGCGCGCCCACGCACCGTGATCGTCGGTCTGTGCAGGCGCACGGCCGCCTCGGGACCGCCGCCACGGCATCTTGCCGGCGTCGATGCGCGGGCCGAGTATCGCAAGCAGGGCCGGCAGGATGGTCAGCGCGGCGACCATGGCGACGAGGACCGCAGCGACGCCTCCGAAGCCCATCGACCGCAGGAACAGCTGCGGGAACAGCAGCAGCGACGACAGCGAGACGGCGACGATCAGCCCGGAGAATGCGACGGTGCGACCGGCGGTGCTCATGGTGGCTGCCACCGCGGACGGGGTGTCCAGGCCCTTGGCCAGCTCCTCACGGAAGCGGCTCACCACGAACAGCGCGTAGTCGATGGCGAGTCCGATTCCCAGCAGCGTGATGATGTTGAGCGCGAAGATCGACACGTCCGACACGGTGGTGATGGCACGTAGCACCGCGAAGGACCCGAGTACGGCGATTCCCCCGAGCAGGGCGGGCATCAGCGCCGCCACCAGGCTTCCGAAGATCACGAGGCTCAGCAGGAACACCAGCGGCATGGTCAGCGACTCGGCCCGAGCGATGTCCTCGCCCACCTGCTCTCCGACGTCACTGAAGATCGCACTGGGACCTCCGATCTCCGCGGTGAGCCCCGGCGCGTCGAGGCGGTCGATGATCCGCTCGTACGCTTCGGCGCGAGCCTCCTCGTCGGTTGCGGCCAGCGTGATCGGTACGAGGGTCGTCTGGCCGTCGTCGGACACCAAGCCGGGCACCCCGTCGTAGGTGGTGGGGGCAGAGACGACGTCGCTGGCGGGCAGCGCGCTGACGGTTTGGCGCACCGACCGCTCGAACGCCGGCTCATCGACCCGCAGGCCGTCGGGGTGGCTGTACAGCACCAGCACGTCCGCCTGCGTCGCCCCGAAGGTCTCCGTGACCAGCGCGGTGGCGCGCGCCGACTCGCTCTCGGGATCCTCGAAGCCTCCGTCGGACAGCGAGCCGAACACTCCCAGTCCGGTGATACCGGCGAGCACGGTGGCCAGCAGGCCAGCTATCAGCACTGCCCACCTGCGGCGAGCCACCCATCGGCCCCAGCGGTCCATGGCATCTCCTCGTTATCAGTGGTCATCTTGGTTAACGGTGTTCACCGTTAACGATGTTCACTATGCTGGCAACCATGGTCGAGGTCAAGCGCAACTCAGAAGATCGGTCGACGACTCGTCGGGACCGCCTGCGCGCCGCAACCCGTGAGGAGATCGTGGCGGCCGCCCAGCAGATGGTCGCCGATGGCGACGAGCTGAGCATGCGTGCCGTCGCCCGATCCGTGGGCATGACGGCCCCAGCGCTGTACCGCTACGTACGAGACCACGAGGACCTCGTCGACCAGGTCGGTGGCGCGTTGTACGACCAGCTTCTCGCGGAGCTGGTTGCAGCCCGCGACGCCGTCGACGCCGACGACCTGCCCGGACGCCTGACCGCGATGGCACACGCCTTCCGCGGCTGGGCGCTGACACATCGCAACGAGTACGGCCTGCTGTTCGCCAACCCGCTGACTGCGACACTGAACCAGGCCACCAGCCGTACCCATCAAGGCGGGCAGGCCTTCGGTCAGGTGTTCGGCGAGATCTTCGCGCAGCTTTGGCAGCGGGGTCTGATCGTCGTCCCGAAACTCGAGGACATCGATCCACGCCTGCGGAGCATGCTGGAAGCCAGCTCCACCACCGGTCACGAGCTCCCCCTGCCCCTGCGCTACGTGTTCGTCCGGCAGTGGGCCAAGCTGTACGGGATGGTCACGCTCGAGGCGTTCGGGCACCTGTCCTGGGCCCTCGAGGACAGCCTGGCCCTCTTCGAGGAGATGCTGGCCGACAACCATGCCGAGCTGAGCGGAGGCTCTGCCTCGGGGTCACCGCAGCAGCAGGCGACCGAATCGGCGTGAGGCGACAACCAGGCCCAGCACGCCCATGACCACCAGGTAGGCCACCGCGATCGCCATGTCGAAGGTGAACGATCCGGTCACCACGCCTCGGCACAGCACGACCCCCTGGTACAGCGGCGTGGCCTGGACGAGCCACTGCACGCTGTCGGGGTAGCGCTCCAGGGGGTAGAACGTGGCCGAGAACAAGAACATCGGCAACACGGTCAGGGTGATGAAGTCGAAGTCCTGCCACGAGCGCATCCACGTGGTGAGCGCCATGCCGACGGCGCCGAACCCGAAGCCGATCAGCATCGCCGCCGGCACGCCGAGCACCGCCCACCATGAGGGGGTCAGGCCGAGCACGGCCATCACCGCCACGAACATCACCGAGTAGACACCGCTGCGCAGCACAGCCCACATGAGCTCACCGGCGGCCACGTCGCGCGGACGCAGCGGAGTCGCGAGCACGGCGTCGTAGACCTTCTCGTACTTGAGCTTGAAGAAGACACCGAAGGTGGTGTCGAACAAAGCTCCGTTCATGGCCGAGGCTGCGAGCATCGCCGGCGCCACGAACTGGGTGTAGGAGACGACCTGGCCGTTGGGCAGCCGGAACTCGCCGACGAGCTGCTCGATGCCTATCCCGATGGACAGCAGATAGAGCAGCGGCTCGAAGAAGCCGGTGATGAAGACGACCCAGTCGCGCCGGTAGACGGTGACGTTGCGCCCGACCAGATGCCAGAACGGCTGGTGTCCGACCCTGGTCGGGACGACCCGGGGGCCGAGGACGGTCGCCATGTCAGCCGTCTCCCAGTCGCCGGGCCAGGCGACGGTCGGCCAGCCAGAAGCCGGCGAGCACCCACAGCGCCAGGTAGGCGACATAGAGCAGGTCGCGACCGAGATCCGGTGTGCCGAGCACGAGGTCGCGCAGCAGCTCGACCCCCGACGTCAACGGCAGGACCCGGGCCACCCACTCCAGCACAGTCGGCAGCTGCGAGATCGGGAAGAACGCCCCGGAGAACAGGAACATCGGCACGACGCCGAGTCGGTACAGCAGCATGAAGCCGGTCTCGCGCTGGATGGTCGCGGCGTAGGCGAAGCACGGCGTGGCATGGGCCATGCCGACGAGCACGGCTGCCGGCAGCGCCAGCAGCGCCCACGGCGAGGATGCGATGCCGAAGGCCACCAGCACGCCGAGGAACACCGCACCGGTGAGGGTGAGCCGCGCCGCGATGAACCACAGGTTGCCGAGCAGGATGTCGCGTACGCGAAGTGGGGTGGCGAGCATGGCGTAGTAGGTCTTGTCCCACTTCAGCGCCCCGAGCACCGGCCAGGTCGAGGCTCCGACGGCGTTCTGGAACACGGTCGTCGCCAGCAACCCGGGAGCGATGAAGTCGAGGTACGGCAGCCCGCCCAGAGAGTCCTGCGCCCCGCCCTCGTCGACGTAGGCGCCGAGACCGATGCCCATGCCCAGCAGGTAGAGCACCGGCAGCACGAAGTTGGTGATGGCGCTGCCCCGCCAGGTGCGTCGCCAGCGCACCCGCCAGTGGTCGATCTGGCGCAGTACCAGGCTTCCGGCGCCGTCCGTACCCGCGGCGGGCTTGGTATGCGCAGTGGTCAGCGAGCTCATCAGTCCGCCAGGGAGCGACCGGTGAGCCGCAGGAAGACGTCCTCGAGCCCGCTGCGCCGCACCAGCGTGCCGCGCGCGGAGAGTCCGCGGTCATGGATGGCCTGCGCGATGGCCTCGCCGTTGTCGGCGTAAATCAGCACGCGGTCGGGCAGCACCTCCACCCGCTCACCTAAGTCGCTGACCTGGTCGGCGATCTTGGCGTGGTCGTCGATCTCGAAGCGCAGCTCGCACACCTCGCGAGTTGAGTGCTCCTGGATCAGCTGCGCTGGCGAGCCCTCAGCGACGATCACCCCGCCGTCGATGACGACGAGCCGGTCGCACAGCTGCTCGGCCTCGTCCATGTAGTGCGTGGTGAGCAGCAGCGTGGTGCCCTGCTGCTTCAGCCTGAACAACCGGTCCCACAGGAGATGGCGAGCCTGTGGGTCCAGGCCGGTCGTCGGCTCGTCGAGCATGAGCAGCTCTGGTTCGTTGATCAGCGACCGTGCCACGGTGAGCCGGCGCTTCAGCCCGCCGGACAGGTCCACGACTCGCGAGCCGGCCTTGTCGGTCAGCTGGACGAAGCCGAGCAGCTCGTCGGCGCGGCGGGAGCACTCGGCCCGCGACAGGCCGAAGAACCGGCCGTACACGACAAGGTTCTCCCGCACGGTCAGCTCCGTGTCCAGCGTGTCTTCCTGGGGGCAGACGCCCAGGCGAGCACGGATCGCGGGACCGTCCTTGGCCGGGTCCATGCCCAGCACCTGCAGAGTCCCGCCGCTGACGATGGACACCGCGGCGATCATGCGCATGGTGGAGGTCTTGCCGGCCCCGTTGGGCCCGAGGAAGCCGAACGCCTCTCCACGGCGCACGTCGATGTCGATGCCCCGTACCGCTTCGAAGTCGCCGTACCTCTTCACCAGGCCGCGGGCTCGCACCAACGACTCGCCGGGCGCTCGCCGGTCATCATGAAGGTCCGGGTCCGTGAGGCCCGCCGGAGCAGGGGCGATCGGTTCTGTCACGGCGGCGACAGTAGCCCGCACCTCCGACAGACTCGATCCGTTTGCCGGTATCCCCAGCCGGCGAAAGCTGCGCCGAGCCGTTGTCGGTGGCGTGGCGCAAGATGGCAGCGTGCCACGAACAACCGCCTCCAGCCCAGCGGTCGGCCAGCCATCTGTGCCTGACTGCGCCGCAGTGCTGTCGCGCTTCTCCGAACCGACGCGGGCCTGGTTCACCGGGTCCTTCCCCGCCCCGACGTCGGCTCAGGTGGGCGCCTGGGATGCGATCGGTGCCGGCGCGCACGCGCTCGTTGTGGCGCCCACGGGCTCGGGCAAGACCCTGGCGGCCTTTCTGTCGGCACTTGACGGCCTGGCCACAGCACCACCGCCTGATGATGCACAGCGCCGGTGCCGCGTCCTGTACGTCTCGCCGCTGAAGGCGCTCGCCGTCGACGTCGAGCGCAACCTGCGAGCACCGCTGGTCGGCATCCGCCAGACCGCTCTCCGCCTGGGCCTGCGTACGCCCGACGTGACCGTGGGGGTGCGGTCCGGCGACACCCCTTCAGCCGAGCGGCGCCTCTTCGCCCGTACGCCTCCCGACATCCTGATCACCACGCCCGAGTCGCTGTTCCTGCTGCTCACCTCGGCCGCACGGGAGTCCCTGCGCTCCGTGGAGACCGTCATCCTGGACGAGGTGCACGCCGTCGCGGGCACCAAGCGCGGTGCCCACCTCGCAGTCTCACTGGAACGCCTCGACACGTTGCTGGAGCGACCGGCGCAGCGCATCGGGCTGTCCGCGACCGTCCGACCCGTGGAGGAGGTCGCCCGTTACCTCGGTGGCTCCACGCCGGTGCGAGTCGTGTCCCCTCCGGCCGACAAGAGGTTCGACCTGTCCGTCGTTGTGCCGGTCGCCGACATGAGCGAGCTGGGCAGCACGGGCACCCAGCCACGCGGCGAGGCCGGCGACGTCTACCCCGGTGGAGTCGCCTCGCTCGACGATCTGGAGATCGCTGACCCGACGGCGCCGCGCGCCTCTGCGTCGATCTGGCCGCACGTCGAGGCCCGTGTCGTCGATCTCGTGGAGCAGCACCGCTCGACGATCGTGTTCGTCAACTCACGCCGTCTGGCCGAGCGGCTCACCGCTCGGCTCAACGAGATCGCGACCGAGCGCGCCGAGCCGGGCGCTCTCGACGAGGCGGCGCCGGGGCGGCCTCCGGCCGAGCTCATGGGGCAGTCCGACAGCTCCGCCGGGGCGCCGACGGTCATCGCTCGAGCCCATCACGGCTCGGTCAGCAAGGAGCAGCGGGCGCTGATCGAGGACGACCTCAAGGCCGGTCGACTGCCGTGCGTGGTCGCCACCTCGAGCCTCGAGCTCGGCATTGACATGGGCGCGGTCGACCAGGTGATCCAGGTCGAGGCGCCGCCGTCGGTGGCCAGCGGCCTGCAGCGCGTCGGCCGAGCCGGGCACCAGGTCGGCGAGGTCTCGCGCGGGGTCGTGCTCCCCAAGCACCGTGCCGACCTCGTGCAGGCAGCGGTGGCGGTGGAGCGCATGCGCTCGGGTGCCATCGAGGCTTTGGCGATGCCCGCCAACCCGCTCGACGTACTCGCTCAGCAGACCGTCGCTGCCGCGGCCATGGACGACCTCGACGTCGAGGACTGGTTCGCGCTGCTGCGCCGGGCGGCGCCCTTCGCGACGCTGCCTCGCTCTGCCTACGACGCCACGCTCGACCTGCTTGCCGGTCGCTACCCGTCCGACCGGTTCGCCGAGCTGCGCCCCCGGGTTGTCTGGGACCGGGTGGGCGGCACCATCTCCGGGCGGCCGGGCGCCCAGCGGCTGGCTGTGACGTCGGGCGGCACCATCCCCGACCGCGGCATGTTCGGTGTCTTCATGGTCGGTGAACGGGCCTCCCGCGTGGGCGAGCTCGACGAGGAGATGGTGTACGAGTCGCGCGTCGGGGACATCTTCGCGCTCGGCACGACGAGCTGGCGGATCGAGGACATCACCCACGACCGGGTCGTGGTCAGCCCCGCCCCCGGGCAGCCAGGGCGGCTGCCGTTCTGGAAGGGCGACACGCTCGGTCGGCCTGCCGAGCTGGGGGCGGCCCTGGGCGCATTCGTTCGCGAGCTGTCCTCGGCGGCGAACGACAAGGCGCTATCGCGATGCCGAGACGCCGGCCTTGACGAGTGGGCGGCAGACAACCTGGTCGCTTTCCTCGCAGAGATGCGGGAGGCAACCGGTCGCGTACCGCACGACCGGGTGCTCGTCGTGGAGCGGTTCCGCGACGAGCTGGGCGACTGGCGGGTGGTGCTGCACTCCCCGTACGGGTTGAAGGTTCATGCGCCGTGGTCGCTGGCGGTCGCGGCGAGGCTACGCGAGCGCTACGGGGTGGACGGACAGGCGATGGCCAGCGACGACGGCATCGTCGTGCGGCTGCCGGACACAGACGCCGACCCACCCGGGGCGGACCTTTTCACATTCGAGGCGGAGGAGATCGACGATCTGGTCACCGCGGAGGTCGGCGGATCGGCACTGTTCGCATCACGCTTCCGCGAGTGCGCCGCCCGCGCCCTCCTCCTGCCAAGACGAGACCCCGGACGACGCAGTCCGCTGTGGCAGCAGCGTCAACGCTCGGCGCAGCTGCTCGAGGTGGCACGGGAGTACCCGTCGTTCCCCATCGTTCTCGAAGCGGTCCGGGAGGTGCTGCAGGACGTCTACGACGTTCCGGCCCTCAAGCGACTGATGCGAGAGGTGGACTCCCGGGCGGTGACATTGAGCGAGATCGTCACCGTCACGCCGTCGCCGTTCGCCCGCTCCCTGCTGTTCGGCTACGTGGCTGCCTTCTTGTACGAGGGCGACAGCCCCTTGGCCGAACGCCGTGCGGCGGCCTTGTCGCTCGACCCGTCCCTGCTCGCCGAGCTGCTCGGCCGGGCCGAGCTGCGCGACCTCCTCGACCTCGACGTGCTCGAGCAGACCGAGGCTGAGCTGCAGCGGCTCGCACCCGATCGCCGCGCTCGAGGCGTCGAAGGAGTCGCTGATCTCCTTCGCCTGCTCGGTCCGCTCACCCGCGCCGAGCTCGAGGCACGATGCCTCGACGATGAGCCTGTCGACGTCGCGGTGGCCGAGCTGATCGGGGCTCGTCGCGCACTGGAGGTGAGCTACGCCGGCGAGGCGTGGGTCATCGCGGTAGAGGACGCCTCCCGGTTGCGGGACGCGCTGGGCGTGCCGGTGCCCTACGGCACCCCCGACGCCTTCCTCGACCCAGTTCCGGATCCGCTCGGCGACCTGGTCAGCCGATACGCACGCACCCACGCGCCATTCGTCGCCACCGACGTCGCGGTGCGCTTCGGGCTGGGGTCTGCCGTGGTCACCGATGCCCTGCGCCGGCTTGCGGCGGCTGGCCGGGTGGTCGAGGGCGAGTTCCGGCCCGGCGGTCACGGCGCGGAGTGGTGTGACGCCGAGGTGCTGCGCCGGCTGCGGCGCCGATCACTGGCCGCACTGCGGCAGGAGGTGGAACCGGTCGATCCGGCGGCGCTGGGGCGCTTCCTGCCCGCGTGGCAGCAAGTCGGCTCCAAGCTTCGCGGCATCGACGGGGTGGCGCAGGTGGTCGAACAGCTCGCGGGAGCACCCGTTCCCGCCAGTGCGCTGGAGCCGCTGGTATTGGCCTCCCGAGTCGTCGACTACTCCCCCGCCATGCTTGACGAGCTCACGGCGACGGGTGAGGTCATCTGGGCCGGCTGCGGCACCCTGCCAGGGTCGGACGGTTGGGTGAGCCTGCACCTCGCTGACAGCGCCGGTGTGACGCTCGGGGATCCCGGTGAGTTCGAGCTGGGAGAGCTGCACGACCAGACACTGAAGGCCCTCAGCTCAGGCGGTGCCTGGTTCTTCCGACAGCTCTCGAACGCCGTGGGCTCGACCGACGACTCAGCGTTCGAACGCACCCTGTGGGACCTGGTGTGGGCCGGTGTCGTCACCAACGACACTCTTGCCCCCCTGCGGTCGCTGACGCGATCCACCCGCACCACGCACCGGTCCCGACCGTCAGCGCCGCGGTCGCGCTCAAGGCGCGGCCTGGGTCGACCGACCATGCCGATGCGAGCCGGACCGCCCACCGCGGCCGGGCGGTGGTCAATGCTGCCCGATCGCGAGGGTGACCCGACCGTAAGGGCACACGCCAACGCCGAGGTCCTGCTGGACCGCCACGGAGTCGTCACCCGCGGAGCGGTGGCAAGCGAAGGAGTGCCAGGCGGGTTCGCTGGCGTCTACAAGGTGCTCAGTGCCTTCGAGGAGACCGGCCGGGTCCGGCGCGGCTACTTCGTCGGCTCACTCGGGGCCGCCCAGTTCGGCACGAGTGGCGCAGTGGACCGGCTGCGTACGTTCGCCGCCGCAGCCGACGGTGAGCCGACCGCCCTCACGCTGGCCGCGACCGATCCGGCGAACCCGTACGGTGCCGCGCTCCCGTGGCCGGAGCGAGCAGATGCGGGTGAGGGCGGAACGCGGCATCGGCCCGGTCGCAAGGCCGGCGCCCTCGTCGTGCTCGTGGACGGCTGCTTGACGGTGTACGTCGAACGCGGCGGACGGACGCTGCTCACCTTCGCTGCCGACTCCAGCCACTTGGGACCCGCGGTGCGCTCGCTGGCGGCAGCCGTACGGGCGGGGTCTCTCGGTCGACTGTCCGTGGAGAGGGCCGACGGCCAGCAGGTGCACGGCACGGCCCTGGCCGCCCAACTGGAGGAAGCCGGGTTCGTGGCCACTCCCCGCGGCCTGCGGCTTCGAGCCTAGGGACCCGTCGATCCAGTCGCCGTAACTCGGCGAAGGCTCAAGCGGCTGCCACGACCGGTGACGTGGCGACGTTGCGCACAGGCAGGTCCGACACCCGCGCAGGCAACGCGTCAGCGCCCTGCTCCACCACCAGCATCTGCTCGCTCGCGTCTCCGAGCACCTGAGACAGCGGCACATCCAAAGCGGTGCACAGGGCCGCGATGAGCTCGCTGCTCGCTTCCTTCTGACCCCGCTCGACCTCGGAGATGTATCCCAAGCTGATTCGGGCGTCGGCCGACACCTGCCGCAGTGTGAGTCCTCGGCGCATCCGGTGGGAGCGCAGAACCTCACCGAGCACCTCGCGTAGAGCAACCATCGGACCTGCACCTCCACCCATCTTGTCTGGGACCCTGTGCAGACACCGTACCCGTGGCTGTCCTCGTCAGCAGGCACAACACTGCCGAAGCCGCGGCGCTTCCCGGTTCGTTCGACGTCGATCTCGGGGCCGGGCGACCGACGCGCATGCCCCCACGTGAGCTGCGACACGGGCCGACACCGTCGGGACCTATCGACATCTGAGCCGCGCCGGCGGCAGGAATGTCGATGCATCGCGAGCAGAGCCGAGGGGGTCGATGGATCTATCGACATTGCGGTTGCACCGGCAGCATGAATGTCGAGCCATCGGTCGGGCAGCAACCAGCCGCCAGCGTCACGAACGACAAGCCGGCGGGATAAGGCCGTCGTTTCGAACAGAGGTCGCGCATACGGCCGAGCAGGCGACGCGTCAGAGCACCTCGAGCAGCAGGGCAAGAACCGCCTGGACAGCGCCGGCACGCACCGCCGAGCGATCGCCGGTCAGGTGCAGGCCCCGCACCGAGATGTCGCTCGACGAGCCTGCACCCGGATACCGCACCGCCACGAACACGGTCCCCGCCGCGTGACCATCTGACGGGCCGGGGCCTGCCACCCCCGTGGTCGCCAGCGCGTGGGTCGAACCCAACAGCCGGGCCACGCCATCGGCCATGTGCTCGACCGTCACGGGGTGCACGGTGCCGTGCTCGGCCAGCACGTCGTCGGGTACGTCCAGCACCGATGCCTTGGCGTGGGCCGCGTAGGCCACGACCCCGCCGACGAGGACGTCGCTGGCGCCCGGCACGTCGACCAGCGCTGCGCACACCAGGCCACCGGTCAGCGACTCGGCGCACGACAGCGTGCTGCCGGTCGTACGCAGCGCCGCGATGACCTGCTCGGCCAGCGCTGTCACCCCTGCGCTCGCTCCTGTCGGTTGCGCAGTGCCTGTGCGACGTAGTCGAGCCCGGTGAGGACGGTCACCGCCACTGCCGCCGCCATCAGCACGTGACCGATGTCGGCCAGGACGCCCGACAGCGGGAGGATGTAGAAGCTCAGTGCGGTCGCCTGCAGGACGGTCTTGATCTTGCCGCCGCGACTGGCGGCCATGACCCCGTGCTGCAGCACCCACAGGCGCAGCAGCGTGATGCCGAGCTCCCGCGCGCTCACCACGATGGTCACCCACCACGACAGCTCGCCGAGATAGGACAGGACGACGAAGGCGGCACCGGTCAGCGCCTTGTCGGCGATCGGGTCGACCAGCTTGCCGAAGTCGGTCACCTGCCCCCACCGGCGTGCCAGCTCGCCATCGATCCGGTCGGTGATGGCGGCGAGCACGAAGACCACGAAGGCAGCGATGCGCCAGACCGGCTCCTCGCCGCCCTCCTCCAGCAGGAACCAGACGAAGAAGGGCACCAGCAGCAGCCGGAGCAGGGTGAGGCCGTTGGCGAGGTTCCAGTTGGACGGCGCTGCGGGAGCACGTGGCGCGGTGCGCCCGCCGGCGGTCTCGCTCACGCCGGCCTGCTCTCGCCACCATGCGGGTCGGTCGAGGCGACCAGGTCCACGCCGACACTGTCGACCACGGTGGCCACCACGACGTCGCCGACCCGCGTCGCAGCCGGTACCCCGAGCACGGTGGTCGAGCCGTCCACCTCGGGTCCCTGGCAGGCCGCTCGCCCTTCGACCCCGTCCGGCCCCACCTCCTCGACCAGCACCTCGACGCGCTCACCGATACGCCGATGCGCACGCCCCGCGCTCACGTCGTCGGCCACGCCGGTCACGTGCTCCACACGGGCACGGATCTCGTCGGCGTCGACGTGGCCGTCGAGTCCTACTGCCTCGGTGCCGTCCTCGTCGGAGTAGCCGAAGACACCCACCGCGTCGAGCTCGGCGGCGACCAGGAAGTCGGTGAGCACCTCCACGTCGGCCTCGCTCTCACCGGGGAAGCCGACGATCACATTGCTGCGTACACCGGCGGTCGGCGCCTGCGCGCGAACGGTGGCGAGCAGCTCGAGAAAGCGTTCGGCGTCACCGAAGCGGCGCATGCGGCGCAGCAGCGGGCCCGACGCGTGCTGGAAGGACAGGTCGAAGTACGGCACCACGCCCGGTGTCGAGGTCATCGCCGTGATAAGGGTGGGTCGGGTCTCGGCCGGCTGCAGGTACGACACGCGTACCCGCGCCACCCCGTCCACTGCGGCCAGCTCGGGCAGCAGCGTCTCGAGCAGCCGCAGGTCGCCCAGATCCTTGCCGTACGACGTCGAGTTCTCGCTGACGAGGAACAGCTCGCGTGCACCGGATGCGGCCAGCCAGCGTGCGTCGGCCAGCACGTCGGCGGGGCGCCGTGACACGAACGAGCCGCGGAAGGCGGGGATCGCGCAGAAGGCGCACCGGCGGTCACAACCGGAAGCCAGCTTGAGTGGAGCGGTGGGGCTGTCGTCGAGTCGGCGGCGTACCGGACGCGGGCCTGACGCGGGGGCCACCGACGCCGGCAGGTCGGGTTCAGCGGGAGCGTGCCCCGGCGCGGTCACCGTTGTGGCGGCGCGGTCGACCGGCGAGATCGGCAGCAGCTTGCGGCGATCGCGTGGCGTGTGAGGCACGTGCGCCCGACCGGCCGCCAGGGAGCGAAGCCTGTCGGCGATGTCGGGATAGTCGTCGAAGCCCAGCACGGCGTCGGCCTCGGGAAGCTCACCGGCGAGGTCGCGTCCGTACCGCTCAGCCAGGCACCCCACCGCGACCACGGACGAGGTCGTGCCCTCAGCCTTGAGGTCGGCGGCGGCCAGGATGGTGTCGATCGAGTCCTTCTTGGCCTGCTCGACGAACCCACAGGTGTTGACCAGCACGGTGGTCGCCTCGGCGGGCTCGTCCACCAGCCGGAACCCGCCAGCCTCCAGCCGACCGGCCAGCTCCTCCGAGTCGACGTCGTTGCGGGCACAGCCCAGCGTCACCACAGCGACAGTCGGCAGCTCGAGGGGGTTTGGCGCAGGCGCCGTGCGGGAGGCAGTCATGAGATCGGTTCAGTATGGCTCACCTGAACCACAACCTCGGGCGCCCGGCCACCGCGTCAGCTCGTGCCCAGGGTCACTTCGTCCGGCGCGTCCGCCGACCCGACAACGACGGGGTCGTCGGTCCCCAGCTGTGCGGTGACGGCGCCGGCGTTGCGCGCCCGCACTGTGACTTCCCCGGTGACCGGCCACCGACGCGACTCACCGGCCTGCATGCGGCCCATCCAGATGGCGGCGCCTGACTCGTCCTCCACGCGCACCAGCGTGTCCTCGACCACCCGGACGCTCACCGCGCGCGGCTTGGTGCCGATCCCGTCGAAGCGGTCCGGGTCGGGTTCCGCGGAGCTGCTCGGCGTCTGCGCGTTGGGAGTGCGCAGCGGTGTCGCCTCGTCCCCGGCCACCCACTGCGCAACCCCCCACAACACCATGAGGGCGACGACGACGCCGAGGAGAGCTGTCCAGTTGGGTCCGCCACGGGTGCCTCGTACGGCTGCGCCGGGGCCTGACCCGAGCTCGGCGGAGAACACGGCACTGGCGCTGATCGGACCGTGCGCGTACCGGGCGTCGTACAGCTCGACCAGCGGGTCGGGGTCGAGACCGAGCACCGAGGCCAGACGGCGCAGGTGCCCGCGGGCGTAGAAGTCACCGCCACAGGGCGTGAAGTCGTCGACCTCCATCGCCTCGATGACGTGAGGTCGGATCCGGGTGCGTTCTGCGATCTGGTCGACGCTGACTCGCAGGCGGTTGCGCGCCTGTGCGAGCTGAGAGCCGATGACGGGGTCGGCGGGGAGCTCCGCTGGTGCGAGGGCGCCCGTGTTGACCGGCGTGGTGTAGGGGGTCACCTCGGTTGGATCCGGCGACGTCACGTGCTCGAGGACGAGGCCCACCCGGCTCTCCGTACCGCGCACCTGCGTCTGCTCGGGCAGCCGTACCTCGGCACGCTCGCCGGGAGTCGACAGCGCGAGTGCGCTCGCGGTCACCGGCGTGCCGCGCCGTACGTCGGCGCGAACGGCCCGCCGACGCGGCGACTCTGCCTCGAGGGTCGGCCGAGCGGGACTGGCACCGGAGGGCTGGCGCGGATGCTCTTGGACACGGGACGCCTCCGCAGCGTCGGACTCGCTCGTGGGACCCACCACAACGGCCGGCGGGGCGGGCCGCACCTCGTTGTCGGCGCCACGAGTGCCGTCCTCGGGAGCGAGCACGGTGGTGCGTCCGTCGGCGAGGGCGAGAAGGGCGCGGCCCAGGTCGTGGCGGGAGGAGGTCGAGATGGCGCCGACCCGCACCTCGTACACCGTGCCGGTGAGCGGGCGCACCACGATCCTGCCGTCGCCGAGCAGGTGCGGTCGCGGGTGCACCTGGACGTCGGCGAGCTGGTCCCACGCGTATCCGGTCCAGGACCGTCCGAGGCGCACCCGCACCCCGCGTTGATCGGCGACCAGCAGCGGCGTGCGGGCGTCGAGCCAGCCGCGCAGGTGTACGAGCGCGACCACAGCGAGCACGCCGACGACGACCCACCCGGCCAGTGACCCCTGCACCCCGCGCCAGATGTACGCGAGGGCCACCACGGTCGACAGCAGCGCGACGGCGGCGAACAACGCGCCGTTGCGACGTACCAGCAGGTCCTCGTGCGGCGTCGGGGCGGTCTCGGTCTCGCGCTCGTCGACCATCACATCGGTCATGTCATTCCCCCTGCTGCAAGGTGGCAACGACCTCGTCGAGGTCCTCGGGCTTGATGAGCACGTCCCGCGCCTTCGACCCCTCGCTGGGCCCGACGACGCCGCGGGACTCCAGGATGTCCATCAGCCGTCCGGCCTTGGCAAAGCCGACCCGCAGCTTGCGCTGCAGCATCGACGTGGAGCCGAACTGGGTCGACACGACCAGCTCGACGGCCTGGACGACCAGCTCCATGTCGTCGCCGATGTCGTCGTCGATCTCCCGCTTGGCCTGCTGCTGGCCGGTGACGTCCTCGCGGTAGGTCGGCTCGAGCTGGCTCTTGCAGTGCCCGACGACGCTGAGGATCTCGGCCTCGGTGATCCAGGCCCCCTGCATCCGCATGGCCTTGTTGGCGCCCATCGGGAGGAACAACCCGTCGCCCTGCCCGACCAGCTTCTCCGCGCCCGGTTGGTCGAGGATGACCCTGCTGTCGGCCAGCGACGACGTGGCGAAGGCCAACCGGCTCGGCACGTTGGCCTTGATCAGCCCGGTCACCACGTCCACGCTCGGCCGTTGGGTCGCGAGCACCAGGTGGATACCGGCCGCGCGGGCGAGCTGGGTGATCCGTACGACGGAGTCCTCGACGTCGCGCGGGGAGATCATCATCAGGTCGGCGAGCTCGTCGACGACGACCAGCAGGTACGGGTACGGCGTGAGCACCCGCTCGCTGCCAGGCGGAGTCGTGACCTTGCCGGCGCGCACGGCCTTGTTGTAGTCGTCGACGTGACGGAAGCCGAAATGGGCGAGGTCGTCGTAGCGCAGGTCCATCTCGCGCACGACCCACTGCAGCGCCTCGGCCGCCTTCTTCGGGCTGGTGATGATCGGCGTGACCAGGTGCGGAATGCCCTCGTACGCGGTGAGCTCGACCCGCTTGGGGTCGACCAGGATCATCCGCACCTCGTCCGGGGTGGCCCGCATGAGCACCGAGGCGATCATCGAGTTGATGAAGCTGGACTTTCCCGAGCCGGTGGCCCCGGCCACGAGCAGGTGCGGCATCTTGGCGAGGTTGGCCACGACGAAGCCGCCTTCGACGTCCTTGCCGAGGCCCACCACCATGGGGTGGTGGTCGCTGCGTGCCTGCGTGGAGCGCAGTACGTCGCCGAGGGAGACCATCTCCTTGTCGACGTTGGGGATCTCGATGCCGATCGCCGACTTCCCGGGGATCGGGGACAGGATCCGCACGTCGGCACTCGCCACCGCGTACGAGATGTTGCGGCTCAGCGCGGTGACCTTCTCGACCTTGACCGCCGGACCCAGCTCGACCTCGTAGCGGGTGACCGTGGGGCCGCGTGAGTACCCGGTGACCTGCGCGTCGATCTCGAACTGCTCGAGCACCTCGGTCAGTGACTGCACGACCGCGTCGGATGCCGCGGACCGCGGCTTGTGCGGGCTGCCCTGACGCAGCACGTCGTTCGCCGGGAGCGAGTAGACCACGTCGCCGGACAGCGCGAGCTGCTCCGCGCGGGTCGGCAGAGGGGTGTGCGGCGGCGGCTCGGCCGGTTCTGCGGTCGGGGCATCGGTTCCGGCGGGATGCGCGCCGGACGAACCGTGGTCTGCGGGCGAGGGGGCCGGCGTACCGGCGGGGTGGGCACCGCCGAGCAGGGGCGTGTCGTACGGCTGGTCGAGCACGCTGGCCGGCTCGTCGTCCGGGATGGCCGAGACGCCGACCCGGCGGCGGGGGCGGGACCGTTGCAGCGACTGGACCGGCATGGTCGCGTCGGCGTCGGTCTTGGACGGCTGGCCGGCACGGCCGAGCAGACGGTCTCGGGCCTGACGGGCGAGGGCTGGCAAGGTGTGCAGCGGCGTGGCGGTGATGACGAGGACGCCGAAGACGGCGAGCAGCACCAGCAGCGGTGCGGCGAGCATGCTCGAGCGGAACAGGTCCACCAGCGGCGCGGACGCGACGAAGCCCAGGGCTCCGCCGGCCTCCCGCATCGCTGTGCTGCCGTCGCCGGGCCGGGGCAGGCCGTTGCTGATGTGGATCAGGCCGAGGAGGCCGCACAGCAGAGCTCCCCAGCCGATGACCTGCCGGCCCGCCGGGCCGTTGCTGGCCGGGTGCCGCAACGTGCGCCAGGCCAGCGCCAGCAGGATCAGGGGCACCGCGCCGGCGAGAATGCCGACAGTGCCTTCGACCACGCTGCGCAGCACGTCGCCGGCAGCGCCGGGTAGCAACCACCACTCAGCGGCGGCGACCACGACCGCCAGCGCGATGAACAACAGGCCGATGCCGTCTCGCCGCTGCTCGGGCTGGATGCCGCGGGCTGCCCCGCCGATGCGCCGCGCGAGCCCGCCGATCAGGTGGGCGATGCCCAGCCAGACCGCACGCAGCGTACGGCCGATCGCCTGCACCACCACGCGTACGGGCTGGCGCTTGCGGCTCGGACGACGTGCTGCGGTGGCTCCGGAGGACGTACGGGCGGCGGTGCTGCCGGTGCGTTTGCGCGCACTGGACGTGCGCGAGCGCGAGGTCGAGGAGGTGCTCGAGCTTCGCGACCGCGTCGGGGAAGACGTACGGGTCGCCATGATGGGCACCCTAGGGCCGGGTCAGCGGTGTCCTCGGCGGCACACGCCGTAGCGCCGCGGCCGGTTGTGACCGCCCCGCTGCGTCGCCTCAGGCGTCCAGGACGACCGGCACGATCATCGGCTTGCGACGGTGCTTGCTCGACACCCACCGCCCGGTCGTGCGGCGGATCACCTGCTGCAGCTGGTAGGTGTCGGTGACGCCGTCGCGCAGCGCCGCCTCCAGCGCGTCCACCAGGGAGGGGCGTACCTGCTCGAAGACCGACTCGTCCTCGGCGAACCCCTTTGCCTGAATCTCCGGGCCCGAGCTGATCGTGCGGGAGGCCGAGTCGATGACCACGACGACGGAGATGAAGCCCTCGTCGCCGAGGATGCGGCGGTCCTTCAGCTCCGACTCGGTGATGTCGCCGACCGAGGCGCCGTCGACGAACACGTAGCCGCAGTCGACCCGGCCGGCCACCTCGGCCTTGCCGTCGGCGAGGTCGACGACGTACCCGTCCTCGACGACGAGCACCCGGTCAGCGGGAATGCCCGTGGCCCGGGCGAGGGCCGCGTTGGCGTGCAAGTGTCGGATCTCGCCGTGCACCGGCATCACGTTGAGCGGCTGCACGATGTTGTAGCAGTACAGGAGCTCGCCGGCGCTGGCGTGACCGCTGACGTGCACGAGCGCGTTGCTCTTGTGGACGACGCGCGCGCCGAGGCGGGTGAGGCCGTTGATGACCCGGAACACGGAGTTCTCGTTGCCAGGGATGAGCGAGCTG
>DASQMN010000104.1:0-5086 GCA_035645475.1 Nocardioidaceae bacterium
GACTGTTCGGCGCCGGTGTCTGACAGGGGCACGTCCGCGTCCCGGCAGGCGACGTCGACCGTCTCCGCGCCGTCGTCGTAAGCCCGGGCGGCGGCGACATTCCCGACGCTCTCGCCGTGCCGGACCAGGATGAGCTCGACCATCGCCACGCGGTGACCTTAGCCACGCCTCCTGACGAGGTCGTCGCTGCACTCGCGGTGTGCCTGACAGCGGGGCCCGTACGCGAGCGCTCGACCGGTGGCAGCGCTAGTTCCCACCACGCAGGCGAACGGCACTACGGTCTCGGTGACAGCTGTCCGCCGGAGCCGGGAGAGTCCGATGCACCGAGTCGTCACGCGCGACGGGCGCGCGCTGGAGGTGCTGACCTCCGGTCCTTCGGGCGGTCAGCCGCTGGTGTATCACTCCGGCACCCCGGGGGCGGCGGTCCCGATGCCTCTGCTCGAGCAAGCTGCGGCCGCCGCCGGAGCGCGGATCATCACCTGGTCCCGCCCCGGTTACGCCGGCTCGACCGAGCAGCCAGGACGCACGGTCGCTGATGTGGCCGCCGATGCGGTGGTCGTCCTGGACGCCCTGGACGTGACCGAGTTCGTCACGCTCGGCTGGTCCGGCGGAGGCCCGCATGCACTCGCCTGCGCTGCGCTGCTGCCCGAGCGCTGTCGCGCCGCTGCGACTCTCGCCGGTGCCGCCCCGTACGCCGTGGACGGTCTGGACTTCCTCGCCGGCATGGCTGAGGAGAACAAGGTGGAGTTCGGCGCCGCTATGCAGGGCCGCGAGGTCCTGGAGCCGGCGCTGGTCGAGATGTCCGAAGGCATGGACAGCATCACCGCCGAGCAGGTGGCCGAGTCGCTCGGCGGGCTGGTCAGCGAGTCCGACCGCCAGTCGCTGACCGGTGAGCTCGCCCAGCATCTCGCTGACTCCCTGTCCGCCGCGGTCTCGACCGGCATCGCGGGATGGCGAGACGACGACCTCGCCTTCGTACGGAGCTGGGGATTCGACCTGGGAGCGATCGACGTGCCGGTCACGATCTGGCAGGGCGACGAGGACCGCATGGTTCCCCTGGCCCACGGTGAGTGGCTGGCCGATCACCTGTCAGGCGCCACCTGGCGGCGGGAGCCCGGCCACGGCCACATCTCGGTGTGGCGACATGCCGACACGGTCGTCGCCGAGCTCCTTGCCGCCGGCCACTGAGGGTCACGCGGCAGATGGCGGACGTCGGCACCATCCGTATCGGCATCTCGGGGTGGCGCTACGCCGGATGGCGTGGGGACTTCTATCCACCGGGCCTACCGCAACGCCGCGAGCTCGAGTACGCCTCGGACCGGATGGGTGCCATCGAGCTCAACGGCTCCTTCTACTCGCTGCAGCGCGCGACCAGCTACGTGGCGTGGCGTGACGGGACTCGGCCGGGACTCGTGTTCGCCGTCAAAGGCGGACGCTTCATCACCCACATGAAGAAGCTGGCCGGGGTCGAGACAGCTCTGGCGAACGCGTACGCCTCCGGGGTGCTCGCGCTCGGGTCGAAGCTCGGTCCGATGCTGTGGCAGCTGCCCCCCACGTTGGGCTTCGACGCCGACCGGCTCTCCGCATTCTTCGATCTGCTGCCCCGTACGACGACGCAGGCAGTCGAGGTGGCACGCGGCCACGACGCCAAGGTGACCGATCCCTGGCTGACGACAGATGCCGACCGTCCGCTGCGCCACGCTCTGGAGGTGCGCCACGCCAGCTTCGCCACCGAAGAGGCCGTGGCGCTGCTGCGCAGCCACGACATCGCCTTCGTCGTCGCCGACACCGCCGGACGGTGGCCGCTCGTGCAGGAGCCGACGTCGGACCACATGTACGTCCGCCTGCACGGCGACATCGAGCTCTACACCAGCGGCTACAGCGACGCCGCGCTCGACTCGTGGGCGGAGCGGATCCAAGGCTGGGCCGACACCGGTCGCGACGTGCACGTCTTCTTCGACAACGACGTCAAGGTCCGTGCCCCCTACGACGCGATGGCGCTGATGCAGCGGCTGGGAGTGTCAGCGGGTTGATCAGCCCAGCCGACCGAGCAAGGCCATCCGGATGACCGCCTCGCCGGCATCGTCTGAGCCGGCGAGGTCGACCTCCGCGTGCATGCGCCAGTCGTGGTAACCCTCCGGGTCGTGCAGGATCTGTGTCACCTGCCACGGGTCGGCGCTGTCGTCGATCATCAGGAGTGCCGGTCCGCGGGCATCGGCGTCGGTGAGCAGTGAGGAGTGCTCGAGCCAGTACGCGGCGAAGGAATCCGCCCAGTCGACCTCGGGGTCGAGTGCGGCCAGCTCCTCGTAGCGCCGGCGCGCCAGCAGCTCGACGCGGCGGAACATCGCGTTGCGCACCAGCACCCGGAACGCTCGCACGTTGCCGGTCACCGGTCGCGGAGCCGTCACCAGCGACGGTCGGACCTCCTGCACGCTCAGCTCGCCGGAGGTCAGCGACTCCCACTCGTCCAGCAGGCTGGAGTCGGTCTGGCGCACGAGCTCGCCCAGCCACTCCACGAGGTCGGTGAGCTCCTCGGTGCGGGCGGCCTCCGGCACGGTGCGCCGCAGCGTGCGGTAGGCGTCGGTGAGGTAACGCAGCAGCGTCCCCTCGGAGCGGGCCAACCCGTAGAAGGCGACGTACTCACCAAACGTCATGGCGCGCTCGTGCATGTCCCGCACCACGGACTTGGGGGACAGCTGATGGTCCAGCACCCATGGGGAGCCCTTTGCGTAGGCAGCGAAGCCGGCTTCGAGCAGCTCGGTGAGAGGCATCGGCCACGTCACCTCCTCCAGCAGCTCCATGCGCTCCTCGTACTCGATTCCCTCGGACTTCATCGCCGCGACCGCCTCACCGCGAGCCTTGAACCGTTGTGCGGACAGCACCGGCCGCGGGTCGTCGAGCGTCGACTCGACAACCGACACGAGGTCGAGGGCATACGTGGGCTCGTCCCGATCCAGCAGGTCGAGTGCGGCCACGGCGAACGGCGACAACGGCTGGTTGAGCGCGAAGTCGTCCTGCAGGTCCACCGTCAGGCGCACGATGCGACGCTCGGCGTCGGGTTCGGGCAGCCGCTCGACGACGTCACCGGCGACGAGGGTGCGGTAGGCGGCGATCGCCTGGCGGATGTGCGCGTTCTGCCGGCTGCGGGGCTCGTGATTGTCGCGCAGCAGGTGCCGCATGGCGTCGAAGGCGTTCCCCGGGCGGGCGATGACGTTGAGCAGCATTCCGTGCGACACGGCGAAGCTCGAGGTGAGCGGTTCGGGTTCGCCCGTGCGCAGCCGCTCGAACGTCTTCTCGCTCCAGTTCACGAATCCCTCGGGTGCCTTCTTGCGCTGCACCCGGCGCAGCTTCTTCGGGTCGTCGCCCGCGCGCTTCACCAGCCGCGCGTTCTCGACCTCGTGCTCCGGTGCCTGTGCCACTACGTAGCCCACGGTGTCGAAGCCGGCCCTTCCGGCGCGGCCGGCCACCTGGTGGAACTCCCGGGCCGTGAGCAGCCGCGGCCGGACCCCGTCGTACTTGCTCAGCGAGGTGAGCAGCACCGTACGGATGGGCACGTTGATCCCGACGCCGAGAGTGTCGGTGCCGCAGATGACTTGCAGCAGACCCTGCTGGGCCAGTGTCTCCACCAGCCGGCGGTATCGCGGCAGCATCCCCGCGTGATGCACGCCGATTCCCAGCCGAACCAGCCGCGACAGCGTCTTGCCGAAGCCGGACGTGAAGCGGAAGGCGCCGATCGCCTCGGCGACGGCGTCGCGCTGTTCCCGGCTGGCCACACCGGCGCTGGCGAGGGCCTGCGCTCGCTCGATCGCGGCGGCCTGGCTGAAGTGGACGACGTACACCGGTGCCTGGTGAGTGTGCAGCAGCTGGTCGACCGTCTCGTGCACGGGCGTCGTGACGTACTCGAAGTGCAGCGGCACCGGTCGCTCGGCGCCGGCCACGGTCGCGGTCTCTCGACCGGTACGAGCACGGAGGTCGTCGGCCAGCTCGCGCGTGTCGCCGAGCGTTGCCGACATCAGCAGGAACTGAGCATCCGTCAGCTCCAGCAGTGGCACCTGCCAGGCCCAGCCTCGTTCCGGGTCGGCGTAGTAGTGGAACTCGTCCATGACCACCAGGCCGACATCGATGGCGCGGCCCTGGCGCAGCGCCTGGTTGGCCAGCACCTCGGCTGTGGCGGTGATGATCGGGGCGTCCGGGTTGACGGCCGCGTCGCCGGTGAGCATTCCGACGTTCTCGGCGCCGAACACGTCGCAGAGAGCGAAGAACTTCTCCGAGACCAGCGCCTTGATCGGCGCCGTGTAGTACGAGCGGCGTCCCTGGCTCCAGGCAGCGAAGTGCGCTCCGATCGCCACCAGGCTCTTGCCCGAGCCGGTCGGGGTGGACAGCACCACGTTGGCGCCCGAGACGATCTCGATCAGAGCCTCGGTCTGGGCCGGGTACAACTCCAGCCCCGAACCGCCGACCCACGTTTCGAACGCGTCGAAGAGGGCGTCCGCGTCCGCGTCGGATGAGGCGGGGCGCAGCTCGGACATCGCTGACCAGTGTGACGCAGCCCGCCTCGCGCGGATGACGTTACGACCGCCGCACGGGGCAGCCAGGCCCGATCGCAGTCGTCCGTTCACCCGCAGGTCTGGGCGAACGGAGGATGGGGTGGCCGCCGACAGCTCAGTAGATTGGCAGCTGTGTCTTGCCGCTGGGGTAGGGGCGGTCAAGGAGAACAGATGCGCCGGGCGGTCGACGTACAGAGCAAGCCGTCGAATCACAAGGGACAGGTGCGACTCGTCGCGCAGCCGGTCGTCGTAGCGCTCGCCGGAGTGCTCGCGGTGGGCAGCAGCGCGATGGCTTTCACCGGCGATGCCGGTGCCACCTCGACCGCGTCGACCCGAGTCACCGACCAGGTCACCGGCCCTCCACTCCAGCCGAGAGAGCAAGCTCCTGCCGTCGCACGCGCCGGTGTCCGCGCGCCGGACATCAACAGCGCCCCGAAGGTCGCCAGCGTCGACTCGAACTCGGGCGGGAGCACCGGCAAGCTCACGATCATCACGGCCACCTCAGCGCAGAGGTCGGCCAGGGGCGTGGCCGCCAACGG
>DASQMN010000105.1:0-15257 GCA_035645475.1 Nocardioidaceae bacterium
GCAGGTCACCCCGGCGCAGGCGATGGGCCTTGCGTTGGTCGACCGGCTGACCGCGGCAGGGATGACCTTCACGGTGCTGGATGGTCCGACGATCCGCTGACGTCGGCGATGCTGCCGCCGATCCGGCAACGAAGCTCATCCACGGCCGGGCAGGCCCACCCCCCGGATAACGTCCGAAGTAGCCGGCCGGGAGGAGTCGCCGTTCTCCTCAGGCCGACCGCCCAGCAGGACGCGGGTGATGGCATTGCGGGTGTCCAGCAGCTCGTCGAGTGCTGCGTCGAGCTGCTCGGCCCCCACCTCAAGGCGGCCATCGGTGCGGCCAGCCTCCGCAGCGATGAGGGCAGCCCGCCGCAGCAGCTCCTTGAGGAAGGACGCCGTCACCTGATCGGTGCGATCGATGACCGAGTCGAGATGCGACTCGTCCACAGCGAGGTCGCCCCGGTAGAGCCCGAAGAGCCGTCGTCTGGCCTCGGCGTCCGGAAGCTCCAGCGACACCGCCTGGTCGACGCGTCCCGGCCTGGCCGCCAGCGCCGGCTCGAGTACGTCAGCGCGGTTGGTGGTCAGCAGGAACACGACGTCGGCGTCCTCAGCCAACCCGTCCATCTCGTTCAGCAGCTGGAACAGCAGCGGGTGATGCCCGGGATGCATGCCGCGGTCCTCGGCGATCAGGTCGACGTCCTCGACCACCACCATGGCCGGCTGGAGGGTCCGAGCCACCGAGCAGGCCGTGCTGATCAGCCGTAGGGAGTCACCGGTCAGCTGCACGATCGTCACGTCGAGAAGCTGGCTGATCAGGTAGCGCACCGAGTGGGTCTTCCCCACGCCGGGCGGGCCGTACAGCAGGAGCCCTCGCTTGAGGTGCTGGCGGGCGGCGAGCAGCTGCTCGCGGTGCTCGGCGACTCCCACGACCTGCCGGCGGATCATCGCCAGCGTCTCGTGGGGCAGGATGACGTCGTCCGCGGTCATGGACGGCCGGGAGTGGAACTGCAGGGCCGTCGACCGCTCGCCGAACATCTCCCGGCCGAAGGAGATGACCTGGCCGCGGAACACGTTGTGCTGTACCGCTAGTGCTCGCACTCGGGCGGCGATCGCGGCCGCCGCTCCAGGCCGGTTCGCCACCACCTGCATCTGTACGCCGGACATCCCGCTCTCCGGGTCCGCCGAGAGGACCAGGATCGCCGACCGGATCTCTCCGTCGTCGGTCAGGTAGATCCCTGCCCGGACGGCGCGCCGCACCTGCCCATCCGGCCCGCTGGCCAGGTTCGTCCAGGCGACGTTGCCAGGCACCGGTCCGTAGTCCTCGTCGTACTGGGGGCGCAGGAGGTCAGCCATACCGAAGTCGCGGTGGCGGAAGTGGGCCATGCCCACCAGCTCGAACTGGCCACCCTCGTCATCCAGCCAGGCGTCCAGCCCGACCTGCACGTTGACGTGCTCGTACGCCGGCCACGACTCCTCGATGACCTCGAGCCGGTCCAGGGTGCCCAGATGTGCTGTCAGCAGCTTGACGAAGGTGGGCCGGTCGTCGAACCGTGCCGCTCGTACGACGCGCCGTCGGGTGCGGCGCGCGAGCTTGGCCATGTCCGAGACGCGCAGCCGGTCGTCGTCCTCGTCAACCTCCGGCAGGTACGAGACGTTCGACCCGAAGGCGTCCTCGTCGTCCCCGTCGAACATGGAGTACCGGCCCATGCGGGGCATGCGAACCTCCTGCGGTCAGCCGCGTCGGAGGCCGGACCTCGGTCCTGGTAGCCGGACGGCGGAGGTCCGGCGCGGGAGGGTCGATCCTGCAACGCCCGGACCGTCGGTGTCGACCCTCGCGAGGTCGCGCTGGTCTCTTCCGGCTTCGACTTAGCTCAGTGCTCGACCGTGGTGACGACGGAGGTGACAGCGGGCGTACGCGGGGTCGAGCTGAAGCCGAAGCGCACCGGTGGGTCGACCGGACGCAGGTCGCCGAGCGGCTCGCCGCACCAGGTGCCGCTGACCGCAGTGATGCGGTGCACGTCGGTCGCGGCGTACCACTCGCGGCGGTCGGACCCGGCCGAGCCGCGAGTACGCACGCCCCGCAGCACCACGCGGGCCACCGGGTCCACGGCGCTTGCCCACCAGGGTGCCGTTGCAACCCGCTCGGGAATCGCCTGCAGCAGCCTCCCGAGCGCCGTCCGGGTGCCCACCTCCAGGGAGACGTCGAGCTGGTCGGTCTCGATGTGCCACCCGGTGGCGGTGTCCTCCACCAGCACCGGGGTCTGCGCCACCTCGTCGAAGGAGTAGGTCGCCTGCACGAACTCGGCCACCGTGGCATCCGGTGCGAGCAGCAGCCGGTGCCCGTCGGCACGTTCCACCATCACGTCGTTGAACGAGCCCCACGGCGTCTGCGACCAGCGACCGACCACCACCCGGGTGCCGCTCGCGCTGCCGAAGCCGGCGATGGCGCCGGTGAAGCGCGAGCGCCGAGCCCTCACCGGGCGGCGGCCGCGGGCACTCACCGGGCACTCACCGGTCACTCACCGGTCACTCACCGGGCGTCCAGCCGGCCGAATCGCGGGTCGAAGCCGTACGGGAGCTCCAACCGGTGTGCTCGCATCAGGTCGGCGTCGGCCAGCAGGTCGGCGGTGTTCCGGTCGGCGACCAACACGCCGTCGTCCAGCAGCACCGAGCGCGGGCACAGCTGCAAGGCGTACGGGAGGTCGTGCGTCACCATCAGCACGGTCACGTCGAGGCCGGTGAGGATGTCGGCCAGCTCACGGCGGCTCGCCGGGTCGAGATTGCTCGAAGGTTCGTCGAGGACCAGCACGTCGGGGCGCATGGCCAGCACGGTGGCCACCGCGACCCGCCTCCGCTGGCCGAACGACAGGTGGTGCGGTGCGCGGTCACCGACGTCCGACATGCCCACGGCGTCCAGCGCCTCGTCCACCCGGCGCTCCAGCTCCAGGCCACGGAGGCCGAGGTTCGCCGGGCCGAACGCCACATCGTCGCGGACCGTCGGCATGAACAGCTGGTCGTCGGGGTCCTGGAACACCAGCCCTACCCGGCGGCGGACGTCGGCGAGATGCTCACGGTCGACCGGCACACCTGCCACCTCGACGCTGCCGCGACCCGGCGACAGGATGCCGTTCAGGTGCAGTACCAGCGTGGTCTTGCCGGCACCGTTAGGGCCGAGCAGCGCCACCCGCTCACCGCGCTGCAACCGCAGGTCGATGCCGAACAGCACCTGGTCGCCGCCGGGATAGGCGTACGCGAGCCCTCGAACGTCCAGCGCGGGCGCCGGCCCAGCAGCGGTCATCCGCCCAGCCTCCACGCCGCCGTGCACACCGCAGCGCCCGTCGCCGGCAGCGCCGACGCGGCCAGCCATTGACGAGCGGTCGCCGGCTGGCCGAGCAGCGGCAGCTGGCCCGTGTAGCCGCGGCTGAGCATCGCCAGGTGCACGCGCTCGCCACGTTCGTAGGACCGGATGAACAACGCCCCGGCCGAGCGAGCCAGCACCCCCCAGGACCGGATGTCGCGCGCCAGGAAGCCACGGGAGAGCCGCGCCACGTGCATGCGCCGAAGCTCAGCCTCGATCACACCGAGGTAGCGCACCATGAAGGACATGATCTGCACCAACAGCGTGGGCATCCGCAGTCTCTGCAACCCCGCCAGCAAGTCGCGCGGAGCGGTCGTTGCAGCCAGCGAGAAGGACACCAGGACGCCGACCGTTGCCTTGGCCAGCAGATTCCATGCCCCGGCCAGACCCGCCACCGACAGGGACAGCCCGAGCACGTCGACCTGTTCTCCCGGTACCACCAGCGGAAGCATCAACGCGAAGAGCAGGAACGGCAGCTCGACCAGGGCTGCTCGCCGCAGGGAGCCCAGCGTCAGCCCGGCGACTCGCCCCAGCGCAGCGACCGTCGCGGCGTAGACGACCCAGGCCCACCAGATCTGTCCCGGCGTGAGGACCACCAGCAGGACGAAGACGAGTGCCGCGACCAGCTTCACGTGCGCCGGCAGCGGGTGCAGTGCGGAGCGTCCCGATCCTGCCGGCGCATCACCGTGCTGTTGTCGACCAGCAGCTGACGAACCCGCGTGGCCCCCGCTCACCGCGCTCCGGAGTCCGATGGCTGGCGCGACGAAATGTCCGACCGGTGCTCGTCCTCGGAGCGGCGTCGCAACAGCAGCAGCACACCGCCGGCGACGGCGAACGTGGTCACCACCCCCGTGACCCCGGCGATGCCGCCGGACAGCCGTGCCGAGTCCACCCCACTGGTGCCGTAGCCGGCGAGCGGGCTGTCCGCGGTCGCCGACTCCTTCTCGGTCGACGCGAAGCCCTTGTCCTGGGCGACCTTGCTGAGCCCGTCGGGGTCGCTGCTGGCGTAGTGGCTCGCTACTCCAGCCAGCACGAGCGCGATGACGAGCCCCACCATGAGCAGCGTCCCTCGCCGCATCCGGGGCGGCCGCTGAGCCGACGGCTGCTCGCTCATCGGGTGCCCGATCCCAGCACTGTCGCGACCGGTCGGACGGTCAGCTCCTCGGCGCGGACCAGATGGCGAGCGCCGCGCACCAGATCGGGGCGCACGGCCAGGACGCTTGCAACGGTCAGCGCGGTGATCACGCCCTCGCCGACTCCGATCAGCAGGTGCACGCCGACCATGGCCGCCGTGACGGTGACCAGAGGTACGGCGGTGGTGCCGCCGGCGGCGTAGACGGCGACGAAACCGAGTGCTGCCAGCGGCACCGAGCAACCGGCAGCCACCGCTGTTGCGGCCACCACGCTGCTCGAGCGCTTGGGCAGGACCAGCACGAGCAGTCGGAAGACGCCGTAGCCGGCGGCGACCGAGACACCTGCGAGCAGGACGATGTTGACACCGAGCGCGGTCAACCCGCCGTCCGCGAAGAGCACGGCCTGCACCATGAGCACCACCGAGACGCAGACTGCGCCGGTCCACGGCCCGACCAGGATCGCGGCTAGGGCACCCCCGATGAGGTGTCCACTGGTGCCGACGGCCACCGGGAAGTTGAGCATCTGGACCGCGAACACGAACGCCGCCACCAGGCCGGCCAGGGGCGCCGTGCGCTCGTCCATCTCCCGCCGGGCGCCACGAAGGCACACGGCCAGGCCCCCCACCGCCACTGCCCCCGCGGCCAGGGAGACCGGCGCGTCGATGAATCCGTCCGGTACGTGCACGAGGGCGCCTCCAGCATCTCGGAACCGGACATTCCCGGACGTCCCTCATCCTCGGCCCGGCGGACCCTTATTGCAACCCATTCGCAAGAAGGAACCGTTTGCAGCTACAGCCGGTGTCCACGACGGCCCCCGACTCGTCGCGGCGGAGCGCACGTGGCCATCCCAACCCCCGACGCGGGCGGTCACCCCCTACCTTGATGCCTCATGAACGACGTCATGAGCACCTCGTCTGCTACCACCCAGGCTGCCCAGCCCACCTCCGTGGACGAGTCCAGGGCGGCGTCGAGCGGTGACATCGCCGGCCAGGCCATGCCGGCAGGTGCGGCCGCCGCCGCCAGCGAGCAGGCCACGGCCACCACGACATACCTGCTGGTCGATGGTGAGAACATCGACGCGACCCTGGGCATCAGCGTGCTGGGCCACCGCCCGGAGCCGGACGAACGCCCGCGCTGGGAACGGGTGCTCGACTTCACCACCCGGACCTTCGGCCAGCCGGTCAAGGCGCTGTTCTTCCTCAATGTCAGCAACGGGTACGTGCCGATGACCTTCGTGCAGGCGTTGCTCGCGATGGACTACCGGCCAGTGCCGCTGGCAGGACGCAGCGACCAGAAGGTCGTGGACATCGGTATCCAGAAGATGATGGACGTGCTCGTCGACCGTCCCGCGAACGTGATGCTGGCCAGTCATGACGGTGACTTCCTGAGCCAGACCCGGGCGCTGCTCAATCCCACCCGCCGGGTCGGGCTGCTGGGCCTGCGCGAGTACGTCAACCTCGGCTTCGCCGACCTCATCCCGTCCGGCCTGGAGGTCTACGACCTCGAGGAGGACGTCGCCTGCTTCCGCAAGCCGCTTCCCCGCACGCGGATCATCAACGTGGACGACTTCGACCCGCTGCGCTTCCTATAGGCGCGAATGCGGCTGTGAGCGAGCCCGCCCTGGGGTGGTGGACCCCGGCGTCCGGTGGGGCGATGCGAGTCCGACGTCTACCGTGGCTGCGTGACAGCGACGACCGACCGGCCGGAGGAGGCGCCCGCGCTTCCCTCGCCGGACGGAAGCCCGAGTACCGGCTCGCCGGAGGCCGGCCGTGTCGGAGGCAGCTCCCCGGCGGGGTCAGGCGCCTCCGCGGCGGACGAGGCCCGCCGTCGCGGGCTCAACCGGATGCGCGGCCTGGCTCTGCTGCTCCTCGTGGTGGCCGCGGCCATCTTCGTCGCCACCCTTGGCCGCGACGGGGTGTGGGGATACGTGAATGCGACGGCTGAAGCGGCCATGGTCGGCGGCATCGCTGACTGGTTCGCCGTGACGGCGCTGTTCAGGCGCCCGCTCGGCCTGCCCATCCCGCACACCGCCCTGGTGCCCACCCGGAAGGACTTCTTCGCTCGCAGCCTGCAGGACTTCTTCACCGAGAACTTCCTGGCCGAGGACGTGGTGCGCGACCGGGTGGCCGATGCGGGCGTCGGGGAACGGGTCGGGCAGTGGTTGCGGGAGGAACAGCACAGCGCCCGGGTGGTCGATGAGGCTGCGCAGGCACTGCGGCGCGGGCTGGGCCGGGTGAGCGATGAGGACGTCGCGGCCCTCATCGAGCACGAGCTGCTCCCCCGGCTGATAGAGGAGCCGCTCAGCGAGGTGGCCGGCCGCCTGCTCGGCGAGCTCGTCGCCGACGGCGCCCACCACGGCCTCGTCGACCTCGCACTCGACGAGGCGCACCGCTGGCTGGTGCACAATCCCACCACGTTCGCCGAGATCCTGATCGAGCGCGCCCCCTGGTGGACCCCCCAGTGGGTCGACGAGCGGGTGACCCAACGGATGCACGTCGAGGCACTGGCGTGGGTTGACGACATCCGTACCGATCCCTGGCATCACGCCCGCCGTGCCCTGGACTCCTGGCTGTCCGATCTCGCCACCGGCTTGCAGGAGGACCCGGAGACGATCGAGCGCGCCGAGCGGCTCAAGCGCCGGGTGCTGGCCGAGCCCCAGGTACTCGCGGCTGCGACGTCGTTGTGGGCTGCGCTTCGCCGGGCCGCGATCGTCGCGCTGGAGGACCCGGACTCCCGGCTGCGTGCCCGCGCGGTCACGCATCTGATCGCGCTGGGCGAGCAGCTCGGCACCGACGCCGCCCTGCGGGCGCGTGTCGACGGTTACGCCGCGGACGCCGCTGCGTACGTCGTCGAGCGCTACGGCGACGAGCTGACCACCGTCATCACCATGACGATCCGGCGCTGGGACGGTCAGGAGGCCTCACGGCGCATCGAGCTGCACGTGGGCCGCGACCTGCAGTTCATCCGCATCAACGGCACGCTCGTGGGCGGGCTCGCCGGACTGATCATCCACACCCTCGCCGAGCTCGGCTGAGCTGACCGAAAGGACCGCGACCGCCGATGGCCGCGACGCCGCGAGACCGCGACGACCAGGGCCGGGCGCGCCAGGCACGCCCCCGCGACGCACTCGGACGCCCGCTGCCGTACGGCGCCCAGGGCGTCGACCCGGTCAGCGAGGACCCGCTGCCGCCGCTGGAAACCATCGCGGCGGCGCGCGCCCTGCTGGCGCAGGGCCGACCGTTCGCGGCCCACGAGGTCTGCGAGGCACGGTGGAAGGCCGCCCCGGCGCGCGAGCGCGACCTGTGGCAGGGGCTCGCCCAGCTGTGCGTCGCCCTCACCCATGCGCTGCGCGGCAACGCCCGGGGAGCGCAGCGGCTGCTGGGAAGAGGCAGCGGCCGGCTGGAGGCGTACGAGGGGAGCGGTGGACCGACGTACGGGCTCGACCTCCCCGCGGTTCGCTCGTGCTGCTCGGAGAAGGTGTCGTCAGAGTCGGAATAGTCGGCGGGAAGTACGACGTGGGCGTCGAAGTCGGACGTTGAGTTTGCGCCATTTAGGTCATGGGTGGACGGAAACAGCCATAGCATCGGTCGAACGGCTGATGACGGTGGCCGTACGGCTCGGCGAGGATTCTCTCAACGGCCCGCCTGAGCTCTGGAGAACTATGACAAAGCGTCTCATGATGACGATGTCGACGATCGCTTTGGCCGTTACCGGTGCGTTGTTGCCGAATGCCGCCTTTGCCGGGGACGGCTCGGACACGATCTCGGAGTCATCTGTCTCCAGCGGCGATCGGGGCACGTCGTGGGAGTGCGCCCGCACCGACCGCGGCGGCGCAGGAGGACTCGTCCGGACTGACCGCGGCACCTCCTGGGAAAGCCACGACACCTTGACTCGCGGCACCTCCTGGGAGTAGGCGCAGGTCGCCAACCGGCAGTGAGCCCCGCCCGACGCAGCACCCTGGCTGAAGACCACCGACGACCCAGTGTCGCGGTCGTCGGGTATGTCGGCGTCCTGCTGACACTCAGCGTCGCCACCATCGTGGCCGACAGGGCGCTTGATCTGAGCGCGCCCGGGCAGCTGTCGGCGTGGACGTATCCGGTCCTCACCGCGACCCTGGTAGCCGCCGAGCACCTGCGCGTGCGCTTCCGGCGCGGACCCGACAGTGGCGCACTGACGCTCTTCGAGTCGGTGCTCGCGGCGGTCATCTTCAGCAGCGATACCTGGACCGTCGTGGTGGTGGCCGCGGTAGCTCAAGCCATCGGCGGCCTGTTGCGCCGGGCCGAACCGATCAAGACCGCGTTCAACGTCGCGCAGTGGGCGCTGGCCGCCGGAGTCGGCAGCCTGGTTCTGGGACTTCTGTCGCCGGGCGAAGGTGTCTCCGGCAGATCGCTCGTCGACCTCGTCATCGCCATGGCCTGCGTCGCCGTCGTCAACGATCTGGAGTTCACCGGCGTACTCGCCATCTCCCGCGGCGTCTCGCTGAGGACGGTGCTGCACGAGCTGGGACCCATGGTGCTGCCCGCGTGGCTCGGTGGGTGGCTGATCAACATCATGCTGGGCCTGCTGCTGACGCTCGCGTCCGTCGCCGACCCGGTCGGGGTGCTGCTCTTTCCCGTGCCGTTGCTGACCCTGCACCTGGCGTACCGCGGTTATGCCAGCGCCCGCTCGGACCGGCGCCGCCTGACCGGCGCTCGCGAGGCGACCGCTCTGCTGGCTGAGCCGCTCGAGCCCCTCGAGGGCATCGAGGCTTTCCTGCGTCGGGTGGTTCCGGCGTTCGATGCCCGCAGCGCGGCGGTGGTGCTGCTCCTCGACGAGGACGAGCATGAGGTGCACCTGCTCCGTGATGCCGACGGCCCGGTGCAGGTGCGCACCGAGCCGCGGCACGCCGGCACGGTCGAGAGCCGCCTGGCCGCTCACGAGCAGCCGATCCGGGTGCTGGCCAACGGGCTGGGCCCCGAGTCACGCGCGGTCAGGGAAGCGGGGTGGCACGACTGCCTGGCCGCCCCGCTGGTCGACGAGTCACGCCGGCTCGGCACCTTGCTCGTCCTTGATCAGTCCGGTCTGGAAGGCAGTCCGGCCTCCGATCTGGCGGTCCTGGACTCACTGGCCCGCGAGACCGGACACGTTCTCGCTCGCGGACGCTTGCTGGCCGACGTCATGGAGCAGCGCCGCCAGCTCGCCCAGATCGTCTCCAGCACGTCGGACGGCATCTTCACGCTCACCACTGACGGCGTGGTGCTCACCTGGAACGAGGCATGCGAGCGGATCACCGGCTTGCGAAGAGCTGACGTGCTGGGGCGCGACGACGTGCTCGAGACGTTGAGCGCTCGCACCGACAGCGGGGTGCTGGTGGAGTCCGCGGCCTGGGCGCACGGTCGGCCGCTGGCGGTTGACGTCGTGATCACCGCGGTCAACGGCGCTTCGCGCCGGCTGGCGTGCTCGAGCACCGCCACCCCGCACGTCGACGGCCGCTCGGAGGTGCTCGTCGTGGTCGCGCGCGACGTCACCGCCGACGGCCAGTTCGAGGAGCTGCAGCAAGAGCTCGGTCGCGCCGTCGAGCAGCAGGCAGCCCAGCGCCAGGTCGTCGATCACCTGCAGCGAGCGGTGGCACCGGACCCGCCGGTGCTGGTCGGTACCGACATCGCCGTCGCCTACGTCGCCTCGGATCCGAGCTCACCCACCGGAGGGGACCTCTTCGACTGGCACCTGTTGCCCTCCGGCGACCTGCACATCGCCGTGGTGGACGTGCTAGGCCACGGTGTCGTTGCGACCAAGGACGCTCTGACGGTCGTCCATGCCCTGCGCTTCGCTGCCCTGGACGGCACGGCGCTGGAGAAGCTGGTCAACCGAGCCGACGAGCTGCTATGCGCGCAGGAGTCGGAGCTTGCGGCGACGGTGATCGTGGCCCGGTACAGCCCGGACAGCGGCGAGCTGCGAGTTGCCAGCGGGGGTCACCCACCACCGCTGCAGGTGCTGCCCGACGGAACGGTGCACCAGCTGGCGGTCTCCGGTGGAGCCATCGGCTGGCCCGGCGTGGGGAGCGACGCGATGGTGTCGACGCGACTGGGTACTGGTGAGTCACTCATCTTCTACACCGACGGGCTCACAGAGGCGCACAAGGACCTGATGCTGGGTACCGCCGAGCTCGTTCGGCATGCCGGCGAGGTCGCCGGGCTGGGCGCTCAGGAGCTCGCCGACTCCCTGGTCGAGCGGGCGTTGGCCGGCGCCGAGCGGCGCGACGACAGCCTGGCACTGGTCGTACGGCGGACGGCTCCGGCGCGAAGCGCCTGGCACATGTCCTGGAGCATGCTGACCGACGACCGCGAAGCGGTCTGCGACGCGCGCCACGAGCTCGAAGCATGGCTGGCCGGCAGCGACGTCGACGCGGCCGAAGCCGTGCTGGTGGCCGGCGAGCTGTTGGCCAACGCGGCCGTCGCCGGCGGCTCGTCGGTCACGCTGTCCGCCCGGCGCCATGATCGCGGGTTGGTGCTGGTGTGCAGCGACGATGGCGTCGGCGGGAGCCACGTCGCCGGGCTGGGCTACGAGGCTCCGGAGTGGGACGACGAGCACGGCCGAGGGCTGTTCCTGATCCGGCTGCTGTGCGAGGACGTCCAGATCGACAGCACACCGTCGGGCACGTCCATCAGCTGCGAGCTCACCGCTGCGGCGTGAGCCACCTCAGGTGGCGTCGTAGTCGATCGTCACCGTGGAGCTGACCGGCCGCGACTGGCATGTCAGAACGAACCCGTTCGCGACCTCGTCCGCCTCGAGCGCGTAGTTGCGGCGCATGTCGACGTCGCCGTGGCTGACCTTGGCGCGGCAGGTGCCGCACACGCCTCCCTTGCAGGCGAACGGCAGGTCGGCCCGGACACGCTGCGCGGCGTCGAGCACCGGTACGTCCCGCGGCAGCGTCAGCGTCGTCGAACGGCCGTCCAGCACCACCGTCACCTCACTGCTCGGGCCGGCGAGGCCGGCCTCCTCGTGCAGCACCGGAGGAGGCGGGAGCTCGTCGACGTGGAACAGCTCGGCGTGCACCCGGCTCGCGTCCACACCCAGGTCTGTGAGCACCTGTCGGGCCGCGACGACCAGCTCGTACGGCCCGCACAGCCAGAACGCGTCGACCGCAGGCACCGGCACGAGCGCCTGCAGGATGCGGCGTATTCGTTCGCCGTCCAGACGGCCGGAGAAGAGCTCCACCTCGCGCGGCTCCCGGGACAGCACGTGCACCAGCTCGAACCTGGACCCGTACGCGTCCTTCAGGTCGGCCAGCTCCTCGGCGAACATCACCGAGGTGCTCCGCCGGTTCCCGTACAGCAGCGTGACGCGCGACTGAGCATCGCGCAGCACGGTCGCTGCGATGGACAGCACCGGGGTGATGCCGGAGCCGGCTGCGATCAGCACGTGTCGCTCGCCGCTGCCGGCCGGGTCCGGTGTGAAGCTTCCGGTTGGCGTCGACACGTCGATCACGTCTCCGGCTGCGACCTCGTGCACGAGCCAGCGGGAGAACAAGCCGCCGGGGACCTCACGCACGCCGATCCGTGGCGGCGCGCCGGCGGGTGCGCAGATGGAGTAGGACCGACGCTCGTCGCGCCCGTCGATGACGCGGCGCAAGGTCAGCGACTGTCCGGCCTCGAAGGCGTACAGGCCCGACAGCTCCGGCGGCACGTCGAAGGAGACCGCGACCGCGTCCTCGCCGAGGGAGTCGACGGCCGCCACTCGCAGGGGGTGGAAGATGACGCGCCGCGGCGGAGCGGTGGCCACGCTCATCACAGCTCCTTGACGTGCGGGAACGGCTCGGCGCAGTCGGTGCAGCGGTACAGGGCCATGCAGGCGGTGGAGCCGAAATGCGACGTCTCCTGCGTTCGCGGGCTGCCGCACTGCGGGCATTCGACCCGGCGGGCTGGTGCCACCAGAGTCAACGGAATCGGGCCGGATGGTGGAGTCGGCGCCGGGCCGGGCGGCGAGATCCCGGCCTCGAGCAGCTTGCGGCGGCCTGTGGCGCTGATCCAGTCGGTGCTCCACGCCGGCTGCAGCCGGATACGGATCTCGACATCGGCGTAGCCGGCCTGGCGCAGGGTCGCCGTCAGGTCGTCCTGCATGGTCACCATCGCCGGGCAGCCGGAGTAGGTCGGCGTGAGAGTGACTTCGACGCCCCTGCCCTGAGGGGTGTCGAAAAGCTCGATGTCGCGGAGCACGCCGAGGTCGACCAGGCTCACGACGGGCAGCTCCGGATCGAGCACGCGGGCGGCGATGTCCCAGGCCAACGCGACCTCCGCGCTGCTTGGGGTGACGCTGGCTTCCGGCGCCGCGTCGCGGGTCACCAGACACCACGCGGGTGGGCGCGGGCAAGGCTCTGGAACTCCGCGATCAGAGCCGGGAACGTCTCGGTATGCACGCCGTCCCGGCCGCCGCCGAGACGGCGGCCACCGTCGAGAGCAGGCAGCGGAAGCGACGCAGCGGCGAGCACCTGCTGCAGCACCACGTCGACCTCGTCCCGCACCAATGCCGACTGACCGGCGACACCGGGCAGGCGCTGTTCGACTGCGTGCGGCTCGAACAGCTCGTCCAGGTACGGCCACACCTGCTCGACCGCGGCCTGGGTGCGCCGCCGCGACTCGGCCGTTCCCTGCGCCAGGGTCACCACCCAGCGGGCGGCGTAGTCGCGGTGGTAGGTGACCTCCTTGACCCCCTTGGCAGCCACGGCGGCCAGGACGGGATCGAGGGAGCCCCTCAGCCGCTGCAAGAGCGCCAAGCGCCACGTCGCGAAGACGAGCAGCCGTGTCATCGACACGGCGAAGTCGCCGTTGTCGAGCTCGACCAGCCACACGTTGCGAAACGCCGATGCGTCGCGGAAGTACGCCAGCGCGTCCTCGGCCGGAACCGGCGAGCCTTCCGGAAGGACTGGCACGCCGCCAGGATCGGCCGCGGCCGCGCGGGCGTACAGCAGTCGGGTCTGTCCGAGCAGGTCGAGGCCAACGTTGGCAAGGGCGACCTCCTCCTCCAGCTCCGGAGCGTGCGTGACCCACTGGGTCAGGCGCTGGCAGAGGATCAGAGCGTCATCGCCCAGCATCAGGCAGTAGGCCGCCAGGTCTTCGCCGTCCACGCCCACCGGCACCGTGGTGTCCACACCGGCCAGCGGGTCGTCGAAGCCCGTGCCGAACGCCCAGCGGCTGTCGTCGTGGTCCTCGAGCAGGCCCTCGTACGCGTTGCCGTGCTCAGGCATGCCGCTCGCTGCGCCTGGTCACGTGCTCGCTCATGTGCCTGTTCACGTGGTCGGTCACATGTACGGGACGCCGTCGGGGACGTCGTAGAAGGTGGCGTGCCGGTAGACCTTGTCGCCGCTGGGCGCGAAGAAGGGGTCCTTCTCGGTGGGGCTCGACGCCGTGATCAGGTTCGCGCGAACGACCCAGATGCTGACGCCTTCATTGCGCCGGGTGTAGACGTCGCGGGCGTGTCGCAGGGCCATCTCGTCGTCGGCGGCGTGCAGCGATCCGACATGCACGTGATTGAGTCCGCGCTTGCCGCGGATGAACACCTCGTACAGCGGCCAGTCGGCCGAGACGTTGCTGGCCTGCGGCTCGGTCGGCACGTTGTCCGTCGGGACTGCCCCGTGTCCGCCCTCCGCTGTGAAGCCCGAGGCGCTCACGAGACCGCGCCGTCGGCGGCTGGGCGGGTCGGTGCACCGGCCGTTCCCGCGCGTGCGGCGAAGGCGGTCGCGGCGTCGCGTACCCAGGCTCCGTCGTCGTGGGCCTCGCGGCGGATGGCGACTCGTTCGGCGTTGCAGGGGCCGTCGCCGTTGATGACCCTCATGAACTCGGTCCAGTCGGGCTCGGTGAAGTCGTACCGCTCCCGCTGCGCGTTCCAGCGCAGGGCGGCGTCCGGGAATGAGACGCCGAGCACCTGCGCCTGCGGCACCGACATGTCGACGAAGCGCTGCCGGAGCTCGTCATTGGTGTGCCGCTTGATCCCCCAGGCCATCGAGCGCTCGGTGTTGGGTGAGTCAGCGTCCGGAGGGCCGAACATCATCAGTGCGGGCCACCACCAACGGTTCACCGACTCCTGGACCATCGCCTGCTGCTCGGATGTGCCGCGCATCATCGTCATGAGCAGCTCGAAACCTTGGCGCTGGTGGAACGACTCCTCCTTGCACACCCGGATCATCGCCCGCGCGTACGGACCGTAGGAGCTGCGACACAGCGGCACCTGGTTGCAGATCGCCGCACCGTCGACCAGCCAGCCGATGGTGCCCACGTCGGCGTACGTCAGCGTGGGGTAGTTGAAGATGGAGGAGTACTTCTGGCGGCCGGTGATGAGCTTGTCCGTGAGGTCGGCGCGGTCCGCGCCGAGCGTCTCGGCGGCCGAGTACAGGTACAAGCCGTGGCCTGCTTCGTCCTGCACCTTGGCAAGCAGCACCGCCTTGCGGCGCAGCGACGGTGCCCGGGTGAGCCAGTTGCCCTCCGGCTGCATGCCGATGATCTCGGAGTGCGCGTGCTGGGCGATCTGGCGGATCAGCGTTGCGCGGTATGCCTCCGGCATCCAGTCGCGCGGTTCGATGCGCTGGTCGTGGGAGATCAACTCGTCGAACTGCCGCTCCAGATCGGGCTGGTCGGCAGCGTCGACATCGGCGAGCGTGGTCATCGGCCCTGCTCACCTCCTGACCGTTCGGGCGGTCACTTGATTGTCGCTGTGGCCTGGTGCGCGCACAAGTTCGTCGAAGCACAGGGCATGGGCTCCCACTGACCCTGTCTGCAGCGCCGCACGCCTTGAAGCACGCCGCGACGAGCTCA
>DASQMN010000106.1:0-7222 GCA_035645475.1 Nocardioidaceae bacterium
CGCCGAAGGCTGGGGACTGGGGCACCAGCCCGGTCCCGTCGTCGGTGGTGACGTAGTCGGCGAGCACGACGAAGTGCGCCGGGCCCTCGAACTCCACCAGCTCGAAGGGACGTGCGTACGTCCAGCGTTCGAGCTCGGCGCCCGGAACCGACTGCACGACCTGCCACCCCTCGCCCAGCGCCTGCGCGACGAGCGGCTCCGCCACCACCAGCTGCTCGCTGCCGTCGGTGACCAGGGCGTAGGACACGTCGCGGCGCACGGCGACGGCGGTGTTGGACACCAGCGTCCACGGCGTGGTGGTCCAGACCAGCAGTGCCGCCTGCCCGGCCCATGGCCCGGAGGTGAGCGGAAAGCGCACGTAGACCGACGGGTCGACGACGGTCTCATAGCCTTGTGCGAGCTCGTGGTCGGACAGCCCCGTCTCACACCGTGGGCAGTACGGGGCGACCCGCTGGTCCTCGACCAGCAGTCCCGCCTCGAAGATCTGCTTCAGCGACCACCAGACGCTCTCGATGTAGCCCGGGTCCATCGTCCGGTACGGGTTCTCGGTGTCCACCCAGTAGCCCATCCGGGCGGTCAGCAGCTCGAACTCGTCGATGTGGCGTTCCACCGAGGCACGGCAGAGCTCGTTGAACGCCGCCACGCCGAACGCCTCGATCTCACGGCGCCCGGAGATGCCCAGCTCCTTCTCCACACCGACCTCGACGGGCAGCCCCTGGCAGTCCCAGCCGGCCCTTCGCTCGACATGACGCCCGCGCATGGTCTGGTAGCGGGGGAACACGTCCTTGAAGACCCGTGCCTCGACGTGGTGCGCCCCCGGTCGCCCGTTGGCGGTGGGTGGTCCTTCGTAGAAGGTCCATCGCGGTGCGCCGGCGGTACGCCGGAGGCTGGCGGCGAAGACGTCGTCGGCCGCCCAGCGCTCGAGCACGTCACGCTCGAGCATCGGCAGGTCGACCTGAGCGGGGACGGGGCGGTAGCTGCTCATCGAGGGGTCTCCGGCGACGGCGCGCATGCTGCGTGCATACGGCAGTGGTCGGAGGGACGATCGGCGCCGTCGACGCCTCCCGCGGTCCCACCCTCCTTGGCCGGTTGCCCAGGTGCTGACATCCGACCCGCTCGAGCTCGCCGCTGCTGGATCTACTGGGTGACCGCTGTCGTGCGGCCACTGTTCTGCCAGCGGCTCCGGGGTGATTTTCGCTCCGGTCCCGTCCCCGGGCTTGCACCGTCCCCGGGTCGCTGCTGGCGGGTGAACGGAGCTACTCGTCCCATCAACGCTGTGCGGCACTGCCCATCGTAGAAGGTGCGGCACCGCCCTTACGACCGGGTTTCGTCCCGGCGCAGCGAAGGTCAGCAACTCGGGGTAGCGTTCCTGCGCCATGGCGTGTCAGCCATGCTCTTCCCGGTAGCGACAGAGGAACTCTCATGACCGAGTCCGACACCGCCCAGCGCCCCGACGCCTCCACCTTCGTCGTAGGTGAGGGGGAGTCCCCGTGGACGGAGGAGGAAATCGGTGAGGTGGTGCAGGTCCTCACCGCGGACCGTGAGCGTCTCACCTCCGAGCTCGACGAGGCGGAGCGCGAGTTCGCGGACCTGATCATCGACACCAGCGACGGCGCCGGCTTCGACCAGGCCGACATCGGCACGTCCTCCATGGAGCGCGACCAGGAGATCTCCGTCGCCGCCAACGCCCGCGACATGCTGGTGCAGATCGAGCACGCTCTCGCGCGCATCCAGAACGGCACGTACGGGGTCTGTGAGTCCTGCGGTCAGCCCATCGGCAAGGCGCGGCTGATGGCATTCCCGCGTGCCACACTGTGCCTGCCATGCAAGCAGCGCGAGGAGCGTCGCTGAACGCTCGGAACATCGAGGGTGCCGACGACGCCGACGACGCTGCCGGCGCCACCGAGGCCCACGACGGCTCCACTCCGGTCGCTGGGACCGGTCAGCCCCGCCGGGTGGTCATGTTCGCGACCGTCGCGGCACTGACGATCGCGCTCGATGTCGTCACGAAGGTCGCCGCCGTCGCTTTTCTCGCCGATCGCGAACCCGTCGTGGTGGTACCCGGCGTCTTGGACCTCACCCTGGTGCGCAATCCCGGCGCGGCGTTCGGGCTCGGCACGGGCCAGACCTGGCTCCTGTCCGCCATAGCCATCGTCGTGGTAGGCGTAGTGCTGCGCATGGCCGGACGCCTGCGCGACCGCGGTTGGGCGCTCGCGCTCGGCCTGCTGCTCGGAGGGGCAGTCGGCAACCTGCTCGACCGGCTGTTCCGCCAGCCGGGGCCGATGCGAGGCCACGTGATCGACTTCCTGCAGCTCCCCAACTGGCCGGTGTTCAACCTGGCCGACTCTGCGATCTGCCTGGCGGCCGCGTTGGTGGTGTGGCGATCGCTGCGAGGCGTCGAGCTCGACGGCCGTACCGAGTGAGCAGATGACTAGCGAGACCCGCAGCCTCCCGGTGCCGGAGGGGCTGAGCGGGGAGCGGCTCGACTCGGGGCTGGCGCGGCTGCTCGGCCTGTCCCGCACCCGCGCGGCGCAGCTGGCTGACACGGGCCGGGTGCTGGTGGACGGTCAGGAAGCGAGCAAGTCCGACCGGTTGAGCGCTGGCGCATGGCTCGAGGTGACCCTCCCTGCCGTCCAGCAGCCGGCCGAGGTGCCGGCTGTACGAGTCGACGGTCTGCGAGTGGTCTACGAGGACGACGAGCTGGTCGTCGTGGACAAGCCGGTGGGTGTGGCCGCCCACCCCAGCCCGGGCTGGGACGGGCCGACCGTGGTCGGCCACCTTCGTGCATCCGGTGCCACGGTGGCCACGTCAGGCGCCGCGGAGCGGCAGGGCATCGTGCATCGACTGGACGTCGGCACCTCGGGGCTGATGGTGGTCGCCAAGTCCGAGCGCGCCTACTCGGCGCTCAAGCGGGCCTTCAAGGAGCGCACCGTCACCAAGACGTACCACGCGCTCGTACAGGGCCATCCCGATCCCAGCCGCGGCACCATCGATGCCCCGATCGGCCGTCACCCCAAGCACGACTGGCGCTGGGCGGTGATCGCGGACGGCAAGCCGAGCGTCACGCACTACGACACGCTGGAGGCGCACCGCTTCGCATCCTTGCTGGAGGTCGGGCTGGAGACGGGGCGCACACATCAGATCCGGGTGCACATGAGTGCCACCAAGCATCCCTGCCTCGGCGACCTCACCTACGGTGCGGATCCAGCGCTGGCGGCGCGGGTCGGTCTGCAGCGCCAGTGGCTGCATGCCGTACGGCTTGGCTTCGAGCATCCCGCCACCGGAGCACCGGTGTCGTACGAGTCCCCGTACCCCGATGACCTGGCTGCCGCGCTGGAGGTGATCCGTGACTCCGCCTGAGCAGGGCCCGCAGCGGTCGGTCGACCTCGCGCTGCGTCCGGCGGCGCCCGAGGAGCATGAACAGTGCGCCGACATCTACCTGTCAGCGCGCGCGCAGGCGGAGGCGGAGGGGACCATGCCTCCGGGGTTGCACCCACCCGCCGAGGTGCGCCAGTGGATGCGAGACGTCGTACTGCCCGAGCGAGAGGTATGGCTCGCTCTTCCTCCCGACGACGACACGGCAGTCGGGCTCCTGGTGCTGGACCGGGCCTGGCTCGACTCGCTCTACGTACGACCCGCCTGGTGGGGTCGCGGCATCGCCTCGGCGTTGGTCTCCCTGGCCAAGGCGCTGCGCCCAGACGGTTTCGCGCTGTGGGTCTTCGAGATCAACACACCGGCCCGTCGGCTGTACGAGCGCCACGGTCTGGTCATCGCGCGGCGCACGGACGGGAGCGACAACGAAGAGGGCGCTCCCGACCTGCAGTACGTGTGGCAGCCGGCAGGTGACGCATCGCTCGGCGCCGACTGAGTGTCGCCTCTCCGCCAGCCCCCAGGGTGCGCTCAGGTGAGCTCAACCCCAGCACCGAGAGCTCACTCACGCTCCCGCCAAGGTCGTACTCGCTCAACCGAGCAGTCGCACCCGTGTCACCACCTCGCCGCCTGCCTCGACGTCAGGTGCGAGGTCGATGCTGAGCCGCTGCCCGCGAGCCAGGCGTACCAGGCCGGCCTCGTCGACGACCCCGTCAGCGACAGCGAGGTCGCGTCCGTCGTCGAGCACGACCCGTGCCGAGCGACGGCGGCCGTCCCACATAGACACCGTCGCCTGCACAGCGGCACGCTAGGGCCGATCGCATCGCACCCGCAATCGACCAGCGAGGACGCGGGCCCTCCGGAATCGCGCAGCGCCGGCGACCAGCGCGGGCGGCCGAGATCCGCCGCACCACTCGCGACGACGCCGCTCCAGCAGGCAAGCTCGCTCTCGGGTGCTCACGCGCGGAGTGCTCAGGCCGACGTCAGGAGGTCACGCACGGCCTGTGTGTGCACGCCCACACCGAGCCGCCGGGCGGTGACCAGGTGTGCGGCGAGGTCGACGTCGCGACGTACGCCCGGGGCGGCAACGGACGTCAGGTCGGCCGCGCCCAGCCGACGGTGCCGCTCGAACGAGCCAGCGCCGAAGGCAGGCCGGATGTCGTGACCTGTACCGGCTGTCAGCACGGTCGTGCCGGTGCCCTCAGCATCCGCGACCGCTGAGCGATCGTGGACGGCGGCGGCCGCAAGCACCGCCCCCAGCTGCGCAGGCGTCAGGGCCGGCAGGTCCGACGTCACGACCGCTGTGCCCAGTCCCGGCCAGTGCCGGGTGGCCCGCCCGGCGCCGTGCAGGACCGATTCGTCGAGACTGCCGCCCGGGTCGTCGACGACCACCACCTCGGCCAGCTGCCCTGATCCGCCGCCATGGCGTGCGGGCACCGGCGCACTCAGCAGGACGCTCAGTGTCGGCTCGCTGGTCACCACCACGATCCCGGCCACCCCTGGCGTCGAGCGCGTTGCGGCGATCACGTCGAGGGCGAATGCGCGCGCAAGGTCGGCACGGATGGCCGGGTCGGAGGTCAGCCGCGACTTGGCCGTGGCCCACGGCTTCACCGGCAGCACCACCGCCCACGAGCTCATGACGCGGCCGCGACGATCGCGCGAGCGTTCACGCTCCGATCCTGTCAGGCGCGAGCGTGCCCGGCGGCGAAGCCCTCCAGCAACGCGGGGCCGTAGGGTCGTCTCGCCCACCACCGGTGGAGCCCCCGGTCGAGGCCGGCGACAGGAGGGCCGTACGAATGAGAGTTGGTACATGAGCGGGCAGCGGGTGGCCGTCATGGGCGCCGGCTCCTGGGGAACGGCGTTCTCACTGGTGCTCGCCGACGCAGGCAACTCCGTCACCCTCTGGGGGCGGAGGCCGGAGCTGTGTGCACGCCTCAACGAGACGCACCAGAACGCCGACTACCTTCCCGGGATCTTCCTGCCGGACGTGGTGCGCGCGGATCCTGACCCCGCCCGGGTGCTCGACGGCGCTGACACCGTCGTGCTGGCCGTGCCCTCACAGACCCTCCGCAGCAACCTCACGGCATGGGCACCCCTGCTGCCGCCCGACGTACCGCTGGTCAGCCTCATGAAGGGCGTCGAGCTCCGGACACAGCTGCGGATGAGCCAAGTGGTGGCGCAGGTGACCGGCTGCAGCGACGACCGCCTCGTCGTGGTGAGCGGGCCGAACCTGGCCGGCGAGATTGCCGACCGCCAGCCTGCTGCCTCTGTCGTGGCGTGCACCGACGAGTCGGTCGCCGTGCAGTTCCAGCAGCTGTGCCATACGTCGATGTTCCGGCCGTACACGATCCGCGACGTCATCGGCTGTGAGCTCGCTGGCGCAACCAAGAACGTCATCGCGCTGGCTGTGGGCATGGCCGTCGGTCTCGGGTTCGGTGACAACGCACGCGCCACGGTGATCACTCGAGGGCTGGCCGAGACCGCACGTCTCGGCAGTGCGATGGGGGCCGACCCCCAGACCTTCGCGGGTCTGGCTGGACTGGGTGACCTGGTGGCCACCTGCATGTCGAAGCTGTCGCGCAACCGCGGCTTCGGCGAACGGCTCGGCCGCGGGGAGAGCGTGGCCGAGATCGCCGGCTCGACGCGTCAGGTCGCGGAGGGGGTCAAGTCGTGTGAGTCCCTGCTGGCGATGGCCAGCGACCACGGCGTGGACGTGCCGATCATCGAGCACGTGGTCCAGGTGGCGCGTGGCGAGGCGACGCCGCACGACGTCCTGCGCTCGCTGATCTCCCGCGCTGCCAAGCCCGAGCGGGCCTGACCACGCGGAGCTGGTGCGTCAGATCAGGGCCGTGTGCAGCGCCTGGTCCAGGTCGAGCCACAGGTCCTCGACGTCCTCGATGCCGACCGACATTCGCACCAGCCCCGGTGGGATGGACGCGGGCTCGGAGGCCCACCTCCGGCGTCGCTCCAGGCTCGAGTCGACCCCTCCCAGGCTCGTCGCGTGCACCCACAGCCGAACCGCCTGACAGACCCGGTCCGCCGCCTCGGCCCCTCCGGCGACCTCGATGGCGACGATCCCGCCGAGGTCGGGCCAGCGCACCCGGTCGACGGCCGGATGTTCCACCAGACGCCGGGCGAGCTCGCGGGCGTTGTCCTGGGAGCGGTCGACCCGTAGGTGCAGGGTGCGCATGCCGCGTACGGCGAGCCAGGTCTCCAGCGTTCCCGGCACGGCTCCTCGGCTCCGCCGGGTCATGTCCAGGGCGGTGTATGTCTGGTCGTCGGCAGTGAGAACCGCACCGAGCACCAGGTCGCTGTGCCCGCCGAGGAACTTCGTGGCCGAGTGGACGACCACGTCAGCTCCGTGCTCCAGCGGCCGCTGCAGCATCGGCGTCGCGAAGGTGTTGTCGACGACGACTCGCGCGCCCGCATCGTGCGCGCCGGCCACGACGGCTGGGATGTCACAGACCTCCAGTGCAGGGTTCGTCGGTGACTCGATCCACACCAGGGCGGCGTCCTCGGCCGCTGCCACGACCGCGTCGGTGTCGGAGACGTCCACGGTGCTGACGGTGAGCAGCCCGCGCGCCTCCCGGTCGGCGAGCTGGTGCAGCACCCCGAGATAGGCGTGCCGCGGCACGACCACCTTCTCGCCCAGTGCGACCAGGTCGAGCACCGCGGAGACCCCCGCCATGCCGCTGGAGAACGCCAGCGCCCGGCCGCCCTCCAGCTGACCGAGCACTGTCTCGAACGACTCCCACGTCGGATTTGCGTAGCGCCCGTACTCGCGCTGACCGCCGGCCACGTAGGTGCTCGCCATAGTCAGCGGTGTGTTGAGTGGCGCGTCGGGTTTCGCCGC
>DASQMN010000107.1:0-3222 GCA_035645475.1 Nocardioidaceae bacterium
GCGGTCGTGCGTCAGCGACGCGTGCTCGCTCCCTCAGAGACACTCAGCGCCAAAGTTCAGGTGCATGGAGTCCGGCTGGTCTTACAGTCGCGGCATGCCTGAGTTCACCTGGCTCCCGGCCAACCGAGCAGCAGCCGAGGACGTCGAGGCGGTTTTCGCCACGGGTGGCGCCCGCAAGTGCCGATGCCAAGCCCTGAAGGTGCCGGGCTGGATCTGGCGTGACACCACCCAGGAGCAGAGGGACGCCGCGCTGCTCGAGCAGACCGCCTGCGGCACCGCCGGCCCTACGTCCGGGCTGATCGGATACGTCGACGGCGAGCCGGCCGGCTGGGTGGCGGTCGAGCCGCGTGCGAACTACCCCAGGCTGTGGAGCCGCAAGCAGGCGTGGATGCGGATGGACCCCGAGCTGGCAGGCGTCTGGTCGGTGACCTGCTTCGTGGTGCGCAAAGGGTGGCGCCAGACAGGGCTGACCTACGAGCTCGCCGCCGCCACCGTCGAGTACGGCCAGCAGGTCGGGGCCAGCGTCTTGGAGGGCTACCCGATCGAGCCGCCGCCAGGCCGGTCGGTGATCTGGGACGAGGCGTCCGTCGGACTGGTACAGATCTTCCTCGAGGCCGGCTATGAGGTGGTGGCCTCCCCCACTTTGCGACGGCGCGTGGTGCGGCGACGACCGGATGACCACTCCTGACCGTGGCCAACTCTTCCGCGAGCCGTTCGCGCCTCGCACGCGCCGATTCGCCGCGGTTGCGCGGTGGCGTGGTTGCAACGCCTGTTGGACGCCGCGGCGCCGATCCCGCGTGCCCTCCCCCGATCTGCGTAGGAGTAAGGCAGCCACTACCGGGAGGTTTGGCGACGTGGGATCCTCAGTCGTGACCGAACGCGACGTGTTCATCACCTGGGTGCAGTCCGTTCTCAGGGACGCCGAGATCGCCGTCCACAACGGTGACGCCCGGCCACGCCGGGCCATCTGGTCACGAAACGACCCGGTGACGGTGCTAGGCGCCTTGAAGAATGCGACTGGGCAGCAGGAACTCAACGAGCTCTTCGACCACCTGGCCGACAACTTCTCAGACTGCACGTCCTACGAATTCGAGCTCCTCGAAGCCGAAGTACTTGGAGACACCGCCTACACGGTGGGTTTCGAGCACACCTCCGCGTCCGTCAATGGCACCCCGCGTACCTACACCCTGCGCGCCACGCAGATCTACCGGCGCGAGGACGGCGCGTGGAAGGTGGCACACAGGCACGGGAGCGCACCGCCCGAATAGGTTGCGTAGCGCTCAGGCCAGTGCGCGCTTGGCTCGAATGAGGTCGCGTCTGCGCGGGGACATCGTGGCCGATCCGGAACAATGACCGTCGTGGAGGAGGTCGAGGTCGTCGTCGCGCATAGCGAGCGAGCGACCCTGCGGGTCGGCGATGTCTTTCTGAAGATCGACAGTGATCAGACGCGCACCGACGTCGAGGTCGAGGCGATGGCTCTGGCCCCGATACCGACTCCGAAGGTTCTGTGGCGCACGCCTCCTGTGCTTGCGCTCGCCGCCCTTCCAGGGAGAGAACTCGGCCGCCTCGGCGAATCGTCGGGCGCGTCGGCGGCGGCATGGGCCGCGGCGGGTGCCGCCGTACGGGTGCTGCACGACGCGCCGCTACCTCCCTGGCCCAGTAGGCGACGCAACGAGTCGGCATCGCAGCTCGACGGCGAATGCGCGTGGCTCGTCACAAGCGGTGTCCTTTCGACCGAGCTCGTGACGCGCAACCGTGTGGTTGCCGAGGCTGCGCTACGGCCGTGGACACCGGTGTTCGCGCACGGCGACCTACAGGTCACCCACGTGTTCGTCGACGGTGACGAGATCACCGGCCTACTCGACTGGTCAGAGGCGGGCCAGGGTGATGCCCTTTACGACCTCGCCATCTTGACGCTCGGACACGAGGAGCACCTTGGCGACGTCGTTGCCGGCTACGGCACCGACGTCGACCTCGACGTGATCCGCGCGTGGTGGTCGTGGCGAAGCCTGATGGCGATCCGCTGGCTGGCTGAGCACGGCTTCGACCCGTTCTTGCCAGGCTGCGAGGTGGACGTGCTGAGATCCCAGCTCTGAATCTGCAGGCACCGACGACATTGACGGTCCCACCCTTCGCCGAACCGTTCGGCTAGATGTGCCGCGAGCCGCGCGTTCCTCCAGAGGTGCGTCATTCCGCCGCCAACGCGCGGTCATGCCGAGCGGCGGCTGTCACGACGACGTCGCCTCGCCGGGTCACCTGCCGTGTCCGCTCGGAGCCGCCGCCCTCAAGGCCAGACATCTGGTGTCAGAGCCGTCTCGTGGCGAACAGGGTGGTCCCGTGGACCGCGTCCACTTCCTTCCGCTCGGTCTCGGTGAATCCGACCTTGGCCAGCACCCGACGACTGGCGGTGTTCCACTCCCAGACCGTGGCCCACAATCGTTCGTACCCAGACGATCTGGCCCAGTCCACAACCGCCAGTGCGGCCTCGGTCGCGTATCCCTGACCCCGGACGCGGCGTAACAGTTCGAATGCCAGTTCCGGTTCCCCGTCCGACCCTCGTCCGCTGTCAATCAACCCGCAGTGCCCGATCACATCGCCAGCGGCCTTCCGCTCCACCGCCAGCAACCCGACCGACGATGGCTGGTGACTGCTGATCGACTCCGCAAGATCCGCGACCGTGGGGTGCCCGTCGGCGTCGATTCGGCGATGCGGCGGCACCCGCGGATCACGTTCGGTCCACAGCTCACGCTGGACAACAGCCTCGGGTATCCGCCAAGGCCTGAGCAGCAGGCGACCCGTCTCGAGCACAACCTCGCGGCCCGGAGTCGCTGCACCTGCCATGACAACACCCTCCAAAGACGAATCGTCGTCAGCCCTCGAGTCACGCCTTCGAAGAACAGCCCCATTCCGCCGCTTGTCGTGCTTGGGGGAACACAAACGCGCCTGCCGATGACGCGGGGGTCATCACCCGTGGGGCCGTCGCGTCAGAGCGGCAATGGCCGCTCCAAGCTGACGCTGGTCTTGCCGACGACGTAGCCGAGCTTTTCGTTGAGGCGAAGCATCGGAGTGTTGCGAACCTGGGTCCAGGTGTAGATCTCGCTCAACTCATCGGCCGCCGCCCACTGCAGAGTGCATCGCTTGAGGTGCGAGGCGACCCCCCGGCCCCGCCAGTCACGGCGTACGGCGGTCAGCGCGTTCTCTGCACGTTCGGTGCGGTCGGTA
>DASQMN010000108.1:0-9729 GCA_035645475.1 Nocardioidaceae bacterium
GGAGGGCTGCCTGTCCATTCCCGAGCTGGCCTTCGACTGCACGCGGGCCGCTCGGGTGATCGCCTCGGGCTTCGACATGCATGGCGAGCCGCTCGTGGTCGAGGGCAGCGAGCGGATCGCCCGCGCCCTGCAGCACGAGACGGACCACCTCGACGGGGTCCTGTTCGTGGACCGCCTCGACCGCGAGACCCGGCGTGCCGCCATGGCCGCGATCCGGCAGGCGGAGTGGAACGGCGGGCCCGCGCCGCAGGTGAAGGTCTCACCACACCCCATGTTCGGGCGGGGGATGTGAGGTGCGGGTCGTTCTGGCCGGCACACCGGCCGTGGCCCTACCCAGCCTCGAGGCGCTGCTGAGCAGCGAGCATGACGTGATCGCTGTGCTCACCCGTCCCGACGCGCCCGCCGGCCGCGGTCGTCGGGCGAGCCGCGCCCCCGTGGCGGTGCGCGCCGAGCAGGCGGGCATCGAGGTGCTGGCACCGGCTCGTCCCTCCGAGCCCGCCTTCCTGAGCCGGCTGCGGGCGCTGGCGCCCGACTGCTGCCCGGTCGTCGCCTACGGTGCACTGCTGCGCCAGGAGACGCTGGACGTGCCTCGGCTCGGCTGGGTGAACCTGCACTTCTCCCTGCTTCCCGCCTGGCGGGGCGCGGCACCGGTGCAGCACGCGGTGCTGCATGGCGACGAGATCACCGGGGCCACCACCTTCCGGCTCGTCGCTGCGATGGACGCGGGACCGGTGCTCGGCACCCTGACCGAGGCCGTCCGACCCACCGACACGGCCGGTGACCTGCTTGACCGGTTGTCGGTCGCCGGTGCCGACCTGCTGGTCGCCACTTTGGACGGGCTCGAGGCCGGCGCCGTGCAGCCCGTCGAGCAGCCGGTCGAGGGAGTCTCGTACGCACCCCGGATCGAGGTGGACGACGCTCGGGTGCGGTGGTCCGACCCGGCGTTCGCCGTCGACCGTCGCGTGCGCGCGTGCACCCCCTCCCCGGGTGCCTGGACGACGCTGTCCGGTGACCGGCTCAAGCTGGGACCGGTCACGCTGCGGCCGGACGCCGAAGCGCTCCCCCCAGGAAGCGTCCACGTGGCCAGGACCGAGGTGCTGGTCGGCACCGGCACCGTCCCGGTCGCGCTCGGCGAGGTCCGAGCGGCCGGACGACGGCCCATGCCAGGCACCGACTGGGCCCGGGGGGCTCGGCTGCCCGCCGAGGTCGTGCTGGGTGGCTGAGCGACGCGCTCCGAGTGCCGTCGGCGCAGACCCACGTGAGATCGCCTGGCGGGTGCTGCGAGCGGTCGACGAGGACGGCGCCTACGCCAATCTCGTACTGCCCCGGCTCCTGACCGAGCGACAGCTCAGCCCGCGCGATGCCGCACTGGCTACCGAGCTGAGCGCCGGCACCCTGCGCATGCGGGGCCTGTACGACGCCGTGCTGGCGGCGGTGGCCGACCGTCCCGTGCAACGGCTCGACCCGCCGGTGCTCGACGTGCTGAGGCTCGGTGCCCACCAGCTGCTGGCCACCCGCGTGCCCACACACGCCGCGGTGAGCACCTCGGTTCAGCTCACGAAACGGCTGATCGGTCACCGCGCCACCGGACTGGTCAACGCCGTGCTGCGCCGCGTCGCCGGCCAGGACCAGGCCGCGTGGGTGCGGCAGGTGGCGCCACCGGCTGACCAGGACCCGCTGGGTCACCTGTCCGTCGCCCTGTCCCACCCGCGGTGGGTGGTGGAGCAGATGCATGCCGCCCTGGACGGCGACCTGGAGCAGACGGCCGAGCTGCTCGCAGCCGACAACCTGGCACCGCAGGTGAGCTTGGTGGCCCGCCCAGGGCTTGCCACGCCCGAGGAGCTGAGCGGACCGGGCTCACTCCCCGGCCGCTGGTCGCCGTACGCGGTGCAGATGGTCGGCGGGGACCCTGGCCGCTTGCGGGCGGTCCGGGAGGGCCGCGCGGGGGTGCAGGACGAGGGGTCCCAGCTGGTGGCGCTGGCGACCGTCGCCGCCGGGATCCGGGGCCCGGACGCCGCCTGGCTGGACCTCACCGCCGGCCCGGGCGGCAAGGCGGCGCTGCTCGCGGCGATGGGTACGACCCGAGGCGCCCGGCTCGTCGCCACCGAGCTGCACCCGCACCGAGCCCGGCTGGTCGCGCAGGCGGTACGAAGGGTGCCGGGCACGACGGTCTTGGCCGCGGATGCGACCCGGCTGCCGTTGGTGGCTGGTGCCTTCGACCGGGTGCTGCTCGACGCGCCCTGCACCGGCCTGGGTGCCTTGCGCCGGCGTCCGGAGGCGCGGTGGCGGCGGACATCGGAGGAGCTGGGGCCGATGACCGAGCTTCAGCGCACGTTGCTGGACGCGGCCCTGACGGCCGTGCGGCCGGGTGGGGTTGTGACCTATGCGACCTGCTCGCCGGTGCGAGCCGAGACCCGCGAGGTGGTCCAGCGGGTCTCGGCTGAGCGCACTGACATCGAGACGCTCGATGCGAGCGTCGCGCTGCCGCAGCTGAGCGGCACGCTGCCTCCTGGGCCGTACGTGCAGCTGTGGCCGCACCGGCACGGCACCGACGCCATGTTCATCGCCCAGCTACGGCGGCTGTGACAGTCGTCAACGAGACTTGCGAGCCTGTGCCTGAGCGCGGGCCTTGATCACCATCTCCTTGATCTTCGCCTGGTTCTCCGGCTTGCGTGCCTGCTCGACGACCTTGGCGACGACGCCGGCCTTCAGTGCTTTGCTCAACATGCCCATGTGATCTGCTCCTCGTGAGTCGCTCGACTGTCCGCCCCGACGGGGTTCGCCGAGCCTATAGCCCCAGTTGCAACGCACCCGCGGCCTAGACTCCGCAGGTGCACCTCCAGATCGCCCCCAGCCTCTTGGCCGCGGACTTCTCGGCCCTCGCTGATGCGGCGGCGTCGGTGCCGGCCGCCGACTGGTTGCACGTGGACGTGATGGACAACCACTTCGTGCCCAACCTCAGCATCGGCCTGCCGGTGGTGGAGTCGCTGTCGCGGGCCGCCAGCCAGCCGCTGGACTGCCACCTGATGATCGAGGACCCCGACCGGTGGGCACCCGCGTTCGTCGAGGCAGGTGCCCGCAGCGTCACCTTTCATGCCGAGGCAGTGCGAGCGCCCGTACGCCTGGCCCGCGAGCTCCGAGCCGCCGACGCGCGCGCTGGTCTGGGCCTGCGCCCAGCCACGGCGATCGAGCCCTTCGAGGACCTGCTGCCCGAGATCGACATGGTGCTGGTGATGACCGTCGAGCCGGGCTTCGGTGGTCAGGACTTCCTCGACATCTGCCTGCCGAAGATCCGGCGCACCCGGGCCCTGCTCGACCGCCACGGTGGTGACGTGTGGCTCCAGGTGGACGGCGGGGTCTCCGCGGCGACGATCGAACGGTGCGCCGAGGCAGGCGCCGATGTCTTCGTGGCGGGGTCTGCGGTCTTCGGGGCCGACGACCCCGGCGCCGCGGTCGAGCACCTGCGCGGGTTGGCCACCTCGTCGGTCCGGTCCGCGGGCTGATCCGGTGAGGCGCTGCGTGCGATACTGAGCGTGAGCTCACGCTCGCGTGCTCCGGGGTCGGTGCAATTCCGAGCCGGCGGTGACAGTCCGCGAACCAGGCGCCTCCCGTAGGCGTCCGGCCGATCTGGTGGAACTCCAGGACCGACGGTGAAAGTCCGGATGGGAGGCAGCACGCAGTCGTGCTGCGCCCTACCCGGTGCTGCACCTCTGTCGCCGTCCCCCTGCCCGGAAACGTCCGGACCGCAGGGGAGGAGAAGGCTCGAGATGTTCACCGGCATCGTTGAAGAGCTCGGCGAGGTGGCTGAGCTCGTCGACCAGGGCGACGCCGTTCGCCTGCGGGTGCGCGGGCCGCGCGTCGTCGACGACGTCACGCGCGGGGACTCCATCGCGGTCAACGGCTGCTGCCTGACCGTCGTCGACGCCGACGCCGAGCACTTCACGGCGGACGTGATGCGCGAGTCCCTGGTGCGTACCTCGCTCGGAGACCTGGCGCCCGGTTCCGCGGTCAACCTGGAACGCGCGGTACGCGCCGACACCCGTCTCGGTGGGCACCTCGTCCAAGGTCACGTCGACGGCACCGGGACCGTGCTGGAGCGTCAGCCCAGCGAGCACTGGGAGGTCGTGCGCATCGGGCTTCCCGCCGGCCTGCTGCGCTATCTGGCCGAGAAGGGCTCCATCACCGTCGACGGCACGTCACTCACGGTCGTCGAAGTGCACGACTCGGAGCAGTGGTTCAGCGTGTCGCTGATCCCCGCCACGCTGAGCGCGACCACCCTGGGTGAGCGGCGAGTCGGAGACCGCGTCAATCTCGAGGTCGACGTGCTGGCCAAGTACGTGGAGCGGCTCCTGCAGCGGCCGGGAGCTTCGTCGTGAGCCCGCTGGAGTGGCTGTTCGGGTCCGAGCTGGTCATCGCCGGCGCGCCGATCCTGGTGCGCGAGATCGTGGGCAACGTCTTCGGCATCGCGTCGGCGGTCGGCGGCATGCGACGGCGTGTGTGGGCGTGGCCTGTCGGCATCGTCGGGAACGTGCTGCTGTTCACTGTCTTCACCGGCGCCGTCTTCGACACGCCGCAGGACAAGCAGCTGTGGGGCCAGGCCGGCCGGCAGGTCTTCTTCGTGGCTGTCTCGCTGTGGGGCTGGTGGCGCTGGCGGCAGCTTCGCGCGACCGCGAACTCCGGGAGCGCGGCCGCGGTCGTCCCCCGCTGGGCGACGACCGGCGAACGCATTCAGCTGCTGCTGCTGTACGCCGCCGGTACCGCGTTCTTCTGGTGGCTGTTCGGCATACTCGGCTCCTACGGGCGCCTGACCGAGGCATGGATCCTCACCGGCAGCATCCTGGCCACGTACGGCATGGCACGCGGCTGGGTCGAGTTCTGGCTGATCTGGCTCGCCGTCGACGCGGTGGGAGTGCCCACGCTCATCAACGCCGGCTTCTACCCCTCCGCGGTGCTGTACGGCGTGTACGGCGTCTTCTGTGTGTGGGGCTTCGTCACCTGGCTACGGGTCCGCGAGCGTCCCCCGTCGCTGAGCGACCCCGCATCCGAGACGGTGGGGGTCTGATGACGGTCCGGCTGGACACCGTCGAGCGCGCCGTCGCCGAGGTGGCCGCCGGCCGCGCCGTCGTGGTGGTCGACGACGAGGACCGCGAGAACGAGGGCGACCTCATCGCCGCCGCGAGCCGGATGACACCGGAGCTGATGGGCTTCCTGATCCGGCACACCAGCGGGGTGGTGTGCGTCCCGGTCACCGGTGACGTGCTGGACCGCCTGGCCATCCCGCTGATGACCCCGCACAACCGTGAGCGGCTGCGCACTGCCTACACCATCTCGGTCGACGCCCGCGACGGTGTCACCACCGGCATCTCCGCCGGGGACCGCTCGCGCACGGTACGCACCTTGGTCGACTCGGCCACCGAGCCTTCCGAGCTCGTCCAGCCCGGGCACGTCTTCCCGCTGCGCTACCAGGCGGGTGGTGTGCTGGCCCGGCCGGGGCATACCGAGGCCGCCGTCGACCTGGCGCGACTCGCCGGGCTCACCCCGGCCGGTGCGATCGCGGAGATCGTGCACGACGACGGCACCCTGATGCGCGCCCCGGCCCTACGGGAGTTCGCCGACGAGCACGGGCTGGCGATGATCTCCATCGCCGACCTCATCGCCTTCCGCCGCCTGCACGAGCTGCAGGTGCGGCGCGTGGCGACCACAGCGCTGCCGACCGAGTTCGGACCGTTCACCGCGCACGGCTACCGCGACTCGGTGAGCGGCGCCGAGCACGTGGCGCTGGTCTGCGGCGACCCTCGGCTTGCCGGTGGCACCGAGGTGCTCGTGCGGCTGCACTCCGAGTGCCTGACCGGTGACGTCTTCGGCTCCCAGCGCTGCGACTGCGGCCCCCAGCTGCAGGCCGCGATGGCGGCGATCACCGCGGAGGGCGCCGGCGTGGTCGTCTACCTGCGCGGCCACGAGGGCCGCGGTATCGGCCTGGTCGACAAGCTGCGCGCGTACGCCTTGCAGGACACCGGATCGGACACCGTTGACGCCAACCTGGCTCTGGGCCTGCCTGCCGACTCACGCGACTACGCTCCCGGTGCCCAGATCCTGCGCGAGCTCGGCGTGACCTCGGTGCGCCTGCTCACCAACAACCCGGCCAAGACGCGAGGCTTGCGTGCGTACGGCGTGCAGGTCAGCGAGACGCTGCCGCTGGTGATCGAACCCACCGTCGACAACATGCGCTACCTGCGTACGAAGGCCGAGCGCATGGGGCACGACCTGCCCGCCGACCCCGTCCTTGGAGGCACGCTTTGAGCGGCACCGGCGCACCGGACCTGGAGTCCCTGGACGGCAGCGACCTGCGCGTCGCCGTCGTGGCCTCGTCGTGGCACACCGAGGTGATGGACGGACTGATCGAGGCAGCGATCACCGTGCTCACCGATGCCGGAGTGGTGCGGCCCAGCCTGGTGCGCGTGCCCGGCTCGTTCGAGCTGCCGATCGTCGCCGCCCGGCTCGCCGCCGACCACGACGCCGTCGTCGCCCTCGGGGTGGTCATCCGGGGAGGCACGCCGCACTTCGAGTACGTCTGCTCGGCGACGACCGACGGGCTCGCCCGGGTAGCGCTCGAGACCGGCACCCCCATCGGCTTCGGCCTGCTCACGTGTGACGACGAGAGTGAGGCGCTGGACCGGGCCGGCCTGCCCGGGTCGCAGGAGAGCAAGGGCCGCGAGGCGGCACAAGCGGCGCTCAGCACTGCCTTGCTGCTGCGCGACCTGCCCGCGCCGGCGCCCGACTGACCGACGCGCCCGGCCCTGACCTCCTACGCTGGCCACGCCCCCTGTCCGCAGCGTTGGAGCCCTCCTGCCATGAAAACCTTCGACCAGCTCTTCGTCGAGCTCGCCGACAAGGCCGCCACGCGGCCGGCGGGCTCCGGCACGGTCGCCGCGCTCGACGCCGGGGTGCACTCCATCGGCAAGAAGCTGGTCGAGGAGGCCGCGGAGTCGTGGATGGCCGCCGAGCACGAGAGCGGCGAGCGCGCCGCCGAGGAGCTCAGCCAGCTGCTCTACCACGTGCAGGTGCTGATGCTGGCGCTCGGACTGGAGCCTGCCGACGTCTACGAGCACCTGTGACAGCCATCGAGCCGGACGACCTCGTCGAGGCGAAGCCGGTGCTGCGGGTCGCGGTACCGAACAAGGGCAGCCTGGCCGACGCCGCTGCGCAGATGCTGACCGATGCCGGCTACGCCCAGCGGCGCGACAGCAAGGACCTGGTGCGCACCGACGAGGCCAACGGCGTTGAGTTCTTCTACCTCCGCCCGCGCGACATCGCGGTGTACGTGGGGGAGGGAACCCTCGATGTCGGGCTCACCGGTCGTGACCTGCTGCTCGACTCCGGGGCCCGCGCCGTCGAGGCGATGGCGCTGGGGTTCGGCCGGTCCAACTTCCGCTTCGCGGCGCCGCCTGGTGCCGTGCACCAGATCGCGCAGCTGCACGGCCGGCGGGTGGCGACGTCCTATCCCGGTGTGGTGGGTGCCTACCTGGCCGAGCGTGGGGTTCGTGCCGACGTGGTGCGCCTCGACGGGGCGGTGGAGTCGGCCGTGCGGCTCGGGGTCGCCGACGCGATCGCCGACGTGGTCGAGACCGGCACGACACTGCGACAGGCCGGCCTCGAGGTGTTCGGCGAGACGATCCTGCACTCCGAGGCCGTCCTGGTGACCCGCGTCGACGCCCCTGAGCCGGTCGGGCTGGACGTCTTCCGGCGCCGTCTGCAGGGCATCCTGGTGGCGCGCACCTACGTGATGGTCGACTACGACATCCGCTCCGAGCACCTCGAGGCGGCCGTCACCCTCACCCCCGGCATCGAGTCGCCCACCGTGTCGCCTCTGCACAGCGAGGGGTGGGTCGCCGTGCGCGCCATGGTGCCGCGGGCGCAGGCCCATGCCGTCATGGATCAGCTGTGGGCGCTCGGTGCGCGCGGCACGCTGATCACCGAGATCCTGGCCTGCCGGTTGTGAGCACCTACCGGCCCGTCGCGGTCCGGGTCGCCACCACTGCCGCGCTGGCCGGCCTGCTCGTCATCGGGGGTGTCGTGTGGGCGGTGCTGCCCGCGGACGTGCGGGCGACCGTCACCATCGAGCAGCGGGTCACCATCGCGTTGGCGGTGCTGGGTACGGCCACGCTGCTGAACGGCCTGGCTCGCAGCCGGGTCTCCACCGACGCTGACGGGCTCACCGTGGTCAACGGCTATCGCACCCACCGCGTGCGCTGGGATGAGGTCGAGTCCATCGGCATCGGCCGCAGTGCGCCGTGGGTCGAGCTGGAGCGCACCGACGGTGACTCGTTGATGGTGATGGCCGTGCAGAGCGCCGACGGCGCGCGGGCCCAGTCCGCCCTCGACACGCTGCGTGCCGAGCTGGCGGCGTCGCGTTAGGTGCTCAGCCCTCGTCGAGGGCGAGTCCCCAGCTGGCTTCGTGGACGTCACCGGGCTCTAGCACCACCAGGTCTGTTCCCGTCCGCAGGGCGTCGGGCGGACAGGTCATCGGCTCCACCGCCAGGGACGAGCGGCGTACGTCAGCGGGCAGGGTGTCTCCGGTGAAGACCTGCAGCCACCGATAGGAGGCGTCCATCCACAGGTGGACGCCGTGCCCGCTCGCCTGGTCGCGCAGGCGCACGCGCGCCAAGCCGTCAGCCTCCCGGCCGAGGTCGGTCATCGGCGTGTCCAGCACGGTGTCGCCGATGCGCCGGCCGTCGCGGAAGTCGACATCCGTCCCCTCGACCGGCGAGTCCCCGGTGGGCAGACCGCGCTCGTCGACGTACAACCGGGTTGCGGCCGGCACGGTGAGCTCCCAGTCGTCCACCCGGCCGTTCGGGCTCGCCAGCAGGTACGGGTGCATCCCGTGGCCGTACGGGGCGGCCTCGGCTCCCACGTTGGTCACGTACGTGTGCACCCGCAGCCCGCCCTCTCCGAGCGAGTAGGTGATGCGCACGTCGAGCGCGAACGGATAGCCCGGCTGTGGACGCAGACGCACGTCGGCCCGGACCTCGTACGGCGCAGGTGTCGTCAGCTGCCACGGCACCCATCGCAGCAGCCCATGGGAGGCGTTGTGCCTGGCCGGCTCGCTCAGTGGCAGCTGCAGGTCGCGCCCCCGCCAGTGCCACGCGCCGTCACCCACCCGGTTGGGCCAGGGAAGCAGCACCTGACCCTGGCCCCCGGATGCCGGTTTCGAGAGGTCGAACGAGCGGACCAGGGGGCGGCCACCGTGCTCGAGCACGCGCAGCGTGGCACCGACCTCGGTGATGGTGGCTCGCCAGGGACCGTGGCTGATCTCGGCCTGCTCACCGGACGGTGGGACGGTCATGAGATGCCGTGCTTGCGGAGCAGCGCCTCGATCTCCTCGTCCTCGCTGCTGCTGGACGACGTCGCGACGGCCTTGCGGGACGACTTAGGAAGTGCCTTCGGCTGCGGGGAGCTCTCCCGCCGACGAGCCCAGGCGAGCCCGACGAGGATCATGAGCACGGCCACGACGGTGGCCACCAGGCCCAGCCAGGACAGCGGGTTGAACACCAGGCGAGTGACCCAGCCGCTGAGCGTCGACCAGAGCCGGGCGAGCAGCGTCGGCACACCGAGACCCCACAGGCCCAGCACCCCGATGGCGTATCCCAGCCGGCGCAGGGCCGCAGGTGCGTCCCCCCGACGGGAGGCCCACCACGCGCCGGCCAGTGCCAGTGCGGCGAGGGCGACCAC
>DASQMN010000109.1:0-15071 GCA_035645475.1 Nocardioidaceae bacterium
GCAGTACACGTTCCAGGACCCGCCCGAGGTGTTCGACGCCTTGCAGGCGTCCGGTGTCGACGTCGTGACGATGGCGAACAACCACGGCCTCGACTACGGGCCACCGAGCGTTCCGGACGCCCTTCGAGCCGCCCGTGCAGCGGGCATGCCCGTGGTCGGGATAGGGCGCGACGCCGATCGTGCGTACCGGCCGTGGATCGCCACGGTGAAGGGACAGCGGATCGCGTTCTTCGGCGCCACCGCCGTGGTGGACAGCATTCTGGTCGACACCTGGTCCGCCGGAAAGAACCAAGCCGGGCTCGCCACCGCCCTCGACGGCAACAACGCCGCGCTCGTCGACGCGATCAAGGCTGTCCGTCCGCGCGTGGACACGGTCGTCGTGGACATGCACTACGGAGCCGACCTGACTCCGTGTCCCACCGACATCCAGCGTGAGGTCGCCCAGGACGCCGTCCGCGCCGGCGCCGACATCGTCGTCGGCCAGCACGCGCACATCGTTCTGGGAGGCGGGTACATGGGATCGGCCTACGTCCACTACGGGTTGGGCAACTTCCAGTTCTACTCGGCGAGCGGGGCGACCGCCGAGACCGGTGTGCTGAGGCTGACGGTGTCGGGCCGGGAGGTCACCAAGCCTCGGTGGTTCCCCGGCGTGATCTCGGGCGGCGTGCCGATGCCGTTGCAGGGACCAGCCGCGGCGGAGGCGGTGCAACGGTGGGAGCAGCGTCGCGGCTGCACCGGCCTGACCGCCATCCCGAGCGGCTAGCGCTGCACTGTTTCGCCAGCGCCTCGCCGAGTGGTGCATCGTCACGCAACCGAACTTCTTGTCTGGCCGATGGGTACCCCGATGTGCCTTTACGTCGGAGGATGGCTTCGTTGGTCTTACCCGACGAGTGGAGATGGCATGACCCTGACCGCCAGAACGCTGAACCCCCAGGCGACGCCGAGTCTGCTGACCCCAGCCCCGGGGACCCTGCCGGGCCTGCGCTTGGCGCGCCCGTGACAGCTGATGCCGAGCCGGCGGCCGTCCGGATGGATCGCCACCTTGCGCCATCGGAGATGCGCGACGCGCTTGCCGATGACGTCCGGGCGGGGTTGACCTCCTCGCCGAAAACCCTTCCGCCGAAGTGGTTCTACGACGCCCGGGGGTCCGAGCTGTTCTCTGCCATCACCGATCTGCCGGAGTACTACCTCACCCGCAGGGAGCGTGCCATCCTCGAGGCGCACGCCACCGACATCGCCCAGCAGTCCATGGCCGACACGCTCATCGAGCTAGGCAGCGGCACCTCGGAGAAGACCAGGCTGCTCCTCCGAGCTCTGCAGGCGACCGGAACGCTGCGGCGGTACGTGCCGTTCGACGTTGATGCCACCGTGCTGACGACAGCGAGTGCCGAGGTGGCTGAGGAGTTCCCCGAGATCACCGTCCATGCCGTGGTGGGGGACTTCGAACGTCACCTGCCGTTGCTTCCGGCGGGCGGCCGGCGACTGGTGGCGGTGCTGGGCAGCACGATCGGCAACCTGTCGCCGGTCCAACGAGCGAGCTTCCTGCACGTGCTCGCGCAGGGTCTCGCACCCGGCGACAGCCTGTTGCTGGGCACCGATCTCGTGAAGGAACCGGCGCGCCTGGTCGCAGCCTATGACGACGCGGCAGGCGTGACCGCGGAGTTCAACCGCAACGTCCTCCGCGTGCTCGCGCGCGAGCTGGCGGCGGACGTGGACCCTGATGCGTTCGAGCATGTCGCGGTCTGGGACGCCGACAACGAATGGGTCGAGATGCGCTTGCGGTCGCGGGTGGACCAGACCGTTCGGGTCCTAGGACTGCAGGTGCCGTTCGCCGCAGGCGAGGAGCTGCGCACGGAGACCAGCGCCAAGTTCCGTGAGCGAGGCATCACCGACGAGCTCACCGCCGCCGGCCTGCACCTGCGCTCGTGGTGGGTGGACCCTGACGGCGACTACGCACTCTCGCTCTCCACCAGAGCCGGTCACTGACCTCGCCGGTCAGCGCTCAGGTGCCGATGTATGCCGCGAGGTGCTCGCCGGTGAGGGTCGACCGAGCGCCGACCAGGTCGCTCGGTGCGCCCTGGAAGACGATCCGCCCGCCGTCGTGGCCGGCGCCGGGGCCGAGGTCGATGATCCAGTCGGCGTGGGCCATGACGGCTTGGTGGTGCTCGATGACGATGACCGACTTGCCCGAGTCGACCAACCGGTCGAGCAGTCCCAGCAACTGCTCGACGTCAGCCAGGTGCAGCCCGGTGGTCGGCTCGTCGAGGACATAGACATCGCCCTTCTCGGCCATCTGGTTGGCGAGCTTGAGCCGCTGCCGTTCGCCACCGGAGAGGGTGGTCAGCGGCTGGCCGAGGCTCAGGTAGCCGAGCCCCACGTCGAAGAGCCGGTCCAGGATCTTGGCGGCGGCCGGGACCCTGGCGTCGCCGGCTGCGAAGAACTGGTTGGCCTCGCTGACCGGCATGGCCAACACCTGGCTGATGTCCTTCCCGCCCAGGGTGTACTCCAGCACCGACGCCTGGAAGCGTCGCCCCTCGCACTCCTCGCACGGCGACTCGACGGTCGCCATCACACCGAGCTCGGTGAAGATCACGCCCGCGCCGTTGCAGGTGGAGCAGGCACCCTCGGAGTTGGAGCTGAACAGAGCCGGCTTCACTGCGTTGGCCTTGCCGAACGCCTTGCGGATCGGCTCGAGCAGCCCGGTGTACGTCGCGGGGTTGCTCCGCCGGGAGCCGCGGATCGCGCTCTGGTCGACCGACACCACGCCGTCCTTGGCGAGAACGGAGCCGGTCACCAGCGAGCTCTTGCCGGAGCCCGCGACGCCGGTCAGGACGCAGAGCACGCCGAGGGGGATGTCGACGTCGACGTTCTGCAGGTTGTGGGTCGAGGCGCCGCGCACCTCCAGCGTGCCCGACGGTGTGCGCACCGACTCCTTCAGTGTCGCCCGGTCATCGAGGTGCCGACCGGTGACCGTGTTGCTGTTCCGCAGCCCGGCCAGGCCGCCCTCGAAACACACCATGCCGCCTCCTGTGCCCGCCTCCGGGCCGAGGTCGACGATGTGATCGGCGATGGCGATCGTCTCGGGCTTGTGCTCGACGACGAGCACTGTGTTGCCCTTGTCTCGCAGCTGAAGCAGCAGCTTGTTCATCCGCTCGATGTCATGCGGGTGCAGGCCGATAGTCGGCTCGTCGAAGACGTATGTGACGTCGGTCAGCGACGAACCCAGGTGCCGGATCATCTTCGTGCGCTGCGCCTCACCGCCGGACAGCGTGCTCGCGGGACGATCCAGCGAGAGGTAGCCCAGGCCGATCTCGGCGAAGGAGTCGAGGAGGTGCTGCAGCCCGGTCAGCAACGGTGCCACCGACGCGTCGTGGAGGTCGCTGACCCAGTCGGCGAGGTCGCTGATCTGCATCGAGCACAGGTCGGCGATGTTCTTGCCGTTGATCTTCGACGACAGCGCCTCCTTGGTCAGGCGGGTGCCGGCACACTCGGGGCAGGTCTGGAAGGTCACCGCCCGCTCGACGAACCGCCGCACGTGCGGCTGCATGGCCTCGGGGTCCTTGGAGAGCATTGACTTCTGGATCTTGGGGACGATCCCGTCGAAGGTGAGGTTGATGCCTTCGACGTTGATCTTGGTCGGCTCGGCGTAGAGCATCGTCTCGAGCTGCTTCTTGGTGAAGCTCGCGATCGGCTTGTCCATGGGCAGGCCCACGCCCTCGAACAAGCGGCCGTACCACCCGTCCATCGAGTACCCGGGGATGGTCAGGGCTCCCTCGCGGAGCGACTTGCTCTCGTCGTACAACGCCGTGAGGTCGATGTCGCTGACGTTGCCCATGCCCTCGCACCGCGGGCACATGCCGCCGAGATAGACGGCGTCCTTGACGACGCTCTTCTCGACGCGGCCGCCCTTGTCCGTGGACATCACGCCGCTCGCCTTGCGCGTGGGGACGTTGAAGGAGAAAGCCGTCTGCGGCCCGATGTACGGATCGCCCAGCCGGCTGAACAGGATCCTCAGCATCGCGCTGGCGTCGGTGGCGGTGCCGACCGTCGAGCGGGGGTTGGCCCCGAGCCGTTCCTGGTCGACGATGATTGCCGTCGTCAGGCCCTCGAGAAGGTCGACCTCAGGTCGGGCGAGGCTCGGCATGAAGCCCTGCAAGAAGGCGCTGTAGGTCTCGTTGATGAGGCGCTGCGACTCCGCGGCGATCGTCGCGAAGACCAGCGAGCTCTTGCCCGAGCCGGAGACGCCGGTGAACACGGTCAGCCGGCGCTTCGGGAGCTCGACGTGGATGTCCTTGAGGTTGTTCACGCGCGCACCGTGCACGCGGATCAGGTCATGGGTGTCGGCGACGTGCAGCGAGTCCTGCGCGTCCGTGGCCGTGCTCATAGCTTCCCCTTTTCGGACTCGTCGTGTCTGGCCTTCGCTTCAGCTCAGCTCGTTGTTGCTGACAACGTTGCCGGCGGGATGGCTGCAGTCGCGGATTCGCAAAGTTCGTGGCTGTCGCGCTGCGGGCGGCCCGGGTGCCGCTGCGTCGCCGCGTTGCGGCTTATCCGGTTCTGTACCCCGCGCAGCAAGGGTTGATCCCGCCCGTGCGTCCCGGCCGGAGTGCTGGTCACCGCGCGATCGTGCCACGTCGGGCGTCGGCCTTGCGTACTGCCGGTCGAACATCGGCAGGACGGATCTATGGACATCCGGGTTGACCCGGCAGCGTCTTTGTCTACTCATCGCTCCGGTCGGCATCCGCGCACCGCCCCGGTCGGCATCCGCGCACCGTCGCGCTCACGGATCTATCGACATCTGAGTTGCCCTGGCGGCGGCAGTGTCGATACATCCGACCGCGGTCGACATCCCCGCCGGTCGCCACAGGCCTGCCTTAGGGTCGGACCATTCCGATGCGGACCGGGACGGGCGCCCTGCCGGGTGCGGCCCCCAGGGAGCAGCCAAGGAGGTTATCGATGAGGGTCGCAGTACTGGGCGCCGGCAACGGCGGCTGCGGGGTCGCGTTCGACTGGGCGCAGCATGGCCACCAGGTGAGCCTGTTCAACTTCCCGGAGTTCCCCGGAAGCATCGAGGCGGTGGCCGCGCAGGGCGGGATCCGCAGCACTGGACAGCTCGAAGGCTTCGCTGAGATCGCCTACGCCGGATTCGACATCGCTCAGGCTCTGGACGGGGCCGACCTGGTCTTCGCGGTCGGCCCGGCGTACAGCACCGAGCCTTTCGCGGCGGTGGTGGCACCACACCTGCGCCCCGACCAGATGATCGTGGTCTGCCCCAGCGCGGGTGGTGGTGCGCTCGCCTTCAAGAGGACGCTGGGCTTGGCCTTCGACGACGACACGTACACGATCGGCGAGACCAGCACCCTGCCGTACGCGGTGCGTCTGGTGGAGCCGGCCGAGATCCACGTCTTCCTCAAGCTGCAGGCGGGCCTGTTCGTTGCCGGGCTGCCACAGCACCACACCGAGGCGCTCCGCTCGACCCTGCACGAGGTGTATCCGAGCGTCGAGCCAGCCGGAAGCGTCTGGCAGACCACGCTGCAGAACGGCAACCCGGTGATCCATCCCGCGGTCACTCTGCTCAACGCCGGGCTCATCGATCGCACCGGCGGCGACTTCTCGTTCTACGAAGAAGGGGTCACCGTGGCTGTCGGCAGGCTCATCGAGGGCTTGGACAGGGAGCGGCTGGCGCTGGCCGCGGCCTTGGAGGTGCCGGTTCTGTCGGAGCCGGCGCTGGGTGTCCGGCAGGGCTACATGCTCGAGGAGAACTACTCCACCGGCTACTCCACTGCGCCGGGTTTCCACGGCATCGGGGCCCAGCCCCAGCTCGACCACCGCTACCTGACCGAGGACGTCGGCTACAGCCTGGTCTTCCTCACCGACCTGGGCCGCCAGGTCGGCGTCGACACGCCAGTGATGGATGCGGTCATCGCGATCGCGTCGGTGGTGCTGGATCGCGATCTGCGAGGTGAGCGCAAGCGCACGATGACAACCCTCGGCCTGTCCGACCACACGCTCGATCAGCTGCGCGCACTTTAGGACTCGACCGACCGTGGCAGGTCCAGCTCGACGCCGCGTGCCTCCGAGTCAAGCCGTTCGGTCGAGCTTGGTCAGGCGTGCGGCGTCAACGCGTGAGTCGGCGATGTAGTACAACGTGGCGCCCACGCCGATCGGCTGGTCCCAGGGCGGGCTCACCACCAGCCCGTCGGCATCGCGGACCGCAAGAAGGGTTGCGCGAAACGTCCGCCCGAAGCGGGTCTGGCATTCGCCGAAGGTCGCGCCGGTGAATGACGCCGGCAAGGCAACGGAGTAGGTGTTGCCGTGACCACCAGCCGACATCATGTTGTTGTAGACCTCGGTGATCCCGGGGTCGATCGCCTCGTCGGTGAGCAGGAACGGCATGTGCCACTGCACGCACTGGACCCGCGAGTTGACGTAGCCGAGGTGCTCGCGCCGGTTGAGGTCGCGAAGGGCGGCCACCATGTGGATGCCCTCGTTCGAGTGGTCCACGGCCACCGCGATGGCGAGAGTCTCGTTGTCGTCCCGTCCGTCGATGAGGGCGGTCCTGGCCCGGTGGACGCAGGCGCGCCTCATCACCTCGGCGTTGGTCAGGTCGCCGCGCACGAACTGCACGTCCGCGACCTCGGGCATGGGGTTCTCGGCCACCACGTCCTCCCACGCGCACAGGACGACCTGCAGCCGGTCCTCCGCGGTCAGCTCGGCCACGATGCGCTCGGTCCGGCCAGGGGAGTAGCCCAGCACCACGACGTGGTCGCTGACGTCCAGGTCGACGATGCCGCGCATGCGCTTCCCCTTGATCGATTGGATGTAGTCGGCCAGCTGCGTGAACAGCAGGGTCAGCGTCACGATGCCGCCGACGATGACGTAGGCGCCCACCAGATGGCCACCGGTTGACTCGGGAAAGAAGTCGCCGTATCCGACCGTCGCGGCAGTGACGACGAAGTACCACCAGTAGTTCGCCGGATCGGTGATCGTGTTGGCCTCCGGCTCCACGAGCCACATCGCCAGCCAGCTCGTGACGAACACGAACAGCACGATGGCCAACGGCAGCCGCCAGCCGGTGAGCCGGCCGCGCACCAGTTTGCTCAGGCGGCGTACGAATGTGGGCACGAGCCTCCCGTCGCATCGACCGTGGCGACTGTAGACCGCAGGCGTCCCGTCTCACCTGATCAGCGCCTGCTGTCGCCTCGCAAAGCTCCCGATCGTCGCGTACGGCACGAATGGGTGCCTCATGGGGCCACTCGGTCAGACTTCGTCGAGAGCCCCGCCGTCGGCCCTGGATGCGCGAATACTCACTGTGTGTGCCACGCCGGTACAGGCAGAGCTGTCGGGAGGCGGACCGAGTGCATGATCCGATCGATCGGCTGCGCCGTCTGCGTGGCCTCGCACGCGCCGGTTCGGTCGCCGGTTCGGTCGTCGAGCTGGTCGACCTGAGCGCTCTGGTGGCAGCGTCCCTGCTCAGAGCCGACAAGGTGTCCATCATCCGGCTGGAGCCGTCGTACGGGCGGGTCCGGGTGCTGCGGAACCTGGGCTCCCTGGCAGCGGAGGAGCAGGAGTGGCCGGCGGACCAGACCCTCTCGCTGATCGACTCTCCCCATGCCAGATCATTCGCCGGTCTCGAGGCTGATGCCTGGGTGGGGTCGGTGGACGACCCGGCCACGGACCCGGTCGAGGCTGGACAGCTGCGCCGGTCAGCCATGCGTCACGCAGCAGCGTTCGGCGTGCTGGTCGCGACTAAGCCATGGGGTGAGCTCTCTGCGTCGCGAGCCTCCGGGGAGCCCTTCGGCGAGGAGGACCTGGCGGCCGGGGGCATGGTGGCGGAGCTGATGTCACTGGGGCTGTCGCGGTTGGACCTGGCCAGCGACCTCGCGACATACGCCTACACCGACCCGCTGACCGGCGTCGCCAACCGCCGGGCGGCCGACGAATGGCTCGAGCGGCGGCTAGCCGCCCCCGAGCCGTTCCCGCCGGTGTCGATCGTCCTGTGTGACATCAACGGGCTCAAGCAGATCAACGACGCCCTCGGCCACACTGCCGGGGATGCGCTGATCCAGATCGTCGCGACGCACCTGAGCGCCGCCGCTGACGAGATGACCGACGCTCTCGCCGCCCGCATCGGCGGCGATGAGTTCGTGCTGCTCGCTGACGGTGAAGCCGAGGAGCAGGTGGAGACGGCTGTGGCTCGCCTGGCTGCCACCCAACTGCCGCACGGGGCAGGCATCGCCGTCGGCGCCGCTACCACCAGATCTCGCCCCGCCGGCACGGAGTCGAGCAACACGGCCATCCGCGCGCTGATGCGGCTCGCCGACGCCGCGCAGTACCGACACAAGCAGACCAAGCGCCTGTCCGCTCGCAGCCTGGAGTCGGCATCGTCGAGCGTGGCCGTTCTCTATCCCCAAGGCGAGGACGGCCTCGCCGACCGCGTCCTGGACCGGCTGGCCCGAGGAACCGACCGTTCGGTCGAGTGGCGACTGCAGGTGGTCGCAGATGCCATGGCCGAGGCCTTCATGGCGGCGTCGTGGTGGGTCAGCCGCTGCGACGACGGCTCGCTGGTCGACGTACTGGGCAGGATCGTCCGAGATGACTCGCGCGGCGAGCTCGCCCAGATGGAGTGGGTCTCCGGCACCGAGTTCGACCTCGATCTCTACCCGGCGACGGCTCAGGCGCTGCGTGGGGGCTCCTACTACGCCAGCCTCACCGAGGGGGACCAGACGGAGCGGAGCTTCTTGGCTCGGATGGGGGCCGTCTCCGCGCTGGCCGCAGGCGACTGCGACGCAGAGGGGGGCATGTGGTTGGTGGAGCTGCTCGGCGACCCGAAGACATCGGTCGGTCTCGCGATCGCCCGACCGCTGCTGCGCGCGCTGGTGCACGTCGCCGTGGTCGAGGCGGCACCAGCGTCGAGGTCTTGACCACCGCACCGGGAGCTCCGCTTCGGGTAGCCTTTGATCGATTGGATGAGGTCCCGAGGCGGTGTTTCGTGATCATGCGCCCTAGCCGACAAGGGAGGCGGGTCTGATGGCCCGCCCTGATGATGGGTTGCCCCCATCGGTCCTGGCGGCCAAGCGCGACCAGCGCGGTTATCGACACAGGCACGCCGGGTCGCAAAGGGCATATCCGGCGGTCGACGTGCCCGACGATGCGGAGGCTGCTGCTGTCGAGCTTGCTGCGACTCGCGCCCTGCTCGAGGTCACATCGCCGACCGAAGCCGCGGAGGTGGTGGCGACGCTGGTACACGACCTCGGCGGCGGACTGGTGCCGGCTCGGCTGGCTGAGTCGGCCAGTGTGCCCATCGATGTCTCGCTAGGGCTCTCTGAGCCATTGCTGCCGTGGGCGGAGCCGGTGAGTGTCGCAGAGCTCCGTCTCGGGTCGGTGCTGCCAGAGTTCGTCGACGCCGCTCGACGGGTAGTCAGCCGGCTGCAGGGCGACACCCGCCGCTTCGACGAGCTGGAGCACGACGCCCTGACGGGGTTGCTGACCCGCCGGGCGTGGATGCGTCGGCTCGGCTCTGCGCGGGCGGGCGACGCCGTGGCGCTGATCGACCTCGACAACTTCAAGTCCGTCAACGACAGCTCCGGCCACGCCGCCGGCGACGAGGTACTTCGATCCCTCGGCGCACTTCTTGTTCGTACGTTCCGTGGGGTGGATGCGTGCGGGCGCTATGGGGGCGACGAGATCACCTGTCTGTCTCCCGGAATGCCGGTGCACCGGCTGGTCGAGCGGCTGGATCACATGCGGCACGAGTGGGAGCAGTCGCGGTCTGATGCAAGAACGTCGGTCGGCCTATCGATCGGCGTGGCCGCTGTGACGGGGTATGGGCCTCGGGCGGCCCTCACCGCAGCCGACCGCGCGCTCTATCGGGTGAAGGGCGACGGACGCAACGAGACGGCAGTCGCAACGCAGGCCGATTACGACGGATTGCCTGCCACGTGACCGCGACCCGTGAGCCCCTCGAGGATTACTTCCGCGCCTTGAGCGACGTCGACCCCGTAAGGGCCACCTCGGTGGTGCTCGACCTGCTCGACGAAGGCACGCCCGTGCGCGATATTGCCACACAGGTGCTGGCCCCGGCGCAGGTTCGGGTCGGTCGGATGTGGGAGCAAGGGCGCTGGTCGGTCGCCGACGAGCATGCCGCTACCGCGGTCACCGAGACGGCGCTGCACGCGCTGAGTGCAGCGCAGAGCGGAGCGGTGAAGCGGGAGGGACCACACGTTCTGGTCGCCTGCGCGGAAGGTGAGTGGCACTCGCTACCGGCGCGGCTCGCCGCCACCGTCGCATCGGCCGGCGGGGCACGCGTGACGGTGTTGGGACCGTCGCTGCCGGCGGACCACGTGCTGCGTCGTCTGGCGAAGGGCGACATCGACGTGCTGGCGCTGTCATGCACGATGCCGACGAATCTGATCGGTGCCGCGCGCTGCATATCGGTCGCCCACGAGGTAGGTGTTTCGGTTATCGCCGGCGGAGGTGCGTTCGGTCATTCTGCGGACCGGTCTGACCGCCTCGGAGCCGATCGATGGGGAGCCGATGGGACCGCGCTGCTGGATCCCGTTCCCCGGCTCGCGGGAAGGTCGACAAAGATCCCGCCCGAGGCGTTGATATTGGACGCTGTCAGCGAGCAGACGATGGACTTGGCGTACTCCCAAGTGGTGGCAGCTTTGCCGCGGGTCGCAGCCATGGATCCGCTACAGCGGGCCAAAGGGAGGGACGACCTGTGCTGGTTGTCCAGGTTCACCGCGGCAGCGGTCCTCACTGGGGATGCCACGGTCATCGACGACTTCCTGCTGTGGCAGATGGGTGTGCAAGACGGTTGGGTTCCGGCGGCTGTCGCGATCGCTTCGGCGTACCTGGTAGCCGACATCATCCAACCGGAAGCGCCCCGTGGCGCGCAGATGCTCCGGGAGGCGGCGGAGCGCATGCAACACAGTGGTGTGCCGGTGTGACATTTCCAGAGCTGTCGGCGCGCGCCGAGCGGAGCGGCTGAAGTATCGCCTGTCAAGCCGACAAGGCCGCGCTCACACCCGCACCGCCAGTGCCACTCTCGTGTCAAGGACTGTGTCGTGCACACGGTGTGTCAGGTGCGCGACCCAGGCGCCGTTTACGTGCCATCGTGGGCAGGTGTGGACGTCGCGCGTACTGGCCCTGATCAGACGGTGGCGTCCGCGGGCCGGCGCTTGGTGGCTCGAACAGTCGCTCGTCACACGTCAATGCTGCGTACGGGGGGTCGTCGGCCTGGGCGCCTTGACGGTGGTCGCCGGTGCGCTGTGGCTGACCCGGGACCCGTCTCATGAGTTCGATTCGCTTCCCGACGCCCATGAATCACTACGCTCGGTCGGGGTGGACTGCAAGCTACTTGCGCGCACGGACGTAGCGAATGGACGCGATCGGTCGTTCTGCACCGCCTCGGACGGCAGTCTGGTTGTGCTGCAGCTGAGCAACTCGTCGTCTGACGCGCAAGCAGCGGTAGGTGACGCCCACGCCGACTCAGAAGCCGTCCTGCGCTATGCCCAACTGGCCAAGCAGACGCCTGTGGTGCCTCGGCCGGTGCTGCTGGGTGACAACTGGACGCTGGTGGGCAACACGGTCGTGCTGGAGCGCGTGTCGTCTGAGTACGGCGGCACCATCTACCCCTACCCGGAGACGCCGACTGCTGGCTGAGTCGGAACACCAGCGGTGCCGCACCCGGCTCGACGAGACGCGCTCGCTGGCTCAGCGGGTCCGTTTCCTAGCAGCGTGCGCTGCACGCAGACACGGGGAGTCGCACACCCACGATGACGGTCCGCTGCAGGGTCGGGTAGCCATCGACCAGACGTCGGACCAGCTCACTCCGCCATGGCGCTGAGCAGGCCGTAGACCAGCGGAATGACAAGCCCCAGCGCGAGCAGCACAGCGATCACCTGACGGGACCGTGGTGAGAACATGCCGCAAAGCCTCTCATTCGCGATGTCCGCCGGAATGATGGATGCGCCTGGGGCCCGAGGGGCGTACGGTCAGGACTCCGCGAGCCGTCGAGGCTCCGCATCCAGGGAGTCGCCATGGCCGACAAGTCGCCCCGCCAGCACATGTCGAAGAAGGCAGGCAAGTCGCTGAAAGAGAAGCGCGCCGACAAGCACGCCAAGTCCGAGAACAAGAACAAGATCGAGATCGTCCCGCCGGGCAAGAAGTAGCCGCCCGGTCGAGTCAGCCCAGCGCCGCCGCGATGCGCGCGGCGTACGAGGCTGCCTCGGCATTGTCGGCGTAGCGGGTACGAGGCCAGAAGAAGCCGCGCAAGCCGTCCTTGCGGCGGCGCGGCACCACGTGGCAGTGCAGGTGCGGGACAGACTGGCTGATGACGTTGTTCATGGCCACGAAGGTGCCCTGTGCGTCCACTGCGCCTGGCAGCCGCGCGGCCACCTCGCGGACGACGGAGAAGAACGGCTCGACCTGCTCCGGCGTCAGGTCGGCCAGCTCGTCGACGTGGTCGCGTGGCACCAGTAGGACGTGGCCCTTGAACACGGGACGGATGTCGAGGAAGCCCACGACCTGCTCCCGTTCGAGGACGAGATGCGCGGGCCGTTCTCCGGCGACAAGCTCGCAGAACAGGCAGGCCACCGCCTCACCGTACGGCGCAGCGCAGGCCCGCTGGCGTGCAGGCAGAGGCGGTCAACATGCCGGCGATCGAGTGTCGGGAGTCATCAACGCATAACCTGTTCACATGGGCCTGCTGTCTTCGATCGACGGTCCGCGTGACCTGCGCGGGCTGACCGACGCCCAGCTGGACGACCTCGCGGTCGAGATCCGCGCTCGGGTGCTGACCGCGGTTGCGGCCAACAGCGGGCACCTCGGCCCCAACCTCGGCGTGGTCGAGCTGACACTGGCCCTGCATCGAGTCTTCGACTCGCCGTACGACCGGGTGCTGTTCGACACCGGCCACCAGTCGTACGTGCACAAGATGGTCACCGGCCGCGCCGCCGGGTTCGATCGGCTGCGTCAGCGCGGGGGACTGTCCGGCTACCCGAGCCAGGCCGAGTCCGACCACGACACGATCGAGAACTCCCACGCCTCGACGTCGCTGTCGTACGCCGACGGTCTCGCCAAGGCGTACGCGCTGCGCGGGGAGGACCGGCATGTCGTCGCGGTCATCGGCGACGGCGCTCTCACCGGCGGCATGGCTTGGGAGGCGCTCAACAACATCGCCGCCGGACACGGCCGCAAGCTGGTGGTCGTGGTCAACGACAACGGTCGCTCCTACACCCCGACGGTAGGTGGCCTCGCCGACCGTCTCACCGCCTTGCGTACCAACCCGCGCTACGAGCCCACACTGGACGTGGTCAAGGACGTCATCACCCGCGTGCCCGCGGTCGGTGGGGCTGCGTACGACGCGCTGCACGCGGTGAAGAAGGGGCTGAAGGACGCGCTGGCACCGCAGGGGCTGTTCGAGGACCTCGGCCTGAAGTACCTCGGTCCTATCGACGGGCACGACCGCCCTGCGGTCGAGGATGCACTCGCCATGGCCAAGCGCTTCGGCGGACCGGTCATCGTGCACGTCATCACCACCAAGGGCCAGGGCTACGACATCGCGGTGCGCAACGAGGTCGACCAGATGCACCAGACCGTGCCGTTCGACCCCGACACCGGCGACGCCATCACCGTGGCGCCGGCAGGATGGACCTCGGTCTTCCGTGAGGAGCTGGTGCGCCTGGGCGAGCAGCGCTCAGACCTGGTGGCGATCACCGCGGCGATGACCTACCCGACCGGGCTGGACGCCTTCGCCACCCGGTTCCCGGAGCGCACCTTCGACGTCGGGATCGCCGAGCAGCATGCCGTCACCAGTGCAGCCGGGCTCGCCCTCGGTGGGATGCACCCTGTGGTGGCCGTCTACGCCACCTTCTTGAACCGGGCCTTCGACCAGGTGCTGCTCGATGTGGCGCTGCATCGCTGTGGTGTGACCTTTGTGCTCGACCGGGCCGGGGTGACCGGCGATGACGGTGCCAGCCACAACGGCATGTGGGACATGTCGATTCTGCAGCTGGTGCCTGGACTGAGGCTCGCCGCGCCCCGCGACGGCGCGCAGCTGCGCGAGCTTCTCGGCGAGGCGCTCTCCGTGGGCGACGCACCCACCGCCATTCGCTATCCCAAGGGAGCGGTGCCGGCCGACCTACCGGCGCTGGAGCGAGTCGGCTGCGTCGATGTGCTCGCCCGAGGTGAGACCCCGGACGTCCTGCTGGTCGCGACGGGCTCCATGGTGGTTCCCGGGCTGGATGTGGCTGCCAAGCTCGAGGCGCAGGACATCGGCGTGACGCTGGTCGATCCGCGTTGGGTACTACCGGTCGACGACGCCCTGGTCGACCTGGCCGCACAGCACCGGCTCGTGGTGAGCGTCGAGGACAACGGCCGCGCCGGTGGCGTCGGCTCGGCGTTGCTGCTCGCCCTGGACGCGGCCAAGGTGGACACCCCGGTGCGGGTGCACGCGGTGCCGCAGCAGTTCCTGGAACATGCCAAGCGCGACGCGCTGCTGGAGGAGATGGGCCTCACCGCCGAAGCGGTCACCGCTGACACGCTCGAGCGGTGGAGTCGCCTGACCGGTGAGGCGGGTGGAATGTCGGCGCCTGCCGAGGCGTTTGCCCCGTTGAGATGAGCTGGTTCAGCAGACGCCCCGAGATGCCGCAGGTGCGCCCGGTGGAGGCGCCGGTCGAGCCTCCTGTGGAAGCTCCCCTGCACCCGTTGGTCGACCTCGGCGACGACCTCTCGATGCTCGACGGCACGCGGCCTGTACTGCTGCACGCCCTGGATGGCTTCCTCTCCGCCGGGTCAGCCGGTCGCATCGCCACCCAGCATCTGCTGGGCACTGTCGACGAGGCTCCGGTCGTCGCGACGTTCGACATCGACGCTCTGCTCGACTACCGCGCCCGGCGCCCGCCGATGACGTTCGACCAGGACCACTACGACGCCTACGACAAGCCGATGCTCACCGTCCGTGCGATGCGGGACCGAGCCGGTGTCGCCTACCTGCTGCTGTCCGGCCCCGAGCCGGACTTCCGGTGGGAGGCTTTCATCGCGGCGGTGACCGCTGTGGTCGAACGTTT
>DASQMN010000110.1:0-2293 GCA_035645475.1 Nocardioidaceae bacterium
GCGCCCGGCTTCGGGGGCATCAACCTGGAGGACATCGCTGCCCCGCGATGCTTCGAGATCGAGCGGCGGTTGCGCGAGACGCTCGACATCCCGGTGTTCCACGACGATCAACACGGCACCGCCATCGTCGTGCTGGCCGCGCTGACGAACGCCATGCGGGTGGTCCAGAAGGACCTCACGCAGGTTCGCGTCGTGGTGGCCGGTGCGGGCGCCGCGGGATCTGCGATCGTGAGGCTGCTGCTCGCTGCGGGCGTCACCGACATCGTGATGTGGGACCGCGAGGGCTGCTTGTCGGCCGATGACGAGTCGCTGTCGCCGGCGAAGGCCGAGCTCGCCGCGTTGACCAACCGTCGCCGAGTGCGCGGGGACCTGCATGCCGCCTTGACCGGCGCGGACGTGTTCATCGGCGTCAGCGGCCCCGGGGTCCTGCAAGCCCAGTGGATCGCCGACATGGCCGAGCAGGCGGTGGTGTTCGCCCTCGCCAATCCCGAGCCCGAGGTGGACCCAGCGGAAGCAGACAGGTACGCCGCCGTCGTAGCCAGCGGACGCTCGGACTACCCCAACCAGATCAACAACGTGCTGGCCTTCCCGGGCGTCTTTCGCGGCCTCCTGGACGCCCGGGTACACGAGATCACCACGGACATGCTGCTGCGGGCCGCCACTGCCATCGCTCACGTGCTCCGCGACGACGAGCTCAACCCGAGCTTCATCATCCCTACGGTGTTTCACCCCGATGTCGCGAAGGCGGTTGCCGCCGCCATCCGCGGCGACAGTTGACAGGTGGCTCGCCGGCCTGCGCGATGGACCTCCCTCCCCACCCTGGCCACTTCTGCCAGGCGCCGTACCGGACGCCCGCTGAGCTTCCGCTGAGGCGATCGACACCGAGGCCCCAGGGCCGGCGTAGATGGGTGCCCCCGCACCGTCAGTGTTTGGTGGTGGACAGGAGGGCTCCGGTACGCGATTCACGCGATGATTCGGTGATGAGCATCCCGATCAACGTCTCCTCCGAGCCCGAGGGGCCGGCCGGTCACACCTACGCCGCCGTGCTGGTTCGAGTGGGGGAGCGGTCCGACGGTCGCGAACAGGTGATCACGAGCCTTCGCCGCCTCCGGTTCAGTGGCTGGGTCGCACCGCTGGAAGATGGCTGGGTGCCGGTGATCCCTGCAGGAGCAGGGACGGTCGCGGCGGGGTGGCGCGGCGTCGTCGGGGTGGGCGAGGCGCTGGCGGAACAGATGACCGGCCCGGTCGTGGCTGCCCGCGTGCTCGCCGACCGGCAGCTCGTTCTCGTCGCGTGGGAGTCGGGTCAGGAAGTGGCGCGTTACGTCAGCGATCCCTCACGGGAGCCTGACGCGGAGGCAGACGTCCTGCCGTACCCCTTCGGCACCGAGGGTGCGGACGCCGTCGCCGCAGTGTGCGACCGATCCGCGGTGATCGAGGAGCTCGGCGAGGTGCTGTCCGAGGGGTTGGATCCCGACCAGCACATCGAGTCCGAACGCCTGGGCCGGGTGCTGCGCCTGCTGGGACTGCCGTCGTGGCTGGTGAGCTCATGGCGACTGCCGCGCGCCATGGCGACCGGACCTGCGCCGCGCCGGATGCTCCGGCTACGCGCAGGCCGCACGGGCGTATCCGGTTGGGTCGTGGGTCGTGCCGTGCGACTCGCGCGACGCTGGCGCACTCCGCCGCCCGTGCTGCCTGACCCGCCGCGCGGCAACACCGGGATCGACGACGATCTGGCGATGTGGCTCTGACGGGGTCGATAGCTCGGTCAGCGGTACTCGGTATGGGGCGTGTCCGAGGCTGAAACGACGCCGGAGGACCGAGGCTCAGGCGCGTTCCACGCGTCGCAGCCCACCCGATGGCGTCCACCACTCGACCACGAGCTTCGTTGCCTTCTCGTCGAGATGGGTGTGGACGACCTCGGCGATGTCGGCACGGAAGAGGTCTCCGTCCTGTCCTTCGGGCGATCCGGCAGCGATGGCCCGCCCGGCGATCTTCGCCTCGCCGGGCCAGTCAGCCTCAGACCCGTCCACCGGATCAATCGTCGCGCTGTGCAGAGCGAACCGAGGATCGCGGCGCAGGTCCGCGCCCTTCCGCGCGTTCGGCATCGAACCGAAGGTCAGCTCGCCGTCCTTGATGACCGCCTCGATACCGGAGATGCGCGGTGAACCGTCGACGCGCAAAGTGGCGATCGTCTTGTGCCGATGCGCATCGAAGAGCGCCCGGACGCGCTGCGCGAAGTCGGTCTCCATGCGCTCGAACTCCGCCCACGTGGTCATGCATCCACTATGGCCGA
>DASQMN010000111.1:0-6171 GCA_035645475.1 Nocardioidaceae bacterium
CCGGTGCAGCCACGTCGTCACGGCCGCCTCACCGCGGAACGTCTCAGCTCGTCGGAACGCGCGCAGCAGGGCGTCCTGGAGTGCGTCGGCCGCGTCGTCGGGGTCTCCGAGCGTTCGCATCGCCACTGCCCACAGCCGGTCGCGGTGCCGGGCGACCAGTACGGCGAATGCGTCGGGGTCACCATCGACGTGACGCACAAGAAGCGCAGTGTCGTCCGCGCGGGCATCCTCGGCCGGTCGAGGCGATGGGCTCACGAGCCCTGACCACGCAGGGATATCTCGTTGATGACACCCACGTAGGTGTCTTCCGCCTCCGCCGGCAGCGACGTCAGCCAGACGAGCACGTAGCGGGTCGTCAAGGAGTCCGGCAAGGCGACAGCCGCCCTAGGGCCCGCGTCCCGTTCGGTGCGAACTCGTTCGAGCTGTTCCAGAGCGGTCGGAGCCCGGTCCCGGCCATCGGGCGCGGTGAAGACCGAGTAGCTGGTCGGCGTGCTCCCGAATCGAATCTCCACCTCACTGACCTGCTGGGGAGAACCGAGGTCCAACAGCAGGCCGACGCCACGTTTGAGTCCACCCAGGGCCGGGTCGTTGAAGTAGTCGACCGTCTCCCAGGAGGTGCGCGGGTTCCCATCGACTGCGGCGGCCGTCAGCTCTGGCTGCTCGGTGCCGTCGCCGTCGGGGTCGAAGTCGGTCACCGTGGCAACGTCGAGTGCGCGCTCGGGCACTCGTGTCGTCGAGGCGGAGCCGGCGGGCGAGCGGGATGACGGGGGTGGGGCGGCAGCGGTGGAGTCGTTGGTGGCACGCCCGACGGCGAAGGCGATGACCGAGGTGACGGCGACCAGCAGAGCGACAGCAAGCCAGATCCACTTGCGGTCGCCGGCGAAGGACGCTCGCGCTGATGCCCGGGAGCGGGCCAAGGGCAGCGGTTCCGGGGCCGGTGGCGCCGTTCGGCGAGGGGGACGCGTGGCCGGGATCAGCGCCGGTGGAGGTACTGGTGACGTAGCGCCTGCCGAGCCGGGCGTGCCGAACGTGTGTGGCGGGACGTCGGTGAGGCTGGGCTGGTCGTCGTACACCGAGGCTGCGTCATGCCCCACGAAAGCCAAAGCCTCGGCCAGGTCATGTGCCGACCTCAGTGGCTGCGCGTGGTGCCGCGGCGGGCGCCCGAGCACCCGGTCGCAGACCGAGTCGGCGTCACGCGACACCCCGGCCCGAACCTGACGCGGCCGTAGCAGCCGGCCATGCTCGGTCGGCGCCGGAGGGAGGCCGACCGGGCCACCTCCTGGCCATCGAGCGACCAGACAGGCGTACAGCAGGCGGCCGAGGGCCTGGACGTCCTCCTGCTCAGCGGCCTGCACTGCCCCGACCGGAGTGCGAGGGGCAAGACCGACCGCGCTCAGACCGCCGACGGGTGTCGCGAGGGGCTGGTCGGCCTCCGCGTTGCCGAGCAGGGCGTAGTCGGTGCCGAGCCCGGCGATGCGTACGGCCCCGCTGTCCTTGACCAGCACGGTGGACGGGTCGAGGCGTCGATGCGTCCGGCCGGCCTCATGAGCGCCTGCCACTGCCGAGGCCGCCTCGGCGACGATAGCCGCGGCGCGACGGTTGTCGAGCGGCCCTTGACGCAGCAGCGAGGCCAGCGACATCGCCCGGGCCCACTCGCGTACGACGTAGGCGTGGCCGTGCTCGTCGTCGGAGACGTCGAGCACCCGCAGGAACCGCGGGTCGGTGACCGCGGTCGAGGCGCGGGCGGCGTCCAGGAAACCGACGGCGCGTGGGTCGGCCGCCGGCAGCACCTGCACGCCGACCGAGCGGTTGAGCACGTCGTCCTTGGCCCGCCAGATCTGTGACCCGCCGACCTCGCCGATCAGGTCCTCGATGCGATACCTGCCGGCCAGAGCATCGCCGGGATGCAGCGCAGGCGGCTCGAAGGGTGGCTCGGCCGGGTAAGTCACCGTCGACCGTCCCCTCGGCTTCGCTGCGACGGTGCGCCCGTCAGGACCAGGCCATGCTAGGCGCCCGCTCGGCTCCCAACCGTGCTTGTGCCGGGTTGTTACCGGACTGACAACACAGCAGTCGGGGCCGGGAGCCCGCGGGAGTCGGTCTCAGGACCGTCGGCGCAGGACCGCACCGGAGATCGCCGTGACCTCCTGCACGTGTAGCAGCCGAGCCACTCCCAGGTACGAGCCGGCGCCCAGCGAGCCGGCCACCGCCAGCACCACCAGGGCTGACGCCGGCCGTTCCCCGTCCACCCCGGCCGCTGCCAGGGCCAGCCGAGCCAGCAGCATGACGCCCGCGGACACGCCGCACGCGGCCGCGAGCCGGATGGCGTAGGCGGCGACGTCACGCCCGAAGAGGGTGCCGACGCGACGTGACAGCAGCGTGGCTGACGCCGCAGCGCCGACTGCGTACGCCAGACCGTAGGCCAGCGCCAGCCGGATCGACACCTGGTCGGGCTCGGCGCCGCGGGTGAGAGCGATGCCCGCCGCCACGTTGACGCCCGCGAGTCCGACCTGGATGAAGAACGGTGTTCGGGTGTCCTCGGTCGCGTAGAAGCCTCGCAGCATCAGGTAGTGCACGGTGAACAGCACCAGTCCTGGCGCGAACGCGGCCACGGTGGCGGCGATCTGCCCGGTCTCACCCGCCTGCTCGCCGTAGCTGTACATCACAGCGGCCAACGGCCCGGCCAGGCACGCGAGCGCGACCGCCGCCGGGACGAGGGCTGCCGTGATGAGCCGCAGCGTGGCTGTCAGCTCGGCTCGCAGGTCGCTGCGACGGTCGTCTGCTGCCAGTGCGGAGAGCAACGGCATCGTCGCTGTCACCAGGGACACCGTGATGACGGCGTGGGGCACCTGCGTCACCAGGAAGGCCGACTGGTAGACGGTCGAGCCGGCGGCCTGACCTCCCTCCAGGGCTGCCGTCGTGGATGCCGACGTGGCTATCCGCAAGATGACGAAGAACGCTACCTGGCTGGCGAGCACGAACCCGACCGTCCAGGCCCCCAGACGCAGGGTGTGCCCCAGGCCGACACCCCGGAAGTCGAAACGCGGGCGCACCCGGAAGCCGAGGGTGCGCAGGTACGGGAGCAGCACCAGCGTCTGTAGGACGATCCCGGCTGTTGCACCCAGTCCCAGGAGCAGCTCCTGACCGAGGGTGAAGCCGTCGGCGCCCTCGGTGCTGCCGTACAACGCCAGGTAGAGCCCGAGGGCGGCGCAGGCGAGGACGTTGTTCGCGATCGGCGCCCACATCATGGGGCCGAAGCGCCGTCGGGAGTTGAGCAGCTGCCCGACCAGGACGAAGACGCCGTAGAAGAAGACCTGCGGCATGCACAGGTACATGAGCAGCACCGCGGACTGGCGTGCCTCGCTCAGTGCAGGGGTGAACAGGTCACCGGGATACGCGAGCCGAGCGATGAGGGGTACGGCCGCGACCAGGACGAGGGTCGCGCCGGCCAGCACCAGCACTCCCAGCGTCAGCAGCCGGTTGGCGTACGCACTGCCACCGTCGGGGTCCTTCAACGCCCGCACCAGCTGCGGCACGAGCACGACGTTGAAGACGCCGCCGGCGATGAGGATGTACAGCGAGTTCGGCAACGTGTTGGCGCCGGTGAACAGGTCAGCGTCCAGCGACTGGCCGAGCGCCACCACGATGAGCGCAGAACGCAGGAACCCGGTCACCCGAGACAGCACGGTCCCGGCTGCCATGACCGCACCGGCCGACAGCAGCCGGCCGCGGGAGTCGGCCTCCTCGAGGCCGCTCACCGCCTCGTCCGCCGCTGGCGCAGTGAGCGCCGGGCGACCACCAGCAGCACGAAGCCGGCGCCCGCGCCCAGCGCGATCCAGATCACCACGCCGAGCGGACTGGTACGCAGGGTGAACCGGGTCGGCGATCCGAACGTGCTGCGCTCGACCGTGACCAGGCGGGCCGTCACCTCGCCGACTGCCACCTCGCTCACCGAGGCGTCAACCAGCACGGTGCGGCTCTCGCCGGCACCGATGGCGACCGGCTCGATGTTGGGAAGGCTGAATCGGCCGGTGTCGCTCTTGAACCCCACCCCGACTGTCACGGCCTGGTCCATGCCGTTGTTGATGGTGACGCCGAAGCTGCCGGAGTCGCCGGACAGGGTCACGAAGCTGGGGATCTCCACGGACACCGAGCCGAGCTGCTCTGCGAGGCTGCGCGCGCTTCGTCGCCCGAAGCGTTCGGCAAGCTCCGGCTGGCTGCGCCACCGCTGCGAGATGGCCGTGGCGGTGACCTCGTCGTAGCGCAGGGCGGCCGCGTCGGTGGCCGACGGGTCGCGCAGCAACTCCCCCAGCACCCGGCTCCTGCGGTCGAGCAACGCTGCTTGGTCGAGTACGGGGGCGGGCAGGGGTCCCGCGAAGTCCTGGGCGGCGAATTGGTCGGCTTGATAGCCGTCCTCAGCTGTGTCGAGCTGTGCCGAGGTCCTGGTCGGCCGGGACCAGGGCGTGGTGAACGCGTCGTCGAAGTTGGCAGCAGCCCATTGGTCACCCGGCTCCCACGCCCGGCCCAGCACGACGGTAGCGTTCGCCGCCCGTCGACCCTGCGACGTCAGGCTCAACGACAGCAGGGCCGTCTCAGCGGCGATGCGTTGGCGCACTTGTAGTGCCGAGTTGGTGTCGCCAGGCCCGGGGCCACCGTCTAGGTAGGCAGCATCGTCGACCACCACGGCGGCGGACCCTCCCGCGGTGTCGATCTCGAGCGTCGACGGCGCTGTCGAGGCGCGTTCCGGCACCGATGACGACGTGAGGACACTGGCGTTGACCTGGGTTGCCGCCCGGGTCAACCCGCGTTCGTCGGCGACTCCCCGAGGTGGCCACCAGACTCTGGCGGCGGTGAGACCGAGCGAGCGCAAGGTGGCGATGGTGGCGCGCTCGGCTGCCGTGCGCAGCCTGTCCGCCGCTCCGACGTTGACCGGGTCGGTCGACTCGTCCGTGCTGACGTCGGTGGGAAGCGCGGCGAGGTCAGGCTCTGAGTACCCCGTGGCCCACACGGGCGTCTCCGCCGCGAGGTCGATCAGGTCGCGCAGCCAGATTCGCACCGTCTGCTGGTCGATGCTCTCACCGTCGGCCGGCGCCATGCTCACGTACTCGGCCAGTGACTCTGCGGACTCGGGATCAGCTCCCGGCTCGGGTGACTCCGGCTCGTCACCGGTGGTCTCGCTCCCGCCGGGCAGGGTGCCCCGAGCGAGCTGCCCGAGCGCGTTGAGCAAGCCTGGCTCGACCAGCAGCGTCAGCGGCGCGTCGGTACTGATACGGGCCAGATCCAGCATCGTGCGCAGGCGTCCGCCTGGCCCGCACAGCTGTACCAACCAGTCGGCGTTGGCCAGCCCTCCATCGGAGACCCGGCGTACGCGGGCCATCAGCGGCCACAGCACCGACGTGCGGACCTGAGCGGTCGAGTCGGCGTCGAGCGAGGGCAGGAAGGACCGGGCGCGTCCGGTGGCAGTCGTGGAGCGGAAGCCGTCGGCGTCGGTGCCGATCACCTGCACACCGACCTGGTAGACGCCGTCGGCGCCGCTGATGCCGAGCTGGCGGTACGGCACCTCGACGGTGTACTCGACGCTCTGCCCGGGCTCGAGGTCGCCGACACTGGCGAAGGCCCCGTCCTCGACGACCCGGTCGCCGATGTAGGAGGTGTCGGGGCTGTCCGCGGCGTCCTGCAGCTCCTGTGCCGTCGAAAGGGCGCCGGCCGACATCACCAGGAAGGCGTTGATCGACGCCCAGCTCGAGTCGTCGACGTTGGTGATGGTGCCGCTGACCTGAACATCGTCGCCGGGCGACAGGGCGGTGGGGCTCAGCTGGTCGATGGTGACCTGGAGGGCATCGGGCGGGTCGTCCCGCGCCACCGCCGCGATGGTCGACTCGGGCTGCTGGGCAGCCATTCCGGGAGCTGCGGTGCAGAGGAGGAGCGCGGACAGGAGCGGCAGGAGAAGCGGGAGCCGGGTCTGCGCCCGGCCTCCCGGGCTGCCGACGGTCACGGCCGCCATCGTAAACGGAAGCGGGGGACGGTCGGCTCACCCGTACAGTGGTGCCCCGTGTCTCCGCCGCCCCCATCTCCCCCCTTGACGGACGGCCCGGGCGAAGCCGTAAGCTCCACCGAGCTGACCGCGGCCCAGACGGCTGCGCTGCGACGCCTCGCCGAGCTGTCGCCGGTAGC
>DASQMN010000112.1:0-3016 GCA_035645475.1 Nocardioidaceae bacterium
CCTTGTGCGAGTACGCCGGCAGGGGGGCAGCGCCTCGGTGGGCGTCGACGACCAGCAGGTGCCCGGTGTTGGACCCGATGTCCAAGACGCCCATTCGCATGTCGCGAGGCTAACCAGTCGTCGCCTCCCCTGGGTGGCGGCCGTCGGATGGGAGCCAGGTCATCTGCCGGTGGATGCTCGCCGGATCAGCTGCCACGAGTCGCGGTGGTCCGGTGCCGGTTCACCCAGTGCTGCCGTTGCGCAGGCCGAGCCTCTCGCCCGACGGGAGGACAACTGAGCGAAAGCTAACGTGGCGGGCATGCCCGAGGTGCCGTTGACGTTCCCGCGCGCGTGGGTGGAGTTCCCCGACCCGGCAGACGACGGGCAGGTGCTGCGCTGCGACCTCACCTGGCTGACCTCGCGTTGGGAGTGCATCTTCGGGCGCGGGTGCCCGGGCATCTACGACACCGGCCCCGACAACGGCTGCTGCACGCTCGGTGCCCACTTCGCCGACACCGACGACGAGCGGCGGGTGGGCTCGTGGGTGCAGGAGCTCGACGCGACAACCTGGCAGCTCGAGCCTGCCGGCCGCCGTGACGGCTGGGTGGACACTGATGCCGACGGTGAGCGCAAGACCCGCGTCGTCGACGGGGCCTGCATCTTCCACAACCGGCCCGGCTTCGCCGGAGGAAGCGGCTGCGCGCTGCACCGCTACGCCCTGGAGCATGACCTGCGCCTGCACCGGACGAAACCGGACGTCTGCTGGCAGCTGCCGCTGCGTCGCCTGTACCGGGAGGTCGAGCGCACCGACGGCACCTCGTACACCGAGGTGATCATCACCGAGTACGACCGGCGTGAGTGGGGACCCGGCGGACATGACCTGGACTGGTACTGCTCCGGCAACACCGAGGCACACACCGCCAGCGAGCCGGTGTACGTCGGCAACCGCGCCGAGCTGGTGGAACTCATCGGCAGCGCGGCCTACGCCGAGCTCGTCGGGCACTGCGAGGCGCACCTGCGTCGGCGGGACGCGTTGACCCTGCATCCGGCCGACCCGGCCGACTCACGTGATCGGGAGACCCCACGGCGGGGCTGAGGGGGTCGCTGCCGCCGGACGGACTGCTCGGGTGAGAATGCGTCATGCGACTGGACCACCTCTCCTACGCGGCCGGTCCGGATGGCCTGGACGCCACTGCCGAGCAGCTCGGCGAGGTGCTGGGTGCATCGTTCGTCGACGGCGGCATCCACCCTCGCTTCGGCACGCTGAACCGGCTGCTCCCGCTCGCGGGTGGCACCTACCTCGAGGTGGTCAGCGTCCTGGACCACCCGGCGTCGGACAAGGTCCCGTTCGGGCAGCTGGTGCGCGAACGATCGGCAGCAGGCGGAGGCTGGCTGGGCTGGGTGGTCGCCGTCGACGACATCGCCCCGGTCGAGCGTCGGCTGGGCCGGCCCTCCGTGCAGGGCAACCGCCACCGTCCGGACGGGTTCGACCTGCGGTGGCGACAGATCGGTGTCAGAGGGCTTCAGGCGGACCCTCAGCTGCCCTTCGTCGTGCAGTGGGAGGTCGACCCGTCCCAGCATCCCTCGGCAGGGGCCGACGGCACGGTCGCGCTGACCGCTCTGGAGATCGCGGGTGACCCGAGCCGGGTCGCCGACTGGCTCGGCGAGCCGGCCGTGGGCGCACTCGCCGGCCACCGCGTTCGCTGGGTGGCGCCGCACGGCACGCCCGGTCTGCAGGCCGCCTCCTTCGCGACGTCACGAGGCGAGGTGCGCATCTGAGCGCACGGCTGCCAGCCGGCTCCCGGCCGAGTCCCAACATCTGGCAGCACACCGACACCTACGAGCTCGAGAACGCGGCCGTCGATCCGGACCATCGCCTCGAGGCAGCGATGCGCTCGGTCGCCGACTGGCGCGGACGACGCATGCTCGACCTCGGCTGTGGCACCGGGTTCCACCTGCCGCGATGGGCGGCCACGGCGGCGGGCGTGCTCGGCGTGGAGCCGCACCCGCGTCTGGTCTCGCTCGCCCGGGCGCGCTGTGCGGGGTTGTCCAACGTCTCGGTGCGACAGGGGACCGCTCAGCGGATCCCCCTTCCGGACAGCAGCGTCGACATCGTGCAGGCTCGGTGGGCGTACTTCTTCGGACCAGGCTGCGAGCCCGGCTTGGGCGAGCTGGACCGCGTGCTGGCTCCCGGTGGCGCTGCCTTCGTCGTCGACATCGACGCAACGCGCAGCACGGTCGGACGCTGGTTCCGCACCGCCAGGCCGGACTACGACCCGGCAGGCGTGGAGCGGTTCTGGTCGATGCGCGGCTGGGCACGCACTCCTGTCGACCTGGTATGGCGCTTCCGGGCTCGCGGCGACCTGGAACGCGTCGTCTCGATCGAGTTCGCCCCCGAGCACGCTGCGAGGTTCCTGGCCGGCCATGCGGGATTGCAGGTCGACTACGCGGCCAACCTGTGGTGGCGTCAGCGCTGAGCGACGCGTCGTACACCGCGCCTCCCTGTTGACAGCGTCCCTGCTTTGTCGGATCGGTGTCCTAGCGTGCTGACATGGCCAAGTCCTCGCAGCCGGCTGCCCGCAGGGTCCGGCCGTCCTTCCGCTGCGCCGAGTGCGGCTGGGAGACCGGCAAGTGGGTCGGGCGCTGTGGTGAGTGCCAGGCCTGGGGCACGGTCGACGAGGTCGGCGCCGCGCCTACCGGCCGCACGGTGGCCGGGCCCGTGAGCGAGCCCGCGAAGCCGATGACCGAGGTGGCCGTCGAGGGCTCGGCCGCCACGACCACCGGCGTCGCCGAGCTCGACCGGGTCCTCGGCGGTGGCATCGTACGCGGGGCGGTCCTGCTGCTGGCCGGGGAGCCGGGGGTCGGCAAGTCGACGCTGCTGCTCGAGGTGGCCGCGCAGTGGTCCAGGCGGGGCGCGACCACGCTGTACGTGTCCGGTGAGGAGTCGGCAGCGCAGGTCCGGCTCCGGGCGGACCGCACCGGCGGGGTGCAGCCGACGCTCTTCCTGGCCGCCGAGACCGACCTCTCCGCCGTGCTC
>DASQMN010000113.1:0-6727 GCA_035645475.1 Nocardioidaceae bacterium
GGGCTTCCGCTACGACGCGCACCCGATGGGCATGCTGCTGTCAGCCGTGGGCGCCCTGTCGACGTTCTACCCCGAGGCGCGCAACATCACCGACCCGGAGAACCAGCACCTGCAGGCGGTACGGCTCATCGCCAAGATGCCGACGCTCGGCGCCTGGTCATTCCGCCACGCCCAGGGCAAGCCCTACGTCTACCCCGACAACGAGCTGTCCTACACCGAGAACTTCCTCGCCATGCTGTTCAAGATGAGCGAGCAGAAGTTCATCGCCGACGAGCGGCTGAGCAACGCCCTCGAGGTCCTGTTCATCCTGCACGCCGACCACGAGCAGAACTGCTCGACCAACGCGGTCCGCTCGGTCGGCTCCAGCCAGGTCGACCCCTACTCGGCGGTGTCCGCCGGCATCGCTGCTCTGTACGGCCCGCTGCACGGCGGCGCCAACGAGGCGGTGCTGAAGATGCTGCGCCGCATCGGCAGCGTCGAGAACATCCCCTCCTTCATCGAGGGCGTGAAGGCCGGCAACGAGCGGCTGATGGGCTTCGGTCACCGGGTCTACAAGAACCACGACCCCCGGGCCACCATCATCAAGAAGGCCTGCGACGACGTCTTCGAGGTCACCGGCGTCAACCCGCTGCTGAAGATCGCCGTGGAGCTCGAGCGGATCGCGCTCGAGGACGAGTACTTCGTCAAGCGCAAGCTCTACCCCAACGTCGACTTCTACAGCGGCCTGATCTACGAGGCACTGCAGTTCCCGCCGGAGATGTTCACCGTGCTGTTCGCCATTCCGCGTACGTCGGGATGGCTGGCCCAGTGGATCGAGCTCGTCGGCGACAAGGACCAGAAGATCGCTCGGCCGAAGCAGATCTACACCGGTGACCGCACGCTCGACTTCGTCCCGCGCGAGCAGCGCTGGGGCTGAGCTGTCGCGGGCCACGCACCCTGCCGCTCTGGTGACGTGCTGCCGTCGTCGCCCCGTCGTAGGAGCCACCACCGCCCGGTTCGACCTTCGGCGGTCCACGCGCTGATCCCTCGATCAGCCGGCCGTTCCCGTGACCCGTCCTTCGCTGTCGGTCGTGTAGCGCCTGCTGAGGGATATCAGGACAAGGGCGTTGCCGAAGGGGTCGGTCACCACACCGATCCTCCCAACGGGAATGTCGAAGGGCTCCTGCAGAACCGATCCACCGTTCTGGATGAAGCGAGCAGCTGTCTCTTCGACCGAGTGGACGAGCCAGTTGGGCTGCAGCCGATGCTCGGTGGAGAGCACCAGCTCCGTGTCCGCTTCCGGCAGACGAAGACCGGCTTGCTGATCGGTCCTCCAGATCACGTCCTGTGCCAGGGCCTGCGAATAGAAGGCAATGCCCGCATCCAGGTCCGGAACCGGCACGGTCACGGCATCGATGCTGCGTAGGGCACTCGGCATCTCACTGCGCTCCATTCCTACGGCGCGACGGCCCGCTCCGGTGCACGCTCTTACGACGAGGGCCTTCCGCGCGTTGTATGCGGTCGCGCGGACGCACACTACAAGTAGCTGTGATGCTGGAGGGGCTCAGCGAATGCAGGGCCGGTAGGAGTCAGCGCGCGCGGGCTACCCGAGCCTCATCCCACACCGGCCCGTCGGACTCGTACACCGACCCGTCGGCGCCGTAGACCAGGAACCGGTCGAACCCGCGGGCGAACCACCGGTCGTGGGTGACTGCGAGCACGGTGCCGTCGAAGCGGTCGAGCCCCTCCTCGAGGGCTTCGGCCGACGACACGTCGAGGTTGTCGGTCGGCTCGTCGAGCAGCAGCAAGGTGGCTCCGGACAGCTCGAGCAGCAGAATCTGCAGCCGCGCCTGCTGCCCGCCGGACAGCGACTCGAAGACCTGCTCGGAGCTGCCGGCCAGCTCGTAGCGGTCGAGGGCGCGAGCGGCCTGCTCGCGACCCATCCCGTCGCGATGGGCGTCGCCGCGGTGCAAGATCTCCAGCAGCGTGCGCCCGCGCAGCTCGGGATGGGTGTGCGTCTGCACGAAGAGCCCTGGACGTACACGCGCCCCGAGTCGTGCCCGCCCGGTGTGAGCGACGGGCTCGAGCACCAGGTCCTCGACCGGTTGGTGCTCGACGTCGGGGTCGCTGCCACCGGCGGCGAGCAGCCGCAGGAAGTGCGACTTGCCCGAGCCGTTGGAGCCGAGCACGGCGACCCGCTCCCCGTACCAGACCTCGAGATCGAAGGGCTTCATCAGGCCGGTGAGCTCGAGCTGCTCGCAGATGACCGCGCGCTTGCCGGTGCGGCCCCCCTTGAGGCGCATCTTCACCTGCTGCTCGCTCGGCACCGTCTCCGGCGGCCCGATCTCCTCGAACTTCGCCAAGCGGGTCTTCGCCGCCTGGTAGCGGCTGGCGAGCCCGTCGTTGTACGCGGCCTTCGTCTTGTACATGAGCACCAGGGCCTTGAGCTTGGCGTGGTCCTCGTCCCAGCGGCGACGCTGCTCCTCCAGCCGCGCGAACCGGTCGGCGCGGGCGTCGTGGTAGCTGGCGAAACCACCGGGGTGCGTCCATGCCCCGTTACCGGGTGCCCGTACCTCGATGGTCACCACCCGGGTGGCGGTGTTGGCCAGCAGCTCGCGGTCGTGGCTGACGTACAGCACGGTCTTGGCCGAGGCGTTGAGGCGCTCCTCGAGCCAGCGCTTGCCGGGTACGTCGAGGAAGTTGTCCGGCTCGTCGAGCAGCAGCACTTCGTCCGGGCCTCGCAGCAACGACTCGAGCACGAGCCGCTTCTGCTCTCCACCGGACAGGGTGGACAGGTCGCGGTGCTGCGCGCGGGTGTACGGCACCCCGAGCGCCGCGGTGCAGCAGGTGTCCCACAGCACCTCGGCGTCATAGCCGCCGGCGTCGGCGTACTCCGCCAACGCGGCGGCATAGCGCATCTGGACGGCCTCGTCGTCGCGCTCCATCAGGGCGAGCTCGATCTGGTCGACCGCGCGGGCTGCCGTGCGTACGCGCACGGGCGCGACCGAGAGCAGCAGGTCGCGCACCGTCCAGTCGTCGTGGCCCTGGGCCACCATCTGCCGCATCACTCCGAGGCCACCGCTGCGGCTGATGCTGCCGCCATGCGGTGCCAGGTCTCCGGAGACGATGCGCAGCAGCGTGGTCTTGCCGGCACCGTTGGCCCCCACCAGGGCGACCTTGGCGCCGTCGCCGACTCGAAACGAGACGTCGTCGAGCAGTACCCGCCCGTCCGGCAGCTCGAAGCGCACCCCGGACAGCTCCACATGACCCACGAGCGTCGATTGTGGAGCACGACCACCGCCGAGGGCGAGCCGTTTGCACGCCCTCGGCCCCGCTGCTGGCTCAGCTGGCCTGTCGTACGGCGTCGGCGACCGACTGGCGCAGCACTCCGAGCTCGATGCCGGCTGCACGCATCGTGTCGCGCACGACCCGGTCGTCGCAGCGCACGACGCCCAGCAGCAGGTGCTCGGTGCCGATGTCGTGGTGTCGCAGGCTGATCGCCTCCCGCAGCGACAGCTCGAGGGCCTTCTTGCCGGCCCGCGAGAACCGCGGGCGCTTCGGTCGGCCGGGCCTGCTGGGCAGGGTGCCGTCGATACGGCGGACCACCGCATCGAGGTCGATGCCGAAGACCTGGAGGGCCTGGGCATCGTCCTCGTCGAGTCCGTCGGGGTACTTGTCACTCTGCTGCCCGAGCAGGTCGCGCAGACGCTCCGCAGGCGCGCCGAGGTCGCTCAGCACCCTGACCGCCAAGGTGCCGTCCTGGTGGAGCAAGGCAGCCAGCAGGTGCTCGGGGCGCACCTCGGCTGCTTGCCGGCGCTGGGCGACACGCACTGACTCCTCGACGACCTCGCGGGCCGGCTTGGTGAATCTCTCGAACATCGCGCTCTCCCTCAGCTCCGGCCGTGCTTCTTGTGCACGGCCTGTCGGCTCACACCGAGTCCCTCGGCGATCTCCTGCCAGGTCCATCCCGCGGCACGGGCCCTGCGCACCTGCGTCTGCTCCAGGTGTTCGAGCAGACGGCGCAGCGCCCGGACCGCCCGCAAGCCGGTTGCCGGGTCGGCGCTGGTGGCCTCACTGGCCAGATCGGCGGTCTCGGTCATGCTGTCAACATACGTTGACGGACGGGCAAATGTCAACCTATGTTGACGACAGACGCGAGCGCAGGCTCTGGCTTCAGCCGGCGCCCCTGGGGCGCACCTCGAGCACCCGGAAGCTATTGGCGCTGGCCACTCGTACGACCCCGTAACCCTGCTCACCCAGCCAGCGCTGGTAGGAGTCGGCACCCAAGTTCTTGCCGATCACGAGCAAGGCCCGTCCGGCATGGCCCAGCACCGGCAGCCAGCGCAGCAGCAGCGCGTGAACGGCCGGCTTGCCGATCCGGATCGGTGGGTTGGACCAGATCTCGTCCACCGACAGGTCCGGCGGTACGTCCTCGGGCGCGACGACGTGCACCCGGTCGGCGACACCGCTGCGGCGCGCGTTCTCACCGGTGAGCGCCCGGGCGCGCTCGTTGACGTCGACGGCCCAGACCTCGCACGCCGGTCGGTGCACCGCCAGTGCGATGGACAACAGCCCCCAGCCACAGCCGAGGTCCAACGCCGTGCGTACGTCGGCTCTCGGCTCGGCCTCGGCCACCAGCACCGCTGTGCCCTTGTCGACCCGCCCGTGTGCGAAGACTCCGGATGCGCTCACGAGGTCGAGGTCGTGCCCCCACACGCGGGCTCGCACCGGTTCGTAGGACACGTCGGACGACGGCGCGGCGGAGAAGTAGTGCTCGCCGGGGTCATTCATGCGCTGCCAGCCTCGACCCGTCGACGACGGGTGGCCAACGCCCGTGCGGCCAGCTCGTCGTCGGGCGGGTAGTCAACGCCTTCCAGCGTCAAGCCGTGCGCTGCCACGACAGGCAGACGGGAGTCGCGCTCTCGCCCCGCCAGCACCGCCGCCGGCGCCGACGGGTCCAGCCGGCCCTCTCCGACCGCGAGGCAGGCTCCGACCAGCGCCCGCACCATGGAATGGCAGAACGCGTCAGCCCGCACGCGCGCCTCCAGCGAGGCACCGGTGCGATGCCAGGTCAGCTCACGCAGGTCCCGGATCGTCGTGGCGCCTTCGCGGGCCCGACAGAAGGCGGCGAAGTCGTGCTCCCCGAGCAACCGGTCGGCTGCCGTCTGCATAGCCGCGACATCGAGGGGTCGGCGCCACGCCAGCACGTACGCGCGGGTGAGCGGGTCGAGGGCGGCCGGGTCGTCGCAGACGCGGTAGACGTATCGCCGCTGCAGCGCCGAGAACCTGGCATCGAAGCCGGGCGGCGCCTCGCGAACCGAGCTCACCCTGATCCCTGTCGGCAGCACACCGGCGAGTCTGCGGCGCAGCACAGCACAGCCGTCGTACGGGGGGCCGAGGCCCAGCGGGTCCAGAGCCGCCCGCGCCACGTCGACGTGACAGACCTGACCGCGCGCATGCACGCCGGCATCGGTGCGACCGGCGCAGACCACAGCAGCCGACGGCACCCTGAGCACGGCGGCCAGCGCCGCCTCGAGCGTGCCCTGCACCGTACGCAGACCGGGCTGCGAGGCCCACCCGTGGAAGTCGGTGCCGTCATAGGCGACCTCAAGCCGCAGCCGCACCGCGTCCTGAGTCACGGTGCTCCGTTCACCCCGCGCGTCCGCCGTGCACGCGGACCTCGCCACGTCCTCGGTCAGGCGCGGTCCGGATCGGTCACGTCACCCTCGGCAGCGTCGGTACCTGCGACATCGGTCTCCGCCGCCTCAGCAGGTGACCCGCCGTCACCAGCGACCGTCGGAACCTCTTCCTCGCGGATGTCGCCGTCGACCGTAGCCGCACCGGTGTCGTCGGCCGGTGCGCTCAGCCCCTCGTCCGGCGTGGGCACGGTGGTCTCGTCCGAGCCCTGCGTGCCGGCAGCCTCCGCAACTGGCCTGTCGCCGGCCTCGCCCGCCGCGGGCGCACTCACCGGCACCGGCACGTCAGTAGCGACCGCGTCACCGGCGACCGTGGCGCTGGTGGCGAACTGACGCTCCTCGACCAGCTCGATCACGGCCATGGGGGCGTTGTCGCCCTTGCGCGGCCCGATCTTGGTGATCCGGGTGTATCCCCCCGGCCGAGTGGCGTAGCGAGGACCGATCTGCGTGAACAGCTCGTGCACGATGCCCTTGTCACGGATCACCGCAAGCACCTGGCGGCGCGAGTGCAGGTCGTCGCGCTTGGCCTTGGTGATCAGCCGCTCCGCGAACGGACGCAGCCGACGCGCCTTGGTCTCGGTCGTGGTGATCCGGCCGTGCTCGAAGAGGTTGGTCGCCAGGTTCGACAGCATCAAGCGCTGGTGAGCCGGGCTGCCACCCAGTCGAGGACCCTTGGTGGGGGTTGGCATCTGTGTCTCCTGTGAGGCTGCGGCACGCGGTCAGCGCGCCGGGTGGGTGCAAGCGCCCGCCGCATGGCGAGCGTTACGAGGGTCGGCTCAGTACTGCTCGTCCTCGACGAAGGCGTCGTCGTCGTCGTAGGCGCCGGCCTCGAGTGCTGCCTGCGGGTCGAACCCGGGAGCGCTGTCCTTGAGGTTGAGGCCCATCTCGACGAGCTTTGCCTTGACCTCGTCGATCGACTTGGCTCCGAAGTTGCGGATGTCGAGCAGGTCCTGCTCGCTGCGCGAGATCAGCTCACCCACGGTGTGGATGCCCTCACGCTTGAGGCAGTTGTACGACCGGACGGTCAGGTTGAGCTCCTCGACCGGCAGCGC
>DASQMN010000114.1:0-3375 GCA_035645475.1 Nocardioidaceae bacterium
CAGCCCCCGCGCGCCAAGGGCTGAGTCAGAGCTGGCGAGCGCTCCGCCCACACTGCCAGGCCGTCATGATCGCGTTCATGGCAGTTCGCCGGCGTTCCGTGAGTACCCTGAGCTGCGGCTATGGACAGTGACGGCCGTGCGTGAACTACGGCGAACAAGATGAATTGCAACCGCAACTGCCACCAGGCCGGCGAACTGGTCCTCACCACGGTTCCCATTGAGCCGATCGAGATGTCCTGTCCCCCTGTCAAGCCGGGACTCGGCCGTTGAACACCGCTGACCTGCATATGCAGTCGAGGGTCGTTCGGTCGTCGTGGGTGGCTGCCGTGCGGCCGCGTCAACTGACTGCCGCAGCGTGCACAGATGAACCGGATAGCCACCAGTTCATGGTGGCCCATCCATGCCCGGCGGCCGCGCTTTGGTGCCCTTCCGGAGGAACACGTTCAGAGGACCCGGTGCAGCGCGAACCGGTCTGCACGCGACTGGGCGACCGCAGGCGGCAGCCGCGCGTGTGTGCCGCCGCTGGAACGCCGGTGTGTTGACCGCGGCCAGAAGCAGCGGGGAGCGGGTCGCGGTGCCTGGTGGGAAGGAACGCGTGGCTGCGGCTACTTCCGGCGGTTGATGAACTCGACCGTTGCGGTGTTGACGTCGTCGGGGTCCGAGGCGCTCAGGAAGTGCCGGCCGCCCTCGACGACGCGGAGCTCGGCGTCGGCACTGTTGACGAACAGCGTGATCTCATCGTCGGCATTGGCGACGGAGTAGACCGAGTCGGCAGTGCCGTGCATCCACAGGACCGGGCACCGCACGCTGTCCAGCCGGCCGTGCAAGCCGTCGCGGTCACGCAGGTTGATGCTGCTGATCCGGAGACGCTTCCGCCCCGCGTCGCCGGCGTAGTTCTGCTGGTGCTCCGCGTGCCAAAATGTGCGCTCCTCGGGCGGCACGTCCTCACCGAAGCCCTCTGTGAGGACGGCGTCGACGAGCTCGACCGGGACCACCCAATCCTCGCCGACGTTCTCCGCGAGTGCGTCGATGGCCGGCGTGCAGAAGCCGATCCCGTCCCAGCACCCCAGGTCGCGGCTGCGCTGGCTTTCGTAGTCCATCGAGGTGCCGAGCGGGATGATGCCCTTCACGGTGCGGGGCGCGAGCATGGCCATGCGGGCCGCCACCCATCCGCCTTGCGACGTGCCCAGGACGAACACCTCGGGAATGCCGAGCGCGTCGAGGACCTGCAGGTTGGCGACGGCCGAGTCCCAGTAGGTGAACTGCTCGTACGAGGCGCGGGTCCGGCCGTGGCCGTACGGCTCGAGAGCGAGCAGGTTGGCGGTGGCGGTGAGCTTCTCGTCTGCGAATTGGTGCCGGTACAGCTCAACAGAGGTGCTGAACGAGTTGACCATGACCAGCGTCGGAAGCGAAGCGTCGTAGGCCTTGCCGAGCTTGTAACCGATGGTCGAGGTGCCGAGATGGGGCACGGTGATCGTCTCTGCGTTGCTCATGGTTTCCCCGTTGCCAGGGGCTGGTGCACGGCAGGTCGGCCGCAGGCGTGGTGGGCCTGGTCGTCGTGGTCTCGCCCTCGGCACCGGTCAACCGCCCAGCCGCAGCGAGCGACGCCGCCTATGGCGCGCCGGTCACCAGTACGAAGAGGTCGGGTGCAGTCCCCACAGAGCTGGCCTCGCGAAGCCCGATTCGCCGCGTTGAAGGCTCGGTGGGATCTACCGCTCCACGACGAAGGCGATCTTGCAGTGCACCTTGTAAAGGGAGAGGTTGCCGTTCTCGTCGACGTCGGCGTTGCTGCCAATCACCTCGACGCCACGGATGCCGCGAACGGTCTGCGCGGCTGCCTGTACGGCGTTACGTACGGCGTCGCTGAAGGAGTTCGGCGAACTGCCCACGATCTCGCTGATCCGGACGACAGCTCCCGGGACGTGGTCCTGCTTCTCTGACATGTTTCCTCCTGATGCCACCAGCGCTACTCCGCACCGTAGGTGAGCGGAGCAGCTCCGCACCAGGACATCTGAAACCTTTTCGCCGAGTGCCTGCCGTGCCCAGCGGCCGACCGGCGCCACCGCCCGGCTCCCGCCCGGGGGGCCGTGCGACGGCGAGCGCGGCGACCGCGTGGCCTTCGGCTCACGGTCGGCGCGGCCACCCACATCCGTGGGATCGCTTGAGCTCGCCATGCCGGGCACGGTGCAGGCGCGGTGCCTCGCGTGCTCGCCTCTCAAGAGGGACACAGCCAGTCAAGACAAACGGGACGGTCCGGCCTCCTCGGGCTGGCTATGCCCGTTTGATCCCGGCCGGCCGCTTAGGCGCGGCGAAGGCCCAGGTGCACCCGCCCGGGCCCTCGCCGGTCGCCGGGGTCCCCGGGTCAGGCCTGCGCTCCGGCGCGGGAGCCGATCCGGTCCAAGGCCTGCAGCAGGTACCGGCGGAAGACCTCGTGGTTCTCGCTCATCGGGAAGTGGCCGATGTCCTCCATCTCGATGAACTCGCCGTTCTTGATCTGTCCGGCGGTACGGCGTCCGTCCTCCGGGGTGGTCAGGTAGTCATACGTGCCGGTGAGCATGACCACCGGACACCGGTCGCCGTCGATCTGGTCGAGTTGGTCCCGCAGGTCGTGGTCGACCGAGTAGAAGTACAGGTCGCCCTTGAACGCCTCGGAGCCCTGCGAGTAGTAGAACCAGGTCTTCCATCGGTCGGCCTCCGGCGACTGCGGGGCCATCAGGTCCCACACGCCGCTGGCGCAGACCTGCGCGGCGTTGGCGTGCGGGTGCTGCCACCAGTCGAGGTAGAAGCCCGGCGAGTAGTCGGCGGCCTCGACGGGAATCACGGCACGGAAGCGCTCCGGATACCGCAGCGCGAGCTGCAGCGCGACGTTGCCGCCGAAGGAGGAGCCCATGAAGATCGGCTGCTCCAGCTCCAGCTCGTCGCACAGCGCGACAATGAACTTCGTGTAGTGCTCGGCGGTGAGCTGGTATTCCTCCTTCCACCACTCCGTATTCTCGGGCGGGTCTGACTTGCCGTGCCGGGGCAGGTCGTATGCGATCACCCGGTGGTCAGCGGTGATCTCCTCGTCCTCGAGCAGGCCGCGCCACTGGTGGTTGTGGCACCCGGCGGTGTGCTGGCACAGCAGCGGCTGGCCGGTGCCGTTCTCGAGGTAGAAGACCTTGTACTGGACGTCGTCGACGTCGACGGTCACGTAGTGCCCGGTGACGGGCGAGATGCGTGGCATGGCAAACGCTCCAAACTCAGACGGGGACGCCGACGGTGCGCAGGAGTTCGATTTGGCGGGTGATGCAGCGCAGGTTCTGCATCAGGACGAGCACGTCGCCTTCCAGCTTCATGTCCCGGCGGAAGGTCGCCGCCCAGATGCCGTGGAACATC
>DASQMN010000115.1:0-14874 GCA_035645475.1 Nocardioidaceae bacterium
GGCCTCGAGCTGGTCGGCCAGCTCCGGCCCGCCCTCGTCGGCGATCCGTCCGGCCACGAAGACGTGGACGAAGTCGGGCTTGATGTAGCGCAGGATCCGCGTGTAGTGGGTGATCAACAGGACGCCCTTGTCGCCACTGGCGTGAAACCGGTTCACGCCCTCGGAAACGACCTTCAACGCGTCGATGTCCAGACCGGAGTCGGTCTCGTCGAGGATCGCGATGCGCGGCTCGAGCAGGCGCATCTGCAGGATCTCGTGGCGCTTCTTCTCGCCGCCGGAGAAGCCCTCGTTGACGTTGCGCTGCGCGAACCCGCGGTCCATGTCGAGCTTGTCGAGCGAGGCGTTGACGTCCTTCACCCAGGTGCGGAGCTTGGGGGCCTCGCCGTCGATGGCGGTCTTGGCGGTGCGCAGGAAGTTGGACACCGACACCCCGGGCACCTCGACCGGGTACTGCATGGCCAGGAACAGCCCGGCCCGCGCCCGCTCGTCGACGCTCATGTCGAGCACGTCGACGCCATCGAGTGTCACCGAGCCGCCGGTGACGGTGTACTTGGGGTGACCGGCGATGGAGTACGCCAGCGTCGACTTGCCGGACCCGTTGGGGCCCATGATCGCGTGCGTCTCACCCGAGCGGACCGTCAGGTCGACCCCGCGCAGGATCTCCTTGGCGCCGTCCTCGGTATTGACGGTGACGTGCAGGTCCTGGATGTCCAACGTGGCCATGTGGCTAGCTCCTGATCGGTTCGAGATCTGTGGTGGTCGGTCAGCTGGGCTTGGTGCCGACGTAGACGTCGTCGCCCTCGACACGGACCGGGTAGACGGGCACCGGCACGTTGGCCGGCAGGTTGATCGCGGCGCCGGTACGCAGGTCGAAGCGCGATCCGTGCAGCCAGCACTCGATCGTGCAGTCCTCCACCTCGCCCTCGGAAAGGGGGATGTTGGCGTGCGAGCATTCGTCGGAGATGGCGAACACCTCCTCGCCGACTCGCACGACGGCGACGTCGGTGCCCTCGACGTCGACCTGCAGCGCCTGGTCGGTGCCCAGGTCGCTCAGCGCGCAGGCCCGGACGAACTCGGTGTCGTCGCCGGATGGCAGGGCGCTCATACCGGCGTCACCAGCTCTTCAGCGGGCAGTCCTCCTGCAGGGACGCCGACGGTGAGCGCGAGCTCCGCCTCGACGGCGTGCAGCAGGCGCTCCTGGATGCTCGGTATGCCGATCTTGCGAATGATGTCGGCGAAGAATCCGTGCACGACCAGGCGACGGGCCTCGTCCTCGGCGATGCCTCGGCTGCGCAGGTAGAACAGCTGCTCGTCGTCGAAGCGGCCAGTGGTGCTGGCGTGACCGGCGCCGTCGATCTCGCCGGTCTCGATCTCCAGGTTCGGCACCGAGTCGGCCCGGGCCCCGTCGGTCAGCACGAGGTTCCGGTTGCTCTCGTAGGTCTGGATGCCCTCGGCCACCTTGCGGATCAAGATGTTGCCGATCCACACGCTGTGCGCGCCGGTGCCCTGCAGGGCGCCCTTGTAGTCGACGTTGCTCTTCGTGTGCGGAGCGTCGTGGTCGACGAACAGCCGGTGCTCGAGATGCTGGCCCGCATCGGCGAAGTACAGGCCGTACAGCTCGGCCTGGCCGCCGGGGCCGGCGTAGGACACGTTGCAGTCCATGCGGACGAGGTCGCCGCCGAAGGTGACCGCGACGTGCTTGTAGAAGGCGTCGCGCCCGACGGAGGCTTGGTGGTGGGTGAGCTGAACCGCGTCATCGGCCCAGTCCTGCACCGAGACGACGGTCACCGAGGCGCCGGGCTCGACCGCTACCTCTACCACCGAGGTCATCGAGGCTGAGCCGGTGTGGTTGAGCACGACCACGGACCGCGAGTGCGCCCCGAAGCGCAGCGCGACGTGACCGGCTTCGGTCACGGTGACGTCCTTGCCAGTGAGGTCGACGACGATCGGCTCGCTCACGTCGAGGTCGGCTGGTACGTCGACCAGCAACGTGGTGGGCACCTCGCTGAGCACCCGTGCGGCGAAGCGGCTGTCCGGGACCAGGCCGCTGATACCGCGCAGCGCCCGCGCCTCGTCTCCGGTGACGAGCTCCACGCGGACCCCCTCGGGGGTGTTCCAGGTGCAGGTCGCTCCGCCGGGTGTGAAGACGGCGTCGGCATGCAGTCCACGCAGCCGCTTCAACGGCGTGAAGCGCCAGGTCTCCTCCCGGCCGGTGGGCACCGGGTGGTCGGCCACGTCAAAGGAGCCCTCCGGGTGCAGGTGGCTGGAGACGACATCGGTCGTCTCCACCGCCCGCGCCACCAGGGGCGTCTCGGTCACTGTCACTGCGTCTGCTCTCTCACGACGTGTCTGTTGTGGGCTGCGTCCCGGCAGTCCGCGCCGGCTCCGAGCTCGCGGAGCTGGCGCGACCGCCGCAGGGTCAGCCGACCGCGCCTTCCATCTGCAGCTCGATCAGCCGGTTGAGCTCGAGGGCGTACTCCATCGGCAGCTCCTTGGCGATCGGCTCCACGAAGCCGCGAACGATCATCGCCATCGCCTCGTCCTCCTCCAGGCCCCGGCTCATCAAGTAGAAGAGCTGGTCGTCGGAGACCTTGGAGACGGTGGCCTCGTGAGCCATCGACACGTCGTCCTCGCGGACGTCGACGTAGGGGTAGGTGTCGGAGCGGCTGATCTGGTCGACGAGCAGGGCGTCGCACTTGACGCTGCTCGCCGAGCCGTGGGCACCGTCCTGCACCTGCACGAGGCCGCGGTACGAGGTACGCCCGCCACCGCGCGCGACCGACTTGGAGATGATCGAGCTGGAGGTGTGCGGGGCGGCGTGCACCATCTTGGCGCCCGCATCCTGGTGCTGGCCCTCGCCGGCGAAGGCGATCGACAAGGTCTCGCCGCGGGCGTGCTCGCCCATCAGGTAGACGGCCGGGTACTTCATCGTCACCTTGGAGCCGATGTTGCCGTCGACCCACTCCATCGTCGCGCCGGCCTCACACGTCGCCCGCTTGGTCACGAGGTTGTAGACGTTGTTCGACCAGTTCTGGATGGTGGTGTACCGGCAGCGGGCACCCTTCTTCACGATGATCTCCACCACGGCCGAGTGCAGGGAGTCCGAGGAGTAGATCGGTGCGGTGCAGCCCTCGACGTAGTGCACGTAGGCGTCCTCGTCGACGATGATGAGGGTGCGCTCGAACTGGCCCATGTTCTCGGTGTTGATGCGGAAGTACGCCTGCAGCGGGATGTCGACGTGGACGCCCTTGGGCACGTAGATGAACGACCCGCCGGACCACACCGAGCTGTTGAGCGCGGAGAACTTGTTGTCGCCGACGGGGATGACGGTGCCGAAGTACTCACGGAACAGCTCGGGCTGCTCTTTGAGCGCGGTGTCGGTGTCGAGGAAGAGGACGCCCTGCTCCTCGAGGTCCTCACGGATCTGGTGGTAGACCACCTCGGACTCGTACTGGGCCGCGACCCCTGAGACGAGGCGCTGCTTCTCGGCCTCGGGAATGCCGAGGCGGTCGTAGGTGGACTTGATCTCGGCCGGCAGCTCGTCCCACGTGGTGGCCTGCTGCTCGGTCGAGCGCACGAAGTACTTGATGTTGTCGAAGTCGATGCCGTCGAGCTCGGCGCCCCAGGTGGGCATGGGCTTGCGGTGGAACAGCCGCAGGCCCTTCAGCCGCAGGTCGAGCATCCAATCGGGCTCGCTCTTCTTGCTGGAGATGTCCCGTACGACGGCCTCGGACAGGCCACGGGTCGCGGCCTGTCCGGCCACGTCGCTGTCGGCCCAGCCGTACTCGTAGCGGCCCAGTCCGTCGAGCTCGGGGTGCGTGGTCGCAGTCATGGCAGATTCCTTCGGGTCGGGCTGGGCAGAGGACTGGAGTCGGGGTGCGGGGAGGCGGCAGGAGTGGCGGCCGGCACGTGCGTGGTGCAGACGCCGTCGCCGTGGCCGATGGTGGCCAGCCGCTGCACGTGGCTGCCCAGGAGGCGGGAAAATGCCTCCGTCTCGGCCTCGCACAGCTGGGGGAACTCCGCCGCCACGTGGGCGACGGGACAGTGGTGCTGACAGAGCTGGTCACCGCTGGGAGCACTGCGCACGCTGGCGGCGTAGCCCTCGGCAGTGAGTGCTCGGGCGAGAACGGTAGCGCGGTCCTCGGGTGCGGCGGCCTCGACCTCGGCGCGGTGCCGCTCCTCCCAGTCCGACACCCGGGCGCGGGCGAAGTCGGCCACCGCCTGCTCCCCCGCCGTGGCGGACAGGAAGCGCAGAGCGCTCACAGCGAGGTCGTCGTAGGCCTGGTCGAACGCCTCGCGGCCGGCCTCGGTGAGCGCGAACCCCCGCGCGGGGCGGCCTCGTCCGCGGGGGCCACGGCTGCGGGGTGCGCGCGGCTCCACGGATCCCTCCTCGAGCAGATGCTCGAGGTGGCGACGGACGGCGGCAGTGGTCAGGGCCAGACGTTCGGCCAGTTCGGCGGCGGTGGAGGTGCCGTGCTCCAGCAGCGAACGCGCCACCCGAAGCCGCGTCGGGGCGTCGACGGCGGCGGTCGGCTGCGACAGCGGGGCAGTCGCTAGGGGGCTGCTCACTCCGTCACCTCCTTGCTGGGACGGACGCCCAGGCGGGCGCCTCTTATTTCCACAACACTAGTGTGACGTTATTACATCCGGCCGACAACCGCTGCACCGGTCGGGATGGCGGGTCGGGCCAGCGTTCCTACACTGGCCGAGTGGGCACCCAGGCGGTCGAGGTCGACGGCCTCGTCATGCGCTACGGGCACACGACCGCCGTGGACGGGTTGTCGCTGGCCGTGGTCACCGGGTCGGTGACCGCCGTGCTCGGCCCCAACGGAGCCGGCAAGACCACCACCGTGGAGACCTGTGAGGGCTACCGGACCCCGCATCTGGGCTCGGTGCGGGTGCTCGGTCTCGATCCGGTACGGCAGGCCCGCGACCTGCGCGCGCGGGTCGGCGTCATGCTGCAGCAGGGCGGAGCGTGGTCGGCGTCACACGCCGAGGAGATGCTGCGCCACATGGCGGCGCTGTACGCCCATCCTCTCGACGTCGACGCGCTGGTCGATCGACTGGGCCTGGCCAGCTGCGGTCGCACCGCCTACCGGCGGCTGTCCGGTGGCCAGCAACAGCGCCTCGGCCTGGCCATGGCAGTCGTCGGCCGACCGGAGGTGCTCTTCCTCGACGAGCCGACCGCTGGGCTCGACCCGCAGGCACGGCGCGCCACATGGCTGTTGATCGATGAGCTTCGCGACAGCGGCGTGACGGTCGTGCTGACCACGCACTTCATGGACGAGGCCGAGCGTCTCGCCGACACGGTGCATGTCATCGACGCCGGCCGACTGCTCGCCTCCGGCACACCCGCCGAGCTGACCTCGGCCGGCGCCGAGAACACCATCCGCTTCACGGCCCGCTCCGGCCTGGACGTCGCCGCCCTGGTCAACGCGCTCCCAGCCGGCTGCGTCGTCACCGAGGACGCCCCCGGCGCGTACGTGGTGCGAGGCACCGTGGACCCCGGACTGCTGGCCACGCTGACCGCCTGGTGCGCCGCCAACGGCGTCCTGGCCAGCAGCCTCTCGGTCGAGCGGCGCACTCTCGAGGACGTCTTCCTGGACCTCACCGGACGCGAGCTGCGGTCGTGACCGCCACCTCGCTGGACCTGTCCCCCCGACCGGGCTCCGCCTCGCTGCCCTCGATGGTGCGGGCCCAGGCGCTGATGGAGGCGCGGCTCCTGCTTCGCAACGGCGAGCAGCTGGTGCTCGCCCTGGCCATCCCGCTGCTGGTGCTCATCGGCGGCCAGGAGTCCGCGGGCTTCGTCGAGCTCGGCCCGGGGCGCCGCATCGACGTGCTCACGCCCGGCGTCCTGGCCTTGGCGGTGCTGTCGACCTCGTTCACCTCGGTCGCGATCGCCACCGGCTTCGAGCGGCGTTACGGAGTGTTGAAGCTACTGGGCGCCTCCCCGCTGACCCGCACCGGACTGCTCGCAGGCAAGGTCGGGGCCGTCCTGCTGGTCGAGGCCCTGCAGCTCAGCCTGCTCTGCGCGGTGGCGTACGGGCTGGGGTGGTCCCCGTCCGGTGGACTGGCCACGCTGCTCGGAGGGCTCGTGCTGGTGCTGCTGGCGACCGCGGCGTTCGGTGGCCTCGGGCTGCTGATGGCTGGCACGCTGCGAGCCGAGGCGACCCTGGCCGGCGCCAACCTGGTCTACCTGCTTCTCGTCGCGGGCGGCGCCATCCTCGTTCCGCTCTCCCGCTACCCCGAGCCGGTCCAGCCGCTGTTGCAGCTGCTGCCGACCGGAGCCTTCGCTGAGGGATTGCGCGACGTGTGTGGCGGCGAAGGACTCAGCGTCGGCCCGGTCACCGTTCTCCTCGCCTGGGCCGTCGGTGCGGGCCTGGCGACGGCTCGGACCTTCCGGTGGGAGTGACGTGACGACCACCGCTCGCCAGCACCGGACCCCCTCGACCGCTTCACCGCGGCCCGGGGACCGTTCCGCCCCGCGCTGGCTGCGCCGGATGGCGATCGCGTCGCTCGTCGCCAACATCGCAATCGTGGTGACCGGTGGAGCCGTCCGCCTCACCGGATCAGGTCTGGGATGCCCCACGTGGCCGCGATGCACCGAGGACTCGTTCGTGGCCCGCAGCGAGCTGGGCACGCACGGCCTCATCGAGTACGGCAACCGCCTGCTCACCTTCGTGCTGGTCGCCGTCGCGGTGGCCACGCTCGCGGTCGTGTGGCGGCACCGACCGATCCGACCCCGGTCACGGATGCTCGCCGTGCTGCTGTTCCTCGGCATTCCGGCTCAGGCAGTGCTCGGCGGCATCACCGTGCTGACCGACCTCAACCCGTGGCTCGTGGCGGGGCACCTCATGTTGAGCATGGTGCTGATCGCGCTGTCCGTGCTGCTGCTACGCGCGGTCAGCGGCGATGCGTCACCCTCCAGCACCGTCGCCGCCAGGCTGCCACCTGCGGCGGTTTCGCTCGCCTGGCTGGTCTACCTGCTGGTGTGGGCGGTGCTGTACGCCGGCACGGTCGTCACCGGCAGCGGCCCCCATGCCGGTGACGCCGACGCACCGCGCAACGGACTCGACCCGGCCGCGATGAGCCAGCTGCACGCCGACCTGGTGCTGCTGCTGCTCGGCCTGACCGTCGGACTGGTGCTGGCGCTGCGCGCCCTGGCTGCACCACCTACGGCGGTGCGGGCTGCGCAGTGGCTGCTCGGGGTGGAGCTCGCGCAGGGACTCGTGGGCGCCGTGCAGTACGCAACCGACCTGCCGCTGGTCCTCGTCGGGCTGCACCTGCTCGGCGCCGCCGTCCTGGTGGCGGTGGCGACCTGGGCACTGCTGTCGGTGCGCGAGCTCGCCGAGCGCTCAGGTACCTGACGCTCACTGCCTGCGCGGCCAGCGTGCTCGATAGGAGCGCGGTGCGGCCGCCTGCTCCACGAGCGTGACGTTTTCACCGACACGCGCGGCGTGTTCCGTAGAAACGTCACGCTCATGCGGCTCGCGTCTCAGACGCCGGGGCGCGGCCCTGCCGCACGTGTCCGCGGGGCGGGCGTACGAGAACCCGCGCCCGCTGGAGGGTCAGCGCAGGAACGGGTCCACGGCAAGTGCCACGAAGAGCAGCGCAAGGTAGGTGTTGCTCCCGTGGAACAGCCGCATCGGCGCCAGCTCGGCGAGCTCGTCGGTGCGCTCAGCACGCCGTTGCAGCAGGTGAGCCTCGATCACGAAGGCCGCCCCCAGCGCACCGGCGGCTGCGGGATAGAACCAGCTGGTGCCGTTGACCGGCCAGACCAGCAGCGAGACCGCCACCATCGCGTAGGAGTACGTGACGATCCGCCGCGCCACCTCGCGGGTGGGTGCGACCGCCGGCAGCATCGGCACGCCCGCGGCGGCATAGTCATCGCGGTAACGGATCGCGAGAGCCCAGAAGTGCGGTGGCGTCCACAGGAACACCACCGCGAAGAGCAGGACGGGAGTCCAGGCGAGCTCGTTGGTGACCGCGGTCCATCCGATGAGCGCGGGGAAGCAGCCGGCGGCTCCTCCCCAGACGATGTTCTGGCTCGTACGCCGCTTCAGCAGCATCGTGTAGCCGAGCACGTAGAAGATGTTGGCGGCCAGTGCCAGACCCGCAGACAACCAGTTGACCAGCAGGCCCAGCCACACCGTCGACACGACCCCGAGGACGAGGCCGAAGACCAGCGCCGACCGGGTGGAGACGAGATGGCGGGGCAGGGGACGCCGCCGGGTGCGGCGCATCTGCTGGTCGATGTCGGCATCGACCACGCAGTTGAGCGCGTTGGCGCTGCCGGCGGACAGGGCGCCGCCGACGACCGTTGCGAGCACCGGCCACCAAGCCGGCACACCCTCGCTGGCGAGGAACATGACCGGCACCGTCGTCAGCAGCAGCAGCTCGATGATGCGCGGCTTGGTGAGAGCCACGTACGCCGACACCACGCCCACGCAACGGTCCACCCAGCGGGGCTCCGACGGCCGCGCCGTCGCAGGCGCACCGAGGTGCTGGGGGCTGCCCGTGGAGGCGCCCGCCGCGGCACCCGTGGAGGTGGTCGTCATCGCCGCGAAGTCTAGGGCCGACCAGCTGACTCGGCCGGACGGGGCCCGACCAGCCGGGCCCCGGCGAGCGGCGTACCTGCAGTTGCGGGCCTCCTGCTGGTCGGCAGTAGGGTCGAGACATCGGTCGGCGTTCCTGAGTAGCTCGACCACGACCCGACCGCGCGCAGCCGTGCCGCGTCGGGCGGGGCAGCTCGCAAGGGTGAGCACCGGACGACTGCTGCATACCCGCGTACCCGACCGGCCCGCTGCGTGTGAGGCCGAGGCAGGAGCCTCCCTGTGACCATCGCCGACGCCGCTCGCTCCCCCGAACTGCCCCCGCTGGAGTGGACCGACCTCGACGTCAGGGCGGTCGACACCGTCCGGGCCCTGGCCATGGATGCGGTGCAGAAGGTCGGCAACGGCCACCCCGGCACCGCGATGAGCCTGGCGCCGGCGGCCTACCTGCTCTTCCAGAAGGTGATGCGCCACGCGCCGGACGACGCGGGCTGGCCGGCGCGTGACCGTTTCGTGCTGTCTGCAGGTCACACCAGCCTCACCCTCTACATCCAGCTCTTCCTGGCCGGCTACGGCCTCGAGCTGGACGACCTCAAGGCGCTGCGTACCTGGGGAAGCAAGACCCCGGGCCACCCCGAGCACGGTCACACGTACGGCGTAGAGGTGACGACCGGTCCGCTCGGTCAAGGGGTCGGCAACGCCGTCGGCATGGCCATGGCGGCCCGCCGCCGGCATGGCCTCCTGACTCCCGACGCCCCGGCCGACCGGGGGTTGTTCGACCACGACGTCTACGTCATCGCCTCCGACGGGGACCTCGAGGAGGGCGTCTCGGCGGAGGCTTCGTCACTGGCGGGTCATCAGAAGCTCGGCAACCTCACGCTGATCTATGACGCGAACTCGATCTCGATCGAGGACCACACCGACGTGGCGTTCACCGAGGACGTCGCCGCCCGCTACGAGGCGTACGGCTGGCACGTCCAGACCGTCGACTGGACGCACGGCGGGCAGCACTACGAGGAGGACGTGCAGGCGCTGTACGCCGCACTGGCCGAGGCGCGTCGGGTGAGCGACCGGCCCAGCTTCATCCGGCTGCACACGATCATCGCGTGGCCGGCGCCGTCGGCGCAGAACACCGGCAAGGCGCACGGCTCGGCGCTCGGCGAGGACGAGGTGGCCGCGACGAAGCGGGTGCTCGGCATGGACCCCGAGGCGTCCTTCGCGGTCGACGACGATGTGCTGGCACACACGCGTGGGGCCGTCGAGCGCGGGCAGGCCGCCAAGCAGACCTGGCAGGCGGGCTTCGACGAGTGGGCCGCCGGCGCGGGCGAGCGCAAGGAGCTCTTCGACCGCATCGCGGAGATGCGTCTGCCGGAGGGCTGGACCGACGCCCTGCCGAGTTTCGAGGCGGATGAGAAGGGCGTCGCGACACGCAAGGCAAGCGGTGAGGTGCTCAGCGCGATCGCTCCTCTGCTGCCTGAGCTGTGGGGCGGCTCGGCCGACCTGGCGGAGTCCAACAACACCACTCCCAAGGGCCAGCGCTCGTTCCTCCCGCCGGAGTACTCCACGAAGATGTGGGAGGGCGACTGGTACGGCAGCGTCCTGCACTTCGGCATTCGCGAGCACGCGATGGGTGCGGTGCTCAACGGCATCGCGCTGCACTCCGGCACCCGGCCGTACGGCGGCACGTTCCTGGTCTTCAGCGACTACATGCGCCCCTCGGTGCGGCTCGCAGCGCTGATGGCGCTGCCGGTGACGTACGTGTGGACGCACGACTCCATCGGCCTAGGCGAGGACGGACCGACGCACCAGCCGGTGGAGCACCTGGCTGCACTGCGGGCCATTCCCGGGCTCGACGTCGTGCGCCCGGCCGACGCCAACGAGACGGTAGTCGCCTGGCGCACCGTGCTCTCGCACATCGACCGGCCCGCCGGCATGGTGCTGTCCCGTCAGAACCTGCCCACCTGGCCTCGCGGAGTCGACGGCTACGCGTCGGCCGACGGGGTCGCCCGCGGTGGCTACGTGCTGCTGGACACGGAGGGCACGCCTGACGTCGTGCTCGTCGGCACCGGCTCCGAGCTGCAGATCGCGGTCGCCGCGCGGGATGAGCTTGCCGGCGAGGGCATCGCCGCCCGCGTGGTCTCCATGCCGTGCCGTGAGTGGTTCGACGCACAGGACGCCGAGTACCGCGACTCGGTGATCCCGCCGCAGGTGCGCGCCCGGGTCAGCGTGGAAGCCGGGATCGCGATGGGATGGCGAGAGGTCGTCGGTGACGCCGGCCGCTGCGTAGCGCTGGAGCACTACGGCGCCTCAGCCGACTACTCCAAGCTGTACGAGGCGTTCGGGCTGACCGGTGAGGCGGTCGCTCAGGCGGCCCGTGACTCGATCGCGGACGCCGGCTCGACCGGTGACCACGCCGTACCCGTCATCTCCCGGCCGTCCGGACCGGTCGGCCCAGGCGACAACCCGCACGCTCCGTGAGGCATGGCCCGCCGCTCCGGCGGGCACCCTGAGGACGGGGCCGACCGATCCGACGACGGGCACCATCTCCGAGGGAGGACTTCATGTCCAAGGCAGTGCAGCAACTGGCCGACAACGGCGTATCCATCTGGCTCGACGACATCTCCCGGGCCAGGCTGTCCAGCGGTGGCCTGCAGAGCCTCATCGACGACACGGGCATCGTGGGCGTTACGTCCAACCCGACCATCTTCGCCAAGGCGTTCTCCGAGGCTGACGAGTACGCCGTGCAGCTCGGCGACCTGCGTACCCGTGGCGTCGACCTGGAGGAGGCGGTGCGCGCGCTGGCGACCTACGACATCCGCTGGGCGGCCGACGTGCTCCGGCCGGTCTACGACCGCACCGGTGGCGTCGACGGGCGGGTCTCGATCGAGGTCGACCCACGGCTCGCGCACAACACCCGCGCCACCATCGCCGAGGCCCGTGCCCTGTGGTGGCTGGTCGACCGGCCCAACACGATGATCAAGATCCCGGCCATGCTCGAGGGTGTCCCGGCCATCACCGAGGTCATCGGCGAGGGCATCAGCGTCAACGTGACCCTGATCTTCGGCCTCGACCGCTACGACGAGGTCATGGACGCCTACATGTCCGGCTTGGAGCAGGCTCAGGAGAAGGGCATCGACCTGTCAACCATCGAGTCGGTCGCGTCGTTCTTCGTGAGCCGGGTCGACACCGAGGTCGACAAGCGGCTCGAGGACATCGGCACAGACGAGGCCAAGAACATGCGGAGCAAGGCAGCGATCGCCAACGCGCGGCTGGCGTACGAGCGCTACGAGAAGGTCATCGCCTCCGAGCGCTGGCAGGCACTCGAGAAGGCCGGTGCCCACCGGCAGCGGCCGTTGTGGGCCTCGACCTCGGTCAAGGACCCCGACCTTCCCGACACGCTCTACGTCACCGAGCTGGTCGCGCCGCAGACGGTCAACACCGCGCCGGAGGCCACCATCGAGGCGGTCGCAGACCACGGTGAGATCCGCGGCGACACCGTCACGACGAACTACGACGACGCGCACCAGGTGCTCGACACCCTTGCCCGGCTGGGCGTCGACTACGACGACGTGATCGCGACGCTGGAGCGTGAGGGCGTGGAGAAGTTCGAGAAGTCCTGGCAGGAGCTGCAGGAGACGGTTCGCGGTCAGCTCGAGGACGAGAGCCAGCAGGCGTGACGGACTGGAGCACCGTCGCCGACACCGACGCCTCCGTCGAGCTCTTCTTCGGCTACGCCGACGAGGAGGCGTACGCGGGATGCGTCCAGCAGCTGGTCGATGACGCGGTGGCCAGCGGCATCGCCAACCAGGACCCGACCTTGTGGGGACCGGAGGCTCAGGACGAGTCGGCTAAGCGGCTCGCCTGGGTAGATCTGGCCGCGAGCTCGCGCGGCCTGGTTCCACAGATCGAGGACCTGCGCACCCGACTGCACGGGCAGGGCGTCGACCACGTCGTGCTGTGCGGCATGGGCGGCTCCTCGCTGGCTCCCGAGGTCATCTGCGCCTCGGCCGGGGTGGAGCTCACCGTGCTCGACTCCTCCGATCCCGACTACGTACGGCGCGCGGTCGAGGACCGGCTCACCAGCACCGTGGTCGTCGTGTCCAGCAAGTCCGGTTCGACCGTGGAGACCGACAGCCAGCGCCGCGCTTACGAGAAGGCCTTCGAGGACGCCGGCATCGACCCCGCCGAACGCATCGTGGTGGTGACCGATCCGGGGTCTCCGCTGGACGGCGAAGCACGGGAAGCCGGCTACACGGTGCTGAACGCCGACCCCAACGTGGGTGGCCGCTACTCGGCGCTCACCGCCTTCGGGCTCGTGCCCAGCGGGCTCGCGGGCGTCGACCTGACCTCCCTGCTGGACGAGGCCGCCGCCGTACAGGTGGGGTTAGAGGTGGACACGGCAGAGAATGCTGCGCTGCGGCTCGGTGGCCTGCTGGGGCTCGCTGCTACCCGCGGCGTGGACAAGCTGGTGCTCGCCGATGCCGGGTCTCCAACGCCTGGACTCGGCGACTGGATCGAACAGCTGGTGGCCGAGTCGACCGGCAAGAACGGTCGTGGCCTGCTGCCGGTGGTGGTGGAGGGCGTTGACGCGCCGAACGTCAATCCCAACACCGCCGACAGTGTGCTCGTCACCTACGGCCCGCAGTACGTGTTCGACGCCGTCAAGCCGTCGTCAGGCTGGGGCGCCACTGTCGACGCGCCGCTGGGCGCGCAGATGCTGCTCTGGGAGTACGCGGTCGCGGTCGCGGGACGGGTCATCGGGATCAACCCCTTCGACCAGCCCGACGTGGAGAGTGCCAAGGCTGCCGCCCGCGGGATGCTCGAGCAGCAGTCCGATCCGGCTTCGCCGTTGTTCAGTGACGGCGCGGTGGAGGTGCATGCCACCGACGGGCTGCTGGACGGAGCCGAGTCGACAGTGACCGGTGCCGTGCAGGCGCTTCTCGGCCAGCTCGACGCCGACAGTGGATATCTCGCGGTGATGGCCTATCTCGACCGTGGTGCCGACGCCTCGCTCGCCGAGCTGCGCGTCGACCTGGCCCGTCGTACCGGACGACCGGTGACCTGGGGCTGGGGACCACGTTTCCTGCACTCGACCGGGCAGTACCACAAGGGTGGACCGGCCAGTGGTGTCTACCTGCAGGTGACCACCGAGCCGCACGCCGATCTCGAGGTGCCGGGACGGCCGTTCACCTTCGGGGAGTTCATCTCCGCCCAAGCCGCCGGCGATGGTCAGGTCCTGGCCGATCACGGTCGGCCGGTGTTGCGGCTGCACCTGCGCGAGCATGACGCCGGGCTCGTACAGCTACGCCAGGCACTGCAGGCATGAGTGACGAGCTCGTCGTCCTCGAGTCGCCCGACGCGCTGGCGGCCGAGGTCGCCGAGCGCCTTGTGGTGCTGCTGAGCAGTCGACAGGACCTGGGCGAGGTCCCATCGGTTGTGCTGACTGGCGGAACCATCGCGGCGCGCATTCATGCGGCTGTTCTGACCGTGCGAGGTGTCGAGCTCGTCGACTGGTCGCTCGTCGACGTCTGGTTCGGCGACGAGCGGTTCCTGCCCGCCGGTGCCGGCGAACGCAACGAGACCCAGGCGCGCGACGCTCTGCTGGACTCGGTCGCGCTCGACCCCGCCCGGGTGCACGCCATGCCCGCCGATCCGGACCCGACCGGGGCCGCGCAGGGACCGGACGTGGTCGCTCGCGCCCAGGTCGCCGCCGAACAACACGCAGCTGAGGTGAAGTCAGCCGCCGCGGATGGTTTCGACCTGGTCATGCTGGGACTCGGACCGGATGGTCACGTGGCCTCCCTCTTCCCCGGGCACGAGTCGCTCAACGTCGATGAGGCGAGGGTTGTGGCCGAGCCGGACTCCCCCAAGCCGCCGCCGGTTCGACTCTCGATGACCATGCCGGCTCTGCGTACGGCCCGGGAGGTCTGGTTCGTGGTGTCGGGTGCGGACAAGGCGGACGCGGTCCGGCGAGCGCGGGCAGGCGCCGATGTGACGACTACGCCGGGCGCGGGCGTACGCGGGATGGATGCGACGCGGTGGTTCGTCGACACGGCGGCGGCGTCCAGCCTGGACGCCTGACGTCGAAGCCGACTGGTGCCAGATCGGCCCCCGCACCCACCGACTGGTGCCTGATCGGCCACGTTCGACAAGTTGATCGCCGATCCGGCACCACTCGACGCGCTGATCGCCGACGTGGCACCACTCGACGCGCCGGGCCGTCGCAGGCCAGGACCCCGCTATGACAACGTGATGGGCACTCCGGCCGCGCGTAGCACCCGAGTGGTGCCCCGACGGGCCTGATCGTCCCCGCCACCAAGCG
>DASQMN010000116.1:0-10011 GCA_035645475.1 Nocardioidaceae bacterium
CGATCGTCCCCCTGACCGAGCGCGAGGAAAGCCTCGCGGTCACCGTCGCGCAGGGCAAGGCCAACGCTGATATCGCCGCGGAACCACACATCAGCCTGCGCACCGTCAAGTTCCACATCGCCAGCCTGATGAAGCAAGCTCCGTGCCCCGAAACCGCGTCGAGATGATCGCCATCTGGGCCTACGAAACCAGGCGAGTGAGGCCCTGACCGCTTGCGAGCACGAGTCACCAGGCGTTGTCAGCCCGCGAGCGACTCAAGGCTGAGACAGGGCGCGCTGCGCAACATAACGAGCAAAGACCGCTTTGCTCCTTACCTACACGGCGGCACATCTCACTCTATGGACGATGGTCGCCCACTCGCTTCGATTTGAGGCCACGTTTCCGCAGGTCAGAGTTGCTGGTCTACTCCCACTCGATGGTTCCGGGCGGCTTGCTGGTGATGTCCAGCGCCACCCGGTTGACCTCACGCACCTCGTTCGTGATCCGCGTCGAGATCCGTTCCAGCAGGTCGTACGGGAGCCTTGACCAGTCGGCAGTCATGGCGTCGTCGCTGGTCACGGGGCGCAACACCACCGGGTGCCCGTACGTACGACCGTCGCCTTGCACGCCTACGGAGCGCACATCGGCGAGCAGGACGACAGGGAACTGCCAGATGTCGCGATCCAGGCCAGCGCGGGTGACCTCGTCGCGGGCGATCGCATCGGCGTCGCGGAGGATGCGCAGCCGGTCGGCGTCCACGGCACCGACGATCCGGATAGCGAGGCCGGGGCCGGGGAAAGGGTGCCGCCACACCAGGTCGGCTGGCAGGCCGAGCTGCTCACCGACGTGGCGGACCTCGTCCTTGAACAGCGTGCGCAACGGCTCGACCAGAGAGAACTGCAGGTCCTCAGGCAGCCCGCCGACGTTGTGGTGACTCTTGATCGTGGCCGCACCCTCACCGCCACCGGACTCCACGACATCGGGGTAGAGCGTGCCCTGCACAAGGAACTGCACCGGGTCGTCAGCTCCGGCGACAATCTCGATCTCGGCGGCCTCGAACACGCGGATGAACTCACGACCGATGATCCGGCGTTTCTCCTCCGGGTCGGAGACGCCGGCCAGCGCGTCCAGGAAGCGCTCCCTGGCGTCGACCACATGAAGGTCGACACCGGTGACGGCGACGAAGTCGCGCTCGACCTGTTCAGCCTCCCCCGCGCGCAGCAGCCCGTGGTCGACGAAGACGCAGGTGAGCCGGTCGCCGATCGCGCGCTGCACCAGCGCCGCAGCCACCGCCGAGTCGACGCCGCCGGACAGCCCACAGATGGCACGGCCGTCACCCACGACCCGGCGTACGGCCTCGACCTGCTCCTCGACGATGTTGACCATCGTCCAGGTCGGGCGGCAGCCGGCCACCTCGAGCAGGAACCGCTCGAGCACCCGTTGACCGTGCTCGGTGTGCAGCACCTCGGGGTGCCACTGCACACCGGCGAACCGGCGGTCGAGATCCTCGAACGCCGCGACCGCGGCGCCCTGCGAGGTGGCCAACACCTCGAACCCGGGCGGGGCCTTGGCCACCTCGTCACCGTGCGACATCCACGCCCGCAGCTGACCGGGCAGCCCGTCCAGCAGGGTGGAGCCGGGTGACAGCTGGACGTCGGTGCGCCCGAACTCCGACGTACCGGTGCGGCGTACCTCGCCACCCAGGGCTCCGGCCATCGCCTGGAAGCCGTAGCAGATGCCGAAGACGGCCACCCCGGTGTCGAACAGCGTGGGGTCGACCTGCGGCGCCTCCGGCGCGTAGACCGACCGAGGCCCGCCGGACAGGATGATGGCCTTCGGTGAGCGCTCGAGCATGCGCTCGACCGGCATGGTGTGCGGAACGATCTCGGAGTAGACCCGCGCCTCGCGGACCCGGCGGGCGATCAGCTGGGCGTACTGGGCGCCGTAGTCCACCACCAGCACCAGGTCGTGCTCGGGATGGGCGTCGGCCGGCTCACCGGGCGCTACGACCTCAGCCGTGACGTCGAGCGCGATTGAGATGTCCGGGCTGCTCACGGAACCCGACTCTAATGCGGTCCCGAGGCGCCGAGCACGGTCACTGACACCTCAGGGGATGACGACCTCGACTCGCTGGAACTCCTTGAGGTCGCTGTAGCCGGTCGTTGCCATCGCGCGACGCAGCGCCCCGATGAGATTCATCGTTCCGTCGGCCACGCGGGAGGGCCCGAAGAGCACCTCTGAAAGCGTGCCGACGACCCCTATCTCCACCCGCTCCCCGCGTGGCAGTTCGGGATGCCACGCCTCGGCTCCCCAGTGGAACCCGCGCCCCGGCGCCTCGGCGGCGCGTGCGAAGGGGGACCCGACGACGAGCGCGTCGGCCCCGCAGGCGAACGCCTTGGCGACGTCGCCGCTACGCCCGACCGAGCCGTCGGCGATGACGTGCACGTACCGCCCGCCGCTCTCGTCGAGGTAGTCGCGCCTGGCGGCGGCGACGTCGGCGACCGCGGTGGCCATCGGCACCTCGACACCGAGCACGCTTCGCGTGGTGTGTGCGGCGCCACCACCGAAGCCGACGAGCACACCGGCCGCACCGGTGCGCATCAGGTGCAGAGCCGCCTGGTACGTCGCGCAGCCACCGACGATGACCGGCACGTCCAGCTCGTAGATGAACTCCTTCAAGTTCAGTGGCTCAGCCTGACCGGACACGTGCTCGGCCGACACCGTCGTCCCCCGGATGAAGAAGAGGTCCACCCCCGCGTCGACGACCGTCTTGGCGAACTGCTTGGTGCGCTGAGGAGACAGTGCCCCGGCCACGGTCACCCCCTCGGCACGCATCTCCTGCAGCCGCTCCGCGATCAGCTCGGCGCGGATCGGCTCGGCGTACATCTCCTGCAGGCGCTGGGTCGCCTCAGCCCCGCGCAGGGCAGCGACCTCCGCGAGCAGCGGATCCGGGTCCTCGTAGCGGGTCCACAGGCCCTCCAGGTCGAGCACGCCCAGCCCGCCGAGGCGGCCGAGAGCAACAGCCGTCTGCGGCGACATGACCGAGTCCATCGGTGCCGCGACGACGGGGATCTCGAACCGGTAGGCGTCGATCTGCCAGGCCACGGACACCTCCTCCGGGTCTCGGGTGCGCCGGCTGGGCACGATCGCGATGTCGTCGAAGGCGTACGCCCGCCGGGCCCGCTTGGCACGACCGATATCGATGTCCACCGGGCGAGCCTAGTGGCGACTGCGACTGGCATGAGGCCCACGATGATGGGCACAGCCGTCGCACCCGCCGTTGAGAGGACACCCATGGAGCACTTCACCATCGCCACCGTCGCCGAGCAGAGTGCCGACTTCCGTCGTGTGCTGTGGACCGGCCAGCACGCCCAGCTGGTCATCATGACGATTCCGGTCGACGGCGAGATCGGCGAGGAGACGCACGAGGACACCGACCAGATCCTGACGTTCGTCAGCGGCACCGGCGAGGCGATCGTCTCCGGCGATACCAAGCAGGTGGCCCAGGGCGACCTGGTGGTGGTGCCGGCCGGCAAGAAGCACAACTTCCGCAACACCGGCCCGAACCCGCTGGTGCTCTACACCGTCTACGGACCCGCGGAGCACGCGGACGGCGCCGTGCACGCCACCAAGGAGGAGGGCGACGCCGCCGAGGAGTCCGGGCAGGACGAGCCACCCAGCTGATCAGCGGCTGCTGTAGTTGGGCGCCTCGACGGTCATCTGGATGTCGTGGGGGTGGCTCTCCTTCAGCCCGGCCGAGGTGATGCGTACGAAGCGACCCCGCTCCTGCAGCTCCTCGACGGTGTGCGCGCCGACGTAGAACATCGCCTGCTGCAGGCCCCCGATGAGCTGGTGCACGACACCGGACAGGGGGCCGCGGAAGGGCACCTGGCCCTCGATGCCCTCCGGCACGATCTTGTCGTCGCTGGCGACGTCGGCCTGGAAGTACCGGTCCTTGGAGTACGACGTCTTGCCGCGCGACGCCATCGCGGCCAGCGACCCCATGCCGCGGTAGCTCTTGAACTGCTTGCCGTTGACGAAGACGAGCTCACCGGGGCTCTCCTCGCAGCCCGCGAGCAGCGACCCCAGCATGACGGTGTCGGCGCCGGCCACCATCGCCTTGGCGATGTCGCCGGAGTACTGCAGGCCGCCGTCGCCGATCACCGGCACGCCCGCAGGCTTGCAGGCCAGCGCGGCGTCGTAGATGGCGGTCACCTGGGGCACGCCGACGCCGGCGACGATGCGGGTCGTACAGATCGAGCCCGGTCCGACTCCGACCTTCACGGCGTCGACGCCCGCGTCAACCAGGGCCTGCGCACCCGCGCGGGTGGCGACGTTGCCGCCGATGATCTGCACGTGCCGGGTGGCCGGGTCGCTCTTGAGGCGGCGAACCATCTCGAGCAGCAGCCGGGCCTCACCGTTGGCGGTATCGGGCACGAGCACGTCGACACCGGCATCCACCAGCGCCGTCGCACGGTCCCAGGCGTCGCCGAAGAAGCCGATAGCCGCGCCGACGATCAGCCGCCCTTCTTCGTCCTTGCTCGACAGGGGGTACTGCTCGGACTTGACGAAGTCCTTGACGGTGATGAGGCCGGTGAGGCGGCCGTCGTTGTCGACCAGCGGCAGCTTCTCTACCTTGTGCTTGGCCAGCAGCGCGGCTGCGTCCACCTGCGAGATGCCAGCGGGTGCGGTGACCAGGGGCATCGGGGTCATCACCTGACGCACGATCCGGGTCGGCCACTCCGCGGCCGGTACGAAGCGCAGGTCGCGGTTGGTGATGATGCCGAGCAGGACGCGTCGTTCGTCGACGACCGGCAGGCCGGAGACGCGATAGCGCCCGCACTGCTCGTCGAGCTCGAGCAGCGTGGCGTGCGGCCCGATCGTCACGGGGTCGGTGATCATGCCCGACTCGGAGCGCTTGACCAGGTCGACCTGCTCGGCCTGGTCGGCGATCGAGAGGTTGCGGTGCAGCACACCGATGCCGCCCTGACGGGCCATGGCGATGGCCATGCGCGCCTCGGTGACGGTGTCCATCGCGCTGGACACCAGCGGCGTCCGCACGGTGATATCGCGGGTCAGCCGAGCGGATGTGTCGGCCTCGGCCGGGATGACGTCGGTCTCACCAGGAAGTAGCAGGACGTCGTCGAAGGTGAGGCCCAGTGGGCCGAACTTCTCTGGCATCTCGACCGGGGTGCTCATGAGCCATATTAACCGTCGACAAGCGAGGCCCGGACACGGTGAGATGGTCGCCATGAGCATTCGGACCTCACGCTGGCCCGCCGGTGTCCCCTGCTGGGTGGACCTGTCGGTTCCCGACGTCCCCGCCGCCCAGGCGTTCTACGGCAGCGTCCTCGGGTGGAGCTTCGACGAGGACGACGCCGAGCGATACGGCGGTTACACGATTGCCCTGGTCGGCGGCAACGGAGCCGCTGGGATAGGCCCGCAGCCGCAGGAGGGCCAGGCAACGTGGACCCTGTACTTCGCCAGCGACGACGCCGATGCAACGGCCGCCGCCGTCGAGAAGCAGGGCGGCACCGTGCTGTACCCGCCTGACGACGTGGGGCCGCTGGGCCGGATGTTCATCGGCCTGGATCCCACCGGCGCCCCATTCGGTGTGTGGCAGGCCGGTCAGTACATCGGCGCCGGGGTGGTCAACGAGCCCGGCGCCCTGGTCTGGGAGGATTTGCGTTCGCCTGACCCGGACACCGCCCGGACCTTCTACACCGACGTCTTCGGCTTCCGTACCGAGCGGCTCGAGATGGCGGGTCCGGACTACACGACGTTCGCGCTGCCCGGGGAGGCGGCGCCGCTGGGCGGCATCGGCGGCATGATGGGCGCGGACGACGCGCCGGCGCACTGGCTGGTCTACTTCGGGGTGGCCGACACACCCGCCGCCGTGGCAGCCGCCGAGCACGGTGGTGGGTCGGTGCTCATACCCGTGATGGACTCCCCGTTCGGACGGCTGGCAGTGCTCACCGATCCCAACGGTGCGACGTTCTCCGTCATCGAGACGGACGGCTCACAGCCCGACCGCTCGGGCTGAGCCGTGGCGGAGGAACAGCCTGAGGTCACCGTTGCCGACGCGGCGGCATGGCGGAGCTGGCTCGCTGAGCACCACGCCGAGCCACGTGGGGTGTGGCTGCTGCTCGCCAAGAAGGGCACCACCGAGCCCACCAGCCTCACGTATGCCCAGGCCCTGGACGAAGCGCTGTGCTACGGCTGGATCGACGGGCAGGCACGTCGTGCCGACGAGCACACGTACCGCCAGCGCTTCACTCCGCGGCGGCCGCGCAGCCCGTGGTCGGCGCGCAACGTGGGCCACATCGCCCGGCTGCTCGATGAGGGCCGGATGCAGCCACCGGGGCTGGCCGAAGTCGACCGGGCCAAGGCCGACGGCCGCTGGGACGCCGCGTACGCGGGGCCGGCCACGATGGAGGTGCCGGAGGACCTCGCCACCGCGGTGGCGGCGAACCCCAAGGCACAGGCGATGTTCGACATCCTGACCAGCCAGAACCGGTTCGGGATGGCGTACCGGCTGGGCAGTCTCAAGCGGGCCGAGACACGGGCCCGTCGCATCGAGGAGTACGTGGCGATGCTGGCGCGCGGCGAGACGTTGTACCCACAGAAGCGGCGTCTCGACTGACGCGCCCCGCGGCCGGTCGGTCGTTCACATCAGCTGTGCACGGCGCGGAGGGAACCGCTCAGGTGTGCAGGCCGCCGTCGGAGTGCAGCAGCTGACCGTTGACCCAGCCACCCTCGGCCGAGCACAGGAAGGAGACCAGCGCCGCGGTGTCGGCCGGCCTTCCGACTCGGCCGAACGGGCTCTGCGCCACGATCGCCTGGCGTAGCTCGTCGTCGATCCATCCGGTGTCCACCGGACCCGGGTTGACCACGTTGGCGGTGACCCGCAGGTGGGCGAGCTCTCGCGCCGACGCGAGCACGACCCGGTCCATGGCGCCCTTGGTGGCGCCGTACGGCAGGTTGCCGACCGAGTGATCGCTGGTCATCGCGAGAATCCGTCCGGAGCCGTCGACCGCAGACAGCCGCTCGGCGAACTCGCGGATCAGCAGCCACGTCGCCCGTACGTTGACTGCGAAGTGCCGGTCGAAGCTCTCGACCGTGGTGTCCAGGAGCCCGGAGTTCACCGACTCGCAGTGGCACATGACCAAGGCGGTGACCGGCCCCAGCTCGCTGTGTACGACGTCGAGTACGCGTCCCGGCGCCTCCACGTCCGAAAGGTCGTCAGCGACTGGCACCGTGCGGGCGCCGGCGGCACGGACCGCCTCGGCCACGCTGTCCACATCGTCGGGGCCAGCACCCCACGGCATCCGCTCGTCGTACGGGGCCCAGTAGCTGGTCGCGACGTCCCAGCCGTCGGTAGCCAGCCGGACAGCCACTGCTGCGCCGATACCAGCGACCCGACCCACGCCGGTCACCAACGCGATCGGGCGTGCGGGTGGCGGACTCATGACCATGACTATCCACTACCGGCAGGACGCGAAGCATCGACGGCGGGACGCCGACGGGCGGCCCGACCGAAGTCGGACCGCCCGTCGGAGATGCAGTTGTTTGCTCAGTGCCCGTGGCCGTGGCCGTTGGAGGCGGCCGGCTCCTCGTCCTCGGGCTTGTCCACCACGAGCGTCTCCGTGGTGAGCAGCAGCGCCGCGATCGACGCCGCGTTGGCGAGCGCCGAGCGCGTCACCTTGACCGGGTCGAGCACGCCGGCGGCGACGAGGTCGCCGTACTCACCGGTGGCGGCGTTGTAGCCCTTGCCCTCACCGGCCTCGCGCACCTTGGAGACCACGACGTAGCCCGGCTCGCCACCGTTCTCGGCGATCCAGCGCAGCGGCTCGTCGACGCTGCGGCGCACGATGCGTACGCCGGTGGCCTCGTCACCGCTGAGGCCGAGCCCGTCGTTGAGCACGTTGCCTGCGTGCACGAGTGCCGAACCGCCACCCGCGACGATGCCCTCCTCGATGGCAGCCCGAGTCGCTGAGACAGCGTCCTCGATGCGGTGCTTCTTCTCCTTCAGCTCCACCTCGGTGGCAGCGCCGACCTGGATGACGCAGACGCCACCGGCGAGCTTGGCGAGCCGCTCCTGCAGCTTCTCGCGGTCCCAGTCGGAGTCGCTGGCCTCGATCTCGGCCTTGATCTGCGCGACGCGACCGCTGACGTCGGCCTGCTCGCCGGCGCCGTCGACGATCGTGGTGTCGTCCTTGGTGACCACGACGCGGCGGGCGCGTCCGAGCACCTCCAGACCGACCTGGTCGAGCTTGAGACCGACCTCCGGTGCCACGACCTGGGCGCCGGTGAGCACCGCGATGTCTTGCAGCATCGCCTTGCGGCGGTCGCCGAACGCCGGTGCCTTGACCGCGGTCGAGGTGAACGTCCCGCGGATCTTGTTGACCACCAGGGTGGACAGGGCCTCGCCCTCGATGTCCTCGGCGATGATGAACAGCGGCTTGCCGGCCTGCACGACCTTCTCGAGCAGCGGCAATAGGTCGCTGACAGCGGAGATCTTGCCCTGGTGCAGCAGCACGTACGGGTCGTCGAGCACGGCTTCCATGCGCTCGGCGTCGGTCACCATGTACGGGGAGATGTAGCCCTTGTCGAACTGCATGCCCTCGGTGAACTCGAGGTCGGTGCCCAGGGTGTTGGACTCCTCGACGGTGATGACACCGTCCTTGCCCACCTTGTCGAAGGCCTGGGCGATGAGCTCGCCGATGTGACCGTCGCGCGCGGAGATGGTGGCTACGTGCGCCATGTCCTGGGTGGTCTCCACGTCGCGGGCGAGCCGGTGAAGCTCGTCGGAGACCGCCACCACCGCGGCGTCGATGCCGCGCTTCAGCTCGACCGGGTTGGCGCCGGCCGCGACGGCGCGCAGGCCCTCGTGCACGAGTGCCTGGGCCAGCACGGTGGCAGTGGTGGTGCCGTCACCAGCGACGTCGTTGGTCTTGGTTGCGACCTCCTTGGTCAGCTGGGCGCCGAGGTTCTCGAACGGGTCGTCCAGCTCGATCTCACGGGCGACGGTCACACCGTCGTTGGTGATGGTCGGGCCGCCGTAGGCCTTGGCCAGGACGACGTTGCGGCCCTTGGGGCCGAGCGTGACCTTGACGGTGTTCGCGAGCGCGTCGACACCGCGCTCGAGCGAGCGACGGGCGTTCTCGTCGAACTCCAGGATCTTTGGCATTGCGGTGGTTTCCCTTCATGGCAGCGCCCCGGCTCCCCGTGTGGGGACCGGGGCGCGGCTCTGGTTGCCCGGGTCCCTGCAGGGACTGGGCGCCGGCCTTCAACGGCTGGCGTGGACCTGGTGAGAAGCGATCACTTCTCGACGACGGCGAGGACGTCGCGCGCGGAGAGGATGAGGTACTCCTCGCCGGCGTACTTCACCTCGGTGCCGCCGTATTTGCTGTAGATGACGGTGTCGCCGACGGCGACGTCCACAGGGACGCGGTTGCCGTTGTCGTCGACCCGGCCCGGTCCGACGGCGAGAACCTCGCCCTCCTGGGGCTTCTCCTTGGCGGTGTCCGGAATGACCAGACCCGACGCGGTGGTCTGCTCGGCCTCGAGCGTCTTCACGACGATCCGGTCTTCGAGCGGCTTGATGGTGACCGACACGTTGTCGACCTCCCCTTTCACGCAGTTGTCTCGCTGGAGGAATGCATATGGGTTGGCCCTCTCGAGCGCGCCGTCGCGGGGGTCGCGTCAAGCGGGGCCGCTGGCACACTCACTAGGAGAGTGCCAGCACCGAACTTAGCACTCGCACCTGCGGAGTGCCAACGCCGGGCGGCTGGGAAAGGATCGAGCGCATGGACCTCGACACGTTCGAGCGGCTGCTTGGCCCCGCAGGCCAGGCGCTGCTCGCGGAGGTGCACGCGTGCGCGGGGAGGGAGAGCGATCTCGCGCTCGGCACGAGGCTCCGGCGCAGCCACGACACGGCGCTCGTCGCGGCCGCGGTGACCCAGAACCATCTCCGCGGGCAGGCGCGGGCGAAGTTCGGCCCCGAGGCGGCCCGGATGTACTTCACTCACG